>NC_019793.1:3750000-3881839 GCF_000317835.1 Deinococcus peraridilitoris DSM 19664 | reverse complement strand
CGAGCAGCTGATGTCGACGCTCTCTGACCGCTCTCCCGAAGACCAGGACCGAGTCGCGCGCGCCTACCATTTTGCCGAGCGCGCACACGACGGCGTGCTTCGCAAGAGCGGCGAGCCGTACATCACCCATCCCGTGACCGTCGCCCAGATTCTGGCCGACCTGGGTATGGACACCGACGGGGTGATCGCCGGGCTGCTGCACGATACGGTCGAAGACACCGACGTGACCTTCGAGCAGGTCGAGCAGGACTTCGGTGTGGTCGTCCGGCGCATCGTGGAAGGCGAGACCAAGGTCAGCAAGCTCACCAAGATGTCCTCGAACCTGCACGACGAGCAGAGCGAGAACCTGCGCCAGATGCTGATCGCCATGACCGGGGACATCCGGGTGATCATCGTGAAGCTGGCTGACCGACTGCACAACATGCGCACCCTCGCCAGCATGCCGGCGCACAAGCAGCAGCGGATTGCCCGCGAAACCCTGGAGATTTTCGCGCCGCTTGCTCACCGCCTTGGTATCGGGCAGATCAAGTGGGAACTCGAGGACCTGAGCTTCAAGTACCTCGACCCAGACGCGTACGAGTCGCTGGAGCGGCGCCTGCGCACCCGTCAAAGCGAACGCGAGCGTCACATCGTGGGCGCGCTGGAGCAACTGCGTGCCACGCTGGAAGAGGACGTGGAACTGCCCGAGTGGGTTGCATCGACGGATATCACCGGCCGTGGCAAGCATCTCTATTCGATTCACAACAAGATGCGCAAGGAAGGCAAGTCGCTTGAGCAGATTTTCGACCTTCTGGCCGTGCGGGTCATTCTGCGGCCCAAACCGGTCGAGGCACCACCTGGAAAAGCCAAGGAACGGGCCGAGGACGCCCGTGAAAAGCGCGTGTGTTACCACGCGCTGGGTCTGGTGCACTCGATGTGGACGCCGATCCCGGGCCGTTTCAAGGATTACATCGCGGTGCCCAAACCCAACGGGTACCAGAGCCTACACACCACGGTGATCTCGACGGCAGGGCAGCCCATCGAGGTGCAGATCCGCTCACAGCGCATGCACGAGGTGGCCGAGTTCGGTATTGCCGCGCACTGGATGTACAAGCAGGGCGGCAAACTCGACGAGCGTAGCCGCGAGAACTGGCTGGTGCAGTTGAGACAGTTGCAGCTGGACATCACCGATGCCTCCGACTTTGTGGACGCGGTGAAAAGCGACCTGCTGTCCGGGCGGGTTTTTGTCTTCACTCCCAAAGGTGACACGGTGAATTTGCCGCAGGGTTCAACGCCCGTGGACTTTGCCTACCACATCCACTCGCGCATCGGGGATACCACCGTGGGCGCGCGCATCAACGGCAGCATCGTTCCGCTGGGCTACCAGCTCAAGAACGGCGACATGGTCGAGATCATCTCCAGCCGGAATTCCAGCGGTCCCAGTCACGACTGGCTGAACTTTGCCGTGACGCGCAGTGCCCGCGCCAAGATCCGGCATTTCTTTCGCGCCAAGGAGCGCCAGGAAGCGATGCAGAGCGGCCACGATACGCTGGAGCGCTACCTGCGCAAACGTCAGCTGCCGGTGCGCCAGCTGATGCGCACCAAGCTGCTCGAGGACGCCACCGAGAAGCTGCTGGGCACCCGCAATCCCGACGATCTGTATCTCGCCATCCAGGCCGGCAAACTGGCCAGCTCGCAGGCTGCGAAAGTGCTCGCGCCTCAGCTCGAGCAGGAGCAGCAGACGCCGAAGCCTCGTCCCGTTCAGAAAGTCGAGCCCGGCGGCGTGTACGTCGAGGGCATGAGTGCCCCCACCAAAATTGCCAACTGCTGTCACCCGATTCGGGGCGACCACATCATGGGGTACATCACCCGCGGTCGCGGGGTGTCCATTCACCGCATCGACTGCCCCAACATGGTTCGGTTGCTCAAAGAAGAATCCGACCGCTGTGTCAGCGCGTCATGGGATCCCGGGACGCGCGGAAATTCCATTGTGGATCTCGATGTCGTGGCGACCGACCGCCCGGGCCTGCTGGCCGACGTGCTGGCGGTCGTGGCCGAGCAGAAGCGCAGCCCCATGCGCATTGAAGCCGGGGTGGCGGCGGCGGGTACTGCCCACATCTACCTGCGTCTGACCGTGGGTGACCAGACCGATCTCAGCTTCCTGGCCGACGCGATTCGGCGCGTTCAGGACGTTCAGGATGTCATGAGGGCGGGCGTGAGGGGCGGCAAACGGGTGCCCGCGGCTCCCCGCGCCGTGTCGGGCGATGATTGAGCGGGCCGGGCGGTCGGGAGCTTTCCGTCGCGCCCGTGCAGACCGCTGCTGTGCCCGGCGGTACCCTATCCTGAGCCCCGAAGGACGTGCCCTGTGAACCTGACCGTGCTTCCCGACATCGGTGACCTGCTGCGCCTCTCGCCTCAATACAATTCGGCAACCCTGGTGGAGCTCCTGAACGGGTGGGCGGCGAGGTCGGTGTACTGGATCAGCGCCGCCGATCCCGAGCATCCGGCGCGCGACGCCTTTGGCGCTGCCGGGATAGAGATACATGACCTGACTTCCGATTGGCGCTGGGCCGAGGACGAGGCCACGCTCTTTCCCGAGTTTCTGAGTCAGTATCCGCAGGGCCGTGAGCGTTTGCGCGCCGCAGCCCGGCTCGACGAAACGTTGCGCGCCGCCCTGAGCGTCCCAATGACCGCTCAACGGGTGACCAGTCCGGAACTGCTGGGAATCGTAGGCGAGTATCATGCGGGCCGGCGTGAAGTGCTGGGAGAGGGCCCGGGCAACGCGCACCGTGGGCGACGACTGTCCGGTCTGCGGGGACAGCTCGCAGGTCTTCAGGGAGTCGTCTTTGCCTCGCTGGATGACGTGCCCGATTTGCTGGATATTGCGCGTCTGCCGGATGTCTCGGCGTTCGCTCCCGGCGAGCGTTCGCGCGTGCGGGCGCTGGCCGACCGGGCCCTGCGTCTGGAAGAGGGCGACGACCTGGAGGCCCTGGTCGCCGCGCTGCTGCGTGAAGGCGGTGACATGATCACGCCCAAAGCCGAACTGCAATATGCTGCCGCCAACATCTATCTCGCGGTGGGCGATCTTGCCAGTGCCCGCGATCTGTTGGAAGGAGCTGCGCACGCGGTGGTGGACCATCCGCGGTCACTGCCCGGACTGGTGCTGGCCCGACTGGGTCAGGTGCGTGACGCGTTGGGCGAGCGTGAAGCAGCCCGGCGCGCTTATCAGGCGGCCCTGGCGTTGTCGTTCATACCCCAGGTGGCGCGCGAGACGGCCGAGCAAGGCCTTCGGGCGCCGTTCGAGCTGGAGCCGGATTCCCCGCCGCTCTGATCGGCTCCCCGAAGGCATTACGGAGTGCGCTCTGCGGCGAATCTTTCGCGCAGTCCGTGTGTTGCTCTTTTTCGCTCTTCGAAGGATACCCTGTCGCCTGGGCAGGTCTGGCTTTGCACGCGGAGACATTCCGGTACGCACGGAGTGTTTCGGGATCAGTCATTCAGGAAACGGTCATGCCAGTTCGCCTCGGGTACGAGACAGCGCTCGGTGCGGCCAAAGATCCGGTAGCGATGGGCCGCGACCAGTCGGTAGACAGCATCGCGGAGCGGGCGTGGAATGACCCTCAGCCCCCAAGCCAGCCGCCAGGGAAAGGGAAGTCGGCGCGCGAGGTGCACCACCGCGTCGCTTTCCTGGTAAGCCTGCCCGTGGTCGATCAGCACGACGCTGTGCAGGTCAGCTGCCACGCCATGGCAAGCGAGCAGTTCCCGGCCGACGCGTGACTGCAGCGAGGCAAAGCGCAATTCACCCCGCACGTCGCGGCGCAGCAGAAACTGCACGCTGGCGTGGCAGAGGTTACAGACGCCGTCGAACAGCACTACCGCTTTCACGCTGACAGTGTAGTGTTTCACGCGGCTGGTCGTTGCTGGAACTGCCTCCATACCGCGAGAAGCGCGCCCGGCTTGCCGGGCGCGCTTCTGTACAGACGAGCTCTAGCGCTTGCTGAACTGCGGAGCGCGGCGGGCCTTCTTGAGGCCGTACTTCTTGCTTTCGACTTCGCGGGGATCGCGGGTCAGCAGGCCGCGCGGCTTGAGCTGCGCGCGGTAGTCGGGGTTGACTTTCAGCAGGGCGCGCGACAGGCCCAGCTTGATCGCATCAGCCTGACCGGTGGGGCCGCCGCCCGACACGGTGATGTAGGCATCAAAGCGGCCCTGCGTGCCGGTTTCCCGGAACGCCTGCAGCGCGTGAACTGCACGCAGGATTCCCCGGAAGTACTGCTGGAATTCTTTGCCGTTCACGACGATCTTGCCTTCGCCGGGCTTCAGGAATACGCGGGCGATCGCAGCTTTGCGGCGGCCGGTTCCGTAGTATTGTTCAGTCGCCATCACTTGACCTCGAGTCTCTGGGGCTGTTGGGCGGTGTGGGGGTGCTGCTCACCGGCGTAGACTTTCAGACGGGTGTGCAGGGTGCGGCCAAGGCGGCCTTTGGGCAGCATGCCGAACACGGCGTGCTCGATAACGCGCTCGGGGTGCTTGGCAAGGGCCACACGCGCCGTTTCGGTCTTGAGCCCGCCCTGGTAACCGGTGTAGCGGGTGTACACTTTGGTATCCAGTTTGCCACCGGTCAGGACGACCTTGTCGGCGTTGAGGACCACCACGTAGTCACCCTGGGCAATGTTCGGGGTGAAGTCGGGGCGGTGCTTGCCGCGAATGCGCGAAGCGATCAGCGTCGCGAGGCGACCCAGTGGAATGCCTGCGGCATCCACCAGAATCCAGTTCTGTTCTGTTTCCTTGGGTACGTAGGTTTTCACCGTTCGTCTCCGAAATGTTTGGATTTCGGCGCTTTGTCGCGGCTTCGGGGTCGGGGAACCCTGCGTCGCGCGTCCCGGTGCCATTCCGGCGGTCTCGGCTCTACCAAGCGCAAAACACTAGGAGCGAGTCTATCAGAGGACGGCAGCGGAACTCAAGCGCCTGGGCAGCAGGCTTTCTGCTTTCCCGCGACGCTGCGAACCCAGCATTTCCCGTGCGGCAGAAGGGTGACGGCATTGGCCGATCAGTTCTGGTTGCTCACCTCAACCAGGTACTCCATCGCGAGGCGGTAGCCGACAAAGCCCAGCCCGGAGATTTTGCCGCGGCATACCCCGGCGGTGACCGAGACGTGCCGAAAGGATTCACGGGCGTCCACGTTGGAAATGTGCACTTCCACCACGGGCAGATCCTGCCCGGAGATGGCGTCGCGCAGCGCGTAACTGTAATGCGTCAGGGCGCCGGGATTGATGACGATGGCGCGAAAGCCCGCTCCGGCGGCTTCGTGAATCCATTCGATCAGGTTGCCCTCGTGATTGCTCTGGCGGCACGTGACGGTGACCCCGAGGTCCGCTCCCCAGGACTCGCAGGCGTTTTCCAGGTCTTCGAGCGTTTCGCGGCCATACACGGCCGGTTCGCGGCTTCCCAGCAAATTGAGGTTCGGCCCATTCAGGACGAGGATCATGGCTTATTGAACCACGGCGCGCATCTGTGCGCGCCACAGATTGAAGACGTCGCGCAGCTGATCCTCTCCGAGGCGCTCCAGATAAGGTTGACCGATGCGGCGCAGCAGCACGAAGCGCATTCCCGATCGGTCAGCCTTTTTGTCACGGGCGATAAACGGCTCAAGGTGTTCCCAGGTGAGGTGCTCCGGCAACCGGGAAGGCTTCAGATAGCTCAGAAAGCGTGAAGTGAGGGGAGTCAGGTCCTCGCCGCCCTGCGCCCGCGACAGCAGGGCCGCGAAGTGCATGCCATAACCGACCGCTTCGCCGTGCGAGAGCGCGTGCCGGGTCACCGCTTCGAGTGCGTGCGCCAGGGTATGCCCGAAATTCAGAAAGGCCCGCTCACCTTGTTCGGTCGGATCACGCACGACCACGTCGACCTTGACCTGCACCGCGTCGGCCACCACCTCGGCGAGGTTGGACGCGGACGCACCAAAGCCAGGCGCCAGCACCTGCTCGCACAGTGCACCCGAGGTCAGCAGGCCGTGCTTGAAGACCTCGGACGCACCTTCCCGAAAGATGTGCTCAGGAAGGCTCTCCAGGGTATCCACGTCACACCAGACACCCCGCGGATTCCAGAAGGCACCCACGAGATTCTTGCCCTCAGGCAGATTGAGGCCCGTTTTGCCTCCCACCGCGGCGTCCACCTGGGCCAGCAGGGTGGTCGGGAGCGTATAGAAGGCGACGCCCCGCAGGTAAGACGCGGCCACGAAGCCGGCCAGGTCGGTCGTGGCGCCGCCCCCCAGTCCGATCACGGCCGCGTCGCGCGCCAGCGCGGCCCCCGCCAGCCGTGAAAGCAGTGTGCCGTACACGTCGAGCGTCTTGCACGCATCACCAGAGGGCACCGCAAGATTCAACTCCGTCTGAAGGCGCCTTCGGACGTGCTCGACGAGGCTGCCGGGCAGGCCCTCGTCGTAAATGAGCACGCGCCGGCTTTCCGGCATGTCCACGGCCGAAAGTAACCCCCGGCCTACCGTAATGGTATAAGGAACGCTGGCCTGAACGTCAATCCGCTTCATGCCCGCCTTGCAGCTGCGTTATCCCGGGGGTGTGCTCGTGGCCGTCCTCGGCCTCGTCTTGCTGCCAGTGCCAGAGTTTCCCGACGATTTCGTCCACCACCTCGCTCGAAGCCCGTCCGTCGCTGCTGACGTGAATGGTACCTTCGCGGTAGGCGCCTTCACGTTCGGCCATCAGGCCGCGAATGCGTTCGAGCGGCTGCTCGGTTTTCAGCAGCGGCCGGTCGGTGTGCTGTGTGCGTTTCAGAATGGTTTCCGGCGAGGCCCACAACACCACTACCGGTCCGCGTGCCAGCAGCGTCTGCCGGTTTTCCGGGGCAACAAAAGCGCCGCCGCCCAGGCTCACGACGGCGTAGTCGAGCCGAACCACGCGCCGAACCACTTCCCGCTCGAAAGCCCGAAAGCGCGCCTCGCCTTCCTGCGCGAAGAGTTCGGGCACCGGACGACCCGCGACCCGCGCGATCAGTTTGTCGGTATCGACAAAGTGCAACGCCAGGGCCCGCGACAGTTCCCACCCGATCCGGCTCTTGCCCGTTCCCATGAACCCTGCCAGGGCCACCCAGCTTACGGGACGCTCGATCAGGGAAGGGGAGGGGCCAGTCATGATGCTGCAGTCTAGACGAATCGGCGCATCATCGCTCGGTGCCTGTGACCGCTGCGAAACCCGGCCGACGGACTCGAACGGTTCGAGCGTCAGGCCAAGCCGCTCGGAGAACTGTGACAGGGCCATCACGGTGCGTTCACTTGCGAAAGGGACAACCGGGCCCACTCGCGAGACACGAAAACAGGGAGGGTGCCGTCGTGTGCGTGCATTCAGTAAGTCTCGGCAAAGGCGCGCGCCGTCCGTACTCGCTCTTGCAGTTCTGGCAGGGTATCGCCACCGAACTTTTCCATCACGGCATCGGCCAGCACCCACGCGATGACGGATTGCAGGACGATGCCGGCTGCAGGCACCGCCGTCGTGTCCGAGCGTTCGCGTGCAGCGTCGGCAGCTTCATGGGTCACCACATCGACGGTCGGCAGCGGCTTCATCAGGGTGGCAATGGGCTTCATGGCCGCGCGCACCACGAGGTCTTCGCCATTGGTCATGCCGCCCTCCAGGCCACCGGCGCCGTTGGTGTCACGCGAGTAGCGCTGCTCGCGCATGAAGACGGCGTCGTGAACGGCACTGCCCGGTCTGCGGGCGGCGTCGAACCCCAACCCGATCTCCACGCCCTTGATGGCCTGCACACTCATGACAGCGCCCGCAATGCGTCCGTCGAGCTTGCGGTCCCAGTGAACGTGACTGCCCAGTCCAACGGGAAGCCCCCGAAAGCGCATTTCCAGCACGCCGCCCAGCGTGTCACCTTCGGCCTTGGCCCGGTCGATCCGCTCGATCATCCGCTCGGTGGCTTGCGGGTCGAGACAGCGCAGCGGACTGTCGGCAATACCTGGAGCGAGGCTCCATTCGAAGGGCACCTCGCTGGCAATCTCTCCCAGCGACAGCACATGACTGACACCCTCGATGCCCAGTTCGCCCAGCAGCTTCAGCGCCACGGCGCCCACCGCGACACGCGCGGCGGTTTCACGGGCCGAGGCACGCTCCAGCACGTCCCGCAGGTCCTTGTGGCGGTATTTGATGCCCCCGGCCAGGTCGGCATGACCGGGGCGCGCCGCCGTCAGGGCCTTCTTGCGCGGCTCGCCGCCGGGCTCTGGCGACATGATCTCGGTCCAGTTGCGCCAGTCGCGGTTCTCGACAGCCAGCGTCACGGGCGCCCCGGAAGTGCGTCCGGCACGAAC
This sequence comes from Deinococcus peraridilitoris DSM 19664, assembly GCF_000317835.1. Taxonomy (NCBI): domain Bacteria; kingdom Thermotogati; phylum Deinococcota; class Deinococci; order Deinococcales; family Deinococcaceae; genus Deinococcus; species Deinococcus peraridilitoris. The sequence continues at coordinate 3,873,546 of NC_019793.1, read as the reverse complement.
GCCGGACAGAAACTGCACTTCATCACGTTCGATGACCATGCGCCGCCCACGCCCGTACCCGCCTTGCCGCAAAGCCAGCCAGGGATCGATGTCTGCTTTGGTCAGCGGCAGCCCCGACGGCAGCCCCTCGATGATGGCCGTCAACTGCGGCCCGTGCGACTCACCGGCTGTTAGGAACCTCATGCAGCGAACTGTAGCAAAGCCCGGCCCGGGCGCAAGAGGGCTTGATTGAACGAGAACGGGGCGCGCCGACTCGGCGCGCCCCGCTGAATATCCGCTTTACTGAACGACGTTGCCCGTGATGACGATCAGGAGCTGCGTCTGGTCCTTGCGGGTCGAGGTCCGCGAGAACAGGTTGCCGATGATCGGAATCGACGACAGGAACGGAATGCCTTCCTTGGTGCTGCGCTCCGTGTTGCTGAGCAGGCCGCCCAGCATGACCGTCTGACCACTTTTGAAGGTCACGGTCGTGTTGGCCTCACGGTTGGTGAACTGCAGGACGTTGGGAATCGAGGTGGCAGTAATGGCCGTCTGCAGGTCGCTGACGTTGCTGCGCACACCGATGGTGATCGAACCGTCGCTGGCCACCTGCGGATTGATGAAGTCGAGAATGACGCCATAGTCGATCTGCTTGGTGATGTTGCCCGACGCGCTGGGGATGTTGACTTCCAGGCGTCCGCCCGACTTGATGGTTGCTGCCGCGTTGGCACTCGACGATTCGGTGGTTCCCTGGTTCCCCTGGCGGCGTTGTCCACTTTGCAAGGTCACGCTGCCGTCATAGATGCTTTTTGACATGCCCTGCGTTTCCAGCGCGGTCAGGGTGGCGCCGAGGTTCAGGCCGGTAAAGCTCTTGGTGCTGTCAAACAACGCGGTGAGTGCTCCACCGATGATGTTGGTGGTAAAGGCGCCCAGGCCCGCCGACCAGTCGATGCCCAGGTTGCGCGCGGCCGATTCGGTGATTTCCTGAATGCGGACTTGCACGTTGATCTGCGGTACCGCCTTGTCAAGCAGGGGGACCAGCTCGGCGATCTGGTCGACTTGTGCCTGGGTGCCCCGCACGATCAGGCTGTTGGTACGCTGGTCGGCGATGATGGAGGCTCCGGTAGACGCGGCCGAGGACTCTGCTGGCGTGGGCTGGGTGGTCTCGGAGGTCGCGGTGGTCGTACCTGCTGCTGCGCCTGTCTGCGTTCCCAGGGCCCGCTTCAGCGTGCCTTCCAGCGTTTCCTTCAGTTCGGTGGCCTGGGCGTTGCTGAGCGTAAAGGTGCGCTGCACGACGGGGGGGGCGCTCTGAACGACGATTTGCTTATCGACTTGGTTCAGCAGGGCGAGGGCGGCGTCGAGCTGGTTGCTGGGTCCGGTCAGCACCAGTTGGCCTGTCCGTCCCACCGGTGTCACGCGCAGGTTGGGATACTGCGTGCCAAGCAGCGTGGCGATTTCCGGCGCTGAGCCCTTGACCGTGTACACCCGCTGCACAACCGGGTTGGTGCTCTCGGCGTTGCCGAGAGTGTCGGCCTTGTCGACTTCCAGCGCGAGACGCTCGACTTCGGCAATTTCCTTGTTGGTGCCGCGTATGATCAGGCTGTTGGTGCGGGTATCGGCAATAATTCGCAGCGAGGCGGAATCGAGCTTGACGTCCATCAGCGTTCGGGTAACGCCGACGACGTTGCCCTGTGCGTCTTTCTGCTGCACTTCGTTGTATTGGGGTGTTCCAAAAAACAGCTTGACCTGGTTGACCGCGTCTGCCGCGTTGGCGTTGCTCAACTTGATGATTTTCTGGACGGGTGAGCTGCTGACCCGCAGCACAAGCTGCTCGCCTACCTTCACCGTGTCGTAGCTGAGACCGTAGACGTCCATCAGAAGCGGCCAGACCTGGTTGAAGGGTTTGCCGGTAAAGCTGTAGACGACCGGCTTTCCTCCCTGCGGTGCGGCAGCGGTGCCCGTGGCACTTTGCGGTGTGGTTGCGCTGGCACCCACTGTGGGCAACGCATCCACGTTGGTGTCGAGCACCAGTTCGTAGCCGGCGGTTTTGGCCACGGCGGCAAGCAGTGAGGAGAGTGGTCCGCCGTAACGGCCCATCTCCAGGGTCACGGGTGCGGCCGAAAGCCGGGTGTCAACGCTGCTCTGGGCGCCGGCGATACCGAGCGTCAGCGTCAATGCGAGGATCAGGGATCGTTTAATCATGGCTCACCTTTTGTCGATTTCGAGGGTCTTGTGCGAGTCGCCGAGGGCCAACGTGACCGAAGTGGCCGAGATGTCCGTTATCACGATGTCGCTCTCGGGAAGCTTCTGGCCGAGCGAGACGACGGTGTAGCCGGTCTTGGACTGAAAGATCACCGTGCTGACTGGACCCAGGACCACCGCGTTGTAGCTGAGGTTCTGTTCGCTGACGTAAGCGTCGAGCGGATTCGCGGGCATGCTGGCCGCCACCGTGGGAGTCTCCAGCTCGGCCAGCAGGGGTGGCACGGCGGGGGACGGCGACTCGACGGCCACGGCAGCGCTGCTGGACGCGCCCGGCAGGGTGAGCGGCGTGCTGAGGGTGGCCACCGTGGGTGCGCGCACCGTCGGTACGGGCGGTTTGGGCGGCGCTTTGGGTGGCGTGGCGCTGATGACACTGACTGCGCCCTGCGTCGGAAAGGGCGCGGTGTTCTGCGGAATGGACACGGGCGGCACTGCTGTCGGAGCCACTGCCACCGCGACAGGAGGCGTGCTCCTCGGCAACGCGGGCGCCGGAACAATCTCCAGCGTGGGCACCGGGATGGGCGCACTCAGGCTGGGCGTAACCGGGGTGGGTGGCGTGCTCGCGGTGAAGGCGGGAGCCGGGGACACCGATCTGCGGGGAACGTTGGGAATGGTGGGCGCTGGAAGGGTACCACTGGCCGCATTCACCGGCGCACTGTTGACGGGCGCGCTGTCCTGCGCGCTCGCAGTTACCGTAAAAGGCCGGAAGGGGTTCGAAAGTTCGGCGTCGCGGGGAGCTGCCGGTGTGGGAGCAGCGGCCTCTTCGCTTGGTGCTGGAACCGGCTGGGCAGTGTTCAGAAACGGAATCGGCTGGACGTCGACCGGTTTGTTCGGCCGCGACACGGTGACTCCACCGTCAGTCGACTGGGTATCGCCCGCCGAGCTGGTCGCCGCACCAGGTGGCGTTTCGAGCACTGGTGGGCGGCCGGCGTTCCAGACCGACCAGCCACCCACGGCGCCGACCAGGGCCACACCGGTGAGGGCCAGCTTCATTTCGCGCCCGAGTTTGATACTGCTCTTCACTGGTTACCTCCCGCAGGGGGCGCGCTCGGGGCGGCGGGAGCGGCGTTGGGCGCGTTGTTTCCAGCCTGGCCCGCTGCCGAAGGATCGAAGGTGTAGATGGTGAGGGCCACCTGGCCGCTGAGTTTGGGATCGAAGCTTTCGGGGTTGCCCATGGTCAGGCCCACCGAATTGATGGTCGAGAAGCGGTTCATGGCCTCCAGCGATTTCAGGACACGGTAGAGCGGGGCGAACTGGCCGTCGAGGCTGAGGCTGATTCCGAGGGGACGTACGCCGGCCGGCAGACCGGCGGCCTGTCCGCCGCCTTGGGTGACACCGGTCAACTCCGCGCCCGAGGCGAGGACGTTCGTACGAATTTCACTTAGCAGGCTGCCCATCTTGGCCGTCGCCGGCAGGGCGCGGAGCAGCTCATCACGCTGCAACGAAAGTTGCGCGACGTCCTGCTGCAAGGCCGGGAGTTGCGCTACTGCAGCTCGTGATGCCTGTACCTGGGTTGCGAGACTTTCGAGTTCGAGCTTTTTATTGTCGATTTCGGCTTTGCTGGCGCTGTAGAACAGGGTGTACCACAGTGCGCTTGCCAGCACGACCAGCACCACGACGATCAGGAACACGTCGCGCCCCTTGAGTTTCGACAGGGAAAAACTGCCCATTATCTCGACCCTCCTGCGTTGGCGGCGCTGGCGTCGGTTGGCGCCTGCGGCGCTGTGGCCTGGGGCGCGCCTGCCTGCGCTCCGCTGGTTCCCGTCGGCCTGACGTTCTCGGCTTGGGCGCCGACCATGCCGACGGTGGCCGAGAAGCTGTACTGACCGCCCGCCTGTTCGCGTTGCATGTTCTGGAACTGCACACCGAAGTCCGGAGCCTGCTCGAAGGCGTTGACAAACTGGACGAGCGCCGCACTCGAACGGGCCTTGCCACTGAGCTGCACTTCTTTGCTCACTGCCTTGCCGTCGTAAAGGCCGTTCTGAGCGGCGGCCTGCTGGGCACCGGCATCGACCGCACGCATGGAAAGCGAACTGAGCGCCACTACCGGAGCGTCGCCGCTGGGAAGTTGACGGACAAACCGCGCGAGGTCGTCACTCCAGGAGGTCTGTCCGGCCTTGAGTGTGTTGGCCACGCTCGTGACCGACTCCAGTTTGGTTTTCTCGGCCTGCAGGCGGTTGCGCTCGTCGACTTGAGGTTTGAGCACCGCGATTTCACTCTGGTGCTCCTCGATCTGGCGGTTGAGGCCCGACAGGGTACCGCTGACGCTGGTTTGCAGAATCACCATGGTCAGCACGGCCACACCGGCGAACGCGCCGGCGCCCAGCTTCCAGTAGTCGGGTCCTGATGCCCGGCGCTGGTCCTTGGGCAGAAGGTTGATGTTAATCAAGGCTGCTCACTCCTCGCAGGGCCAGCCCGAGTGGCACCGTGAATTCGGGACCGTGGCTCTGGAGATAGCCCATGTCGACTTTCGATTCGTCCACGTTCACGGACAACCAGGGCGAGGCGATTTCGACACGCAGTCCAAGCGCGTCACTGACCGCGCCCGCCAGACCGCGCAGTTTGGCCCCACCACCGGCCAGGTATGTCCGATCGACCATCACGTCACCGGCCTGAACCCGGTAGTACTCGAGCGACCGGCGAACTTCGGTGATCAGTTCGCCCAATACCGGGCGAAGGACTTCGAACACCCGGGCCGGCGAGTACTGCTCGCGCGACATGTCGAAGTTCAGCAGGTTCTCCTCGTCCTCGGTGGGTGTGGTTGCCACTGCGTAGCTGATCTTGATTTCCTCGCTGGACGCGAAGTCGAGATTGAAGGCTTTTTGCAGGGCAGTAGTGAAATCGTCGGCAGAGAGACCGATGTTGCGGGTCATCAGGATACGTGCTCCCCGTACGAGTGCGATCACCGAGCTCGATGCGCCGATTTCGAGGACCAGGGCCACCTCGCCGTCCTCGGTGTAGTTGTGGCCCGCCAGGGTGGTAGGGCTCAGGTGGGCACCGAGCAGGTTGCCGCGCAACGCCCGCAGGGCCGCGAACGGTTTGAGATCGACGATCAGTGGTTCGAGTCCGGCCAGGCGCAGCACCTCGACCTGTCGGGCGACAGCCTCGGTTGGGGCGGCGGCGATCACGATTTCCATCTGCCCCTCATCCGCCACCTGTTTCGGATCGTCGAGCAGATCGTAATCCACTGTCACTTCATCGATCGGAAACGGAATGTAACGCTCAGCTTCCCATTTGATGGCTTCGTCAAGGTCCTTGCGCTCCATCTTGGGCACCATGATGTTGCGGGTGATGGCGCTCTGGTTGGGTACGGTGCTGACGGCGTATTTGGCCTGGATTCCGTGTTTGGCCAGGGCATTTTTGATCTCGCTGGCCACAGTCTGCGGTTCGATGACCAGACCGTCGCGCATCGAGCCGATGGGTGTCGGCACCATGAGGGCATGGGTGAGTTGGGGCGGTGAGCCTGGTTTGAGCGCCACGATCTTGATGGCGCTCGTGCCGATTTCCACGCCGATGGCGGCGGGTTTCGGATTCAGCAGGCGTTGGAGAAACTGAGTCATGCACTCCTCCTGGATTCGTTAAAATTTTAGCATCTTTTCATCAAATGCCAATGGAAAATTTCGCGGGACGTGCCAAACACGTCCCGTGAAATGAGCTTGATATTTTTACTTCACAATTTAATTCTCATGCGCTTATTTGACCCGGGCGATCAGCGCGTCAGTAAATTGCGCGGTGCTGGCCGAGCCGCCAAGATCACGCGTGCGTGGGCCTTCCTGAAGCACTGTGTCCACGGCCGTCTCGAGTTTGCGAGCAGCTTCGGCTTCGCCCAGATGGTCGAGCAGCATTGCTGCCGACAGTACGGTGGCCGTGGGGTTGGACACGCCCTGTCCGGCAATGTCGGGAGCCGAGCCGTGGACGCTCTCGAAGACCGCGTGCTCCAGGCCGATGTTGCCGCTGGGCGCAATGCCCAGACCACCGGTCAGACCGGCGGTCAAGTCCGACAGGATGTCACCGAACAGGTTGGTCGCCACGATCACGTCGAAACTCTGCGGGTGGCGCACGAGGTGCATGGCGCAGGCGTCCACGATGACATCGTACGCCTGCACGTCGCCGTAATTGCGCTTCGCCTCCTCCATGATGGTACTCAGAAACAGTCCCTGAGTGACCGGCAGCACGTTGGCCTTGTGCACGACCGCCAGCTTGTTGCGGCGTCGGCGGGCGAGGTTGAGCGCGTATTCGCCGATGCGCTGCGAGGCCCCCCTGGTAATCACCGCGTCGGCAATAGCCGTGTCGCCATAGCGCCGTTCCTGCTCGACATACAGCCCTTCGGTGTTTTCACGGACCAGCACCAGGTCGACGTGCTCGAAGCTGCCGGGCACCGGGTGCGAGCGGGCGGGACGCACGTTGGCGAACAGGTCCAGCTTGCGCCGCATGAAGCGGATCGCCCCGAAGAATCCCGGCACCTTGTGGCTGGGGCTGGTCGCCGCACCGAACAGGGTAGCGTCGGCGGCCATCACCGTTTCGAGGGTCCGGTCGGGAACGCTGGTGCCCGTTTCCAGAAAATGCTCGTAGCCCGCCTGCGCCTCGGTGAATTCCAGGTCGAGGCCCATGGCCTCGAGCACACGACGGGCGGCGGGGATGACTTCATGCCCGATGCCGTCGCCTTCGATCAAACAGATGGTGTGTTTCGCCATATCAGTCAAGTGTATGAGGGGGGGGTGGTCCGGACAAGTTGTCTCCCAGGCGGTGACACGCCGCCCTTCCTGCCTGATGAACGTTTGCACCGACCCCCGCTCGGTCCCAGCGCCGGCGTCCTGCGCCGTCGCGCGGCCCTTCAAGGTAAAGGGCCGCGCCCGTCCGGCCAGAAGGCCGCCTGACACGTCAGGTCGCGGGCCAGCAGAGGCCCCAGCAAAAAGCCTTTTGAGCCGAGCCCGGTCAGCGCCCAGGTTCCATCAGGCTGTGGGCCGACGGTGCGGGTCGACAGGCGGCTCCCGGTCCAGATACCGCGCGCTGGACCGGGAACCCACCCAAGAAGGCGCCGGGCGCGTTCGTCGAGCCAGTCACGCGAGGTTTTCGGAGGAGGCTGCGGATCATAGGTCGGCTGAGGCGCCTCGAAGGTCGCGCCCAACACTCCGCCCTGCGTGGCCGGGGCCACATAGGCGCCAAAGCTGAGGGGCAGCTCGGTGGGGGCCTCTGTCAGCAGCAGCAGCGAGCCCGCGCGGTGTTGAGCGGGCCAGCCTTGCCGGGACACGCCGATGGAGCCGCCGCACCACACCACGCGGTCGGCGTGCAGCACCTGGCCGTTTTGCAGCGTGACCTCATGCTGTGAGAGACGCAGCGCCCACTCCCGAAGCACCACCGCCCTGCTCGCCGAGCGCAGGGCACGCACGAAGGCGGGACCGTCGATCCAGCCTGCGCCGGGCAGCTCCAGCACCGCTTCCCAGCCGGGCGCCAGTCCGGGAATCTCAGTCGGCGGGCGCCAGATGTGCGCGAGCCCTGCCGGAAAATGCTGTTGCCAGCGCCTCCGGGTCTGCGCGTCCGGCACGGGGCGCCACACCCCACGCCGACCGTGCGGAATGAGGTGGCCATGACGCTGCAAGTGCTCGATGAGTGACCACGTGAGGGCGAGTCCTTCGGGGGCCCGTGACTCCACGCGGCCGTTCTGCCCACGTACCGGGTTGATCAGAGCAGACGGCACAGCCGACGCCGTGCCTTCCCCAGCGTCGACGAGCGTGACCTGTGCTCCCGACAACGACGCGAAGTACGCCACGGCGCTGCCTGCCACGCCTCCGCCCACCACGATGACGTGAGTCACGGCTTGCGCGCCACCAGAAACTCACGCTTGCCCGTCAGGCCGCTACGCTTTTCCACCTCGAGCCCTGCGGCGACCAGGGCCCGCCGGACGTGCCCCGCCGCACTGTAGGTCGCCAGGCGTCCCCCCGAAGCGAGCGCCAGAGCCAGCTGAACGCAGAATTCCGGCGTCCAGAGCTCCGGGTTAACGCGAGGTGAAAATCCGTCCAGGTAGATGGCGCTGGCCCAGTTTACGGGCAGCGCCGTTTGGGAAACGTCTTCGTGCCGGACTGTCAGCGTGCGCCCGTGGGAGGAGACATGCAGGCTGACCGCTCGGGCGCTTTCGGTTCCAAACGCGCTCCACGCCTGTACCGTGTCCTTCCAGAGCGGGTCCTGATTGTCCGTGATGGCCCCAAGTATTTCGCTCGGTACAGGAAAAAGCTCGAAGGCGAGATACTCGAGCGGAGCGTCGGGCCGCCGTAACCCCAGGGTTGCGCGGAAGTTGTGACCCAGCCCGAATCCCACCTCCAGCACCCTGGGTGAGGGATGCTGATCGGTCGCCGTGCCGCGCACGAAGACGGTCTCGGCTTGTGAGCGGGCTCCGTGGCGGGAACTGTATGCCTGCGAAAAACGGGTACTGAAGGCGGTCGAGCTGCCGTCTGACGTTTCGATCACCGCGAAGTCCTCGTCGGGTACGCTGCGACGGGTTGTGTCTGGCCGGATGCTGCTCATTCGGCTGGGGTCGGCAGCAACAGTTCGTTTTCGCGCGCGAAGGCCCACATGAAACGCGACAGCAGGCGCAGTTGAGAGCGGTAGCTGCGAATGGCGTCGACCTTGACTGCCTGCTGTTCGTCGGTCAGGTTGTAGCGCTGCCATCTCACGCCCTGCTGTTCCAGACGAGGAGGGGAGAGCGGCAGCTTTGGATGGTAACCCTTGGGCAGAGGCCACTCCACACCGCCGTGAACGATGTAGTAGTACAACCGCACGCCGCGCTCACTGGCGAGCCTCGTCGCCACGTAGCTCGACGAGCGGTGGTCGGGATGGGTGTCGAGCACGCTGGGTGCGAGCACCACGTCCGGCTGGACCTTGTCAAAGACCCGCCCCATCACTTCCTCGAGTGCCTTGCCCGTATAAGGCACTTTCGGCTGAAAAAGGCCGTCGTAAGGCGCACGGTCGGCGCGGGTATACGGGCTGCGGTACGGAATGAGGTAGTTCTGGGTGTACACCCGGGTGAGGCCGCGATCCGGAAAGCCAAGAAACAGCACCTGCTCTTTGGGAATGCCAAGTTTCCGGGTAGCGTCGAGGGCTTCGTTCATGCGCAGCCGACCCTGCCTGAGGTAATCCCCGGCATTCAGGGTCGGCCTGAAGGTCTGGGTCCGGACGTCCCACGGGAAGCCGTCTCCATTGGTCAAAAAGACCACAAAGGCCTGGCCGCCGCTCTTCTGGACCTGATAGAGCAGGCCGGCTGCCGTGAGCGTTTCGTCGTCTGGATGCGGGGACACGAACAAAACCCGACCGGTGACCGGGGCGGCGTGGGCCAGTTGTCCACCACTGCGCTCTACGCCTGACACCACGGCCCAGCCGGTGGGCAGCCAGCTCCAGCCGTTGATGCCCGCCGCGGTCAGCGTCGCGAGAAGGCCTGTGAGGGATACTGTATGGGCGCGGCTCCAGCGACGTGGCGGGCGTCCGGGTCGGAGGGGAGAGAAGCGAGACAAGACAGGTCAATATAAAGCATTCAGCGGGTCGGGCAGTGGAAACTCACGCTGCGCCCCCGTCTGCGCTGTCACGTCGCAAGAAGGGTGCTGTCCTTGCCCCGAGCCCGCGCCGAGGCGGGAGCGCCGATGATTTTCACTTTACCTTTAGCTTTCTCGCTACACTGAGGCGTGAATCTTCCGACGCTCGGGCTCGAAGAGGAAGTCTTCGTCCTGTACCAGGGTCGGCCCTCGACGGCCAGCCTGCTGGACTTGGCGGTGCTGCTGTGGCGCGACCCCCGGCGGAATTTCAGCAAAACGGCTTCCAACTTCACCCGTCGTCTGCCGAATCTGATGAGTACGGTGGAGTTTGCCACGGACGTACACGGCTCTCCGGCTGCCTTGCTGGCCGAAACGATGGCGCGGCGGGCTGAACTGGCCGCAGTGGCGCGCACGGGCCTCCTGGTGCCCGTGGGCATGCTGCCCGACGAGAATCCGTACAACACGGCTGGTCTGCACCTGCACCTGGGCGTCGAGGCCGGGCAGCTGCAGCGGGCCTACACGAACATCGCGCGCTTTCTGCCGGTGCTGACGCTGGCGAGTGCCTCCTCGCCCTGGCGTGGTCGGGAGCGCTTCGGGCACAGCTACCGCCTGCAGGCGTCGTTCGCGCTGGGGCCGTTACAGCGGGACCCCCTGCACCGCTTTCAGGACCTGATCATCACCCGTCGCCTGGGGACCATCGAACTGCGCGCACTGGACCCGATATGGAATCCCGAGCGCCTGCACGCCATCGTCGACGCAGCGTGGCGGCTGGCGGCGTTGCGCCGGGAATTGCCGTTTGACAGCGCCACCTACAACGCCCTGCGCAGGCGTTTTCCCCGTGAGGGGCTGACCCCTGAGTTGCGCGAACTGGCCCTCGAACTGGCCGATCTGACCGGCTTCGACCTGAAATGGCTCGAGGAGACCGAGGCCGAGCGGCTGGCGGAGCTCGCCGAGCAGGAAGGCTTCGAGACGGTCTGGCGTTGTCTGGACGGGGCTTACCGCACCGGTACGTTCGGACCGTCGACGACCCTGGACACGCGCCCGGCCAAGTGGCGCGGTGCGGCCGGTCTGGCGCTGTATTACGCGCCAAAGCTGCCTTACATGGCCCTCAAGGGCTGGCGGGAGCATCACGGTCGGCCGCCGGTGCTGGATCGCTCGCCCGGCTCGCCGCTCTTTGGCGAGGTGGCCGTCGAAGGCTGAGGTCCCCTCGCCGCGAGCATTGGGCACACCGTCACGAAGTGCATCAGTGTTTCGCTAGACTGCCTGTATGCGTAAAGTTTTCCGGGTATTGCTGCCACTCGCCCTCGTGTGGGGCGCGGTGGTGTGGTTTTTGCAGCGGGTCTGGTTTTACCGGGACCCGGTTCGGATCACGCCTCAGGACGAGGCCAACATCATCAGCCCCTGCGATGGTCAGGTCGTGTATCTGCGCCGCATTGAGGACGGCGTAATTCATTCCGAGAAGCTGGGGCAGGTGATCCGGGTAGAGGAGATCACGCACGCCGAGTGGCCGGCAGCCAGCACCCCGGGGCGGGGCTGGCTGATCGGCATTTACATGAGCCCGCTTGACGTGCACTTCAATTACGCCCCGATCGCCGGGCAGATCAGTGGTATTTATCACACCGGTGCCAAGGCAAACCTGCCCATGGTCGATTTGTGGGAGTACGTACAGCTGACCTGGCTGCGCCGGGCAGTCGACCTCTTCGCCAAGCGTTATGCGCTGGAAAACGAACGCCAGACGGTCTTCATCGAGGGACGGATCAAAATCGCGATGGTGGAAATCGCGGACAAATTCGTGAACAAGATCCGCACCTACATCGAAGTAGGTGACACGGTGCGGCCCGGTCAGAAAGTGTCGTTCATCGAGCGCGGATCGCAGGTCGACCTCTTTTTGTTCTCCGAAGACCTCGAGTTTCACGTTGGCGTCGGTGACCAGGTGTACGGCGGGCAGACGGTACTGGCCACCCTCAAGACACCCCAGACTTGAGCTCCTCACCACATGCTGGAAATGCCGATGCCGAACCGACGCTGTGTCGGATGAACGCGTGCAGACAGTTCGAAGCTTCCGAAGCGCATGCTGCTTCCGACGAAGCGCATGCTGCTTCCGACATAGAAGCCGGCATCGTGCCCCAGACTTACCCGCCAGGGACGACCTTCGCGGGTATTCCAGGGCAGCGCATACGAAACGTCGGCGGCCCCTCCCCGAATCGAATCGACTTCGGCCTGGATTCGGGTGTAATCGACAAGGCACAGATCGGCGCCGACTCCCCAGTTGCCGTCATAGCGGGCCCAGACCTCGCCGTAGCCTCCCAGCGCCAGCGCCGCGCCGAGCAGTGGCCCGCGGTTGGACCAACCCCAGCTGAGCGTGACAGGGTCGGTATTGACCGCTATGGCCAGGGCGTCATATGCGCCCTCACCCCGCACGAACGCCGCATTCAGGGCCACCTGACGGCTGCGAGCGAAGAGCTGGTGGCTGCGTTCTGCACCGACCCAACGGTAAGCCAGAAAGCCACTGCCGAGCATTTCAAAGCCGGAAGGGTGCCAGAAGCGGGGTGCGTGCGCGTTCGTGCCACGCTGGTCAAGTGCCGTCACCAACGGCGATCCGAGTAGAAGCAGTGAGCGCAGGTCGTAGCCTCCGGCCGCCCGCAGCATCAATACCGAATCGTCCCAGGGCGTGATCAGCGGTCCCTGCAGCGCATGCGGATCGCTGACGCGGACGCCGAAGGCGACCGTGCCCCCACAGCCGTACAGCGAGGTTGCCTTGCGCCGGACACGCGCATCATGCCGCCCGAAAGGATAGGCGATGCAGGCGTAACGGTGGGAATCATCCGGGAGCAGTTCCCAGGCCAGCGAGGAGGGTGTCAGGTCGGCAAGAGAGGCGTGCGAGCGGGTGTGCGATCCGACTTCCCAGCCGTCAGCCACGAGCTGTGCAATTTGGTCGTGGGTCATGTGGCCCGGATGGCCGATCAGATCGAGAATCGGGTAGACCGTGCCCGGCACGTTCAGCCTTTTCAGTACCGGATAGGCATTCAGGAAAACGTCCTCGAAGCCGTCGTCGAAACGCAATGTGACAGTCTTTTGCCCGCGCCGGTTGTTCACCGTCTGGCTGCTGGTCACGAAGCGGTAGCCCGCATCGAGGAGCTGATGGATCCGCCGTTCCAGTTCGTCTGCCGTCACGCCCAGCGTAACGCCCTTCTGAACGCCGATATGGTGATACACGAGGGTGAAATTTTCCGCTCGGGCGACGCCGAAGCAGCACAGCAGGACGACCAGCAGGAAGGCTCGCATAATGTTCAATATAAAGACATGTTGACCTAATTTTCATGTGTCCCTAATCAATTTTCGATTCGGTCACGGTGGTGGGAAGGGCGGCATAAGCCATTCGTTGCACGGTTGCTTTTCAGAGCGTTGCTAGACTGGATTCGTGCCCTTTCAATCCCACGCCCTCGACACCCTGGATTTTCCGCGCGTGCGCGAGGAGCTGTCTCGTCGTACCGCGACCCGTTACGGTGCCGAGCGCGCCGGCGCCATTGTGCCCTCGGACGATGCGGTCCGGATCGCGCGTGAGCTTGACGAGCTCGAAGACGCGTTGTTCGGAGTTTCCGTGCAGCTCGGTGGCATCTCGGATATTCGCGAGCATTACGCCCGGGCTTATGACGGCAAGGTGCTGGGCGGCAGTGAAGTTCTGGAAGTCGCGTATACGCTTGACGCCGCGATGACCTTGCGCCGCTCGGTGGTGGCGGGCTCCCGCGGGCCCCTGCGCGAGCTTGCCCAGGACATCGGGGACCATGTGATGCTCGTCCGCCGTGCGCTCGAAAGCCTTGACCGTGACGGACAGGTGCGCGACGACGCGAGCCCCAAGCTCCGTCAGATTCGCCGCCGGTTGGGTCCCCTGCGCAACGAGATCCGCGACAAGCTGACCGGGCTGCTCGACCGCTGGGCCGACGTGCTGCAAGAGCACCTCGTCACCATCCGGCGCGACCGATATGTACTGCCGGTCAAAGCGTCCTTTGTCGGTCAGGTTCAGGGCATCGTCGTTGACGCTTCGGCCACCGGACAGACCTACTTTGTCGAACCGGCGACCATCACACCCCTCAACAACGAACTGGCGCGACTGCAACTCGAAGAAGAGGCGGAGGTGCGCCGGATTCTGCTCGAATTGTCCGGTCTGATCGCTGCCGAGACGCATCTGCCGATCACGCTGACCTTGCTGGGCGAACTCGACCTCATCGCCGCCAAGGCTGCGCTGGCCCGCGACTGGCGGCTGAACCGCCCCGAACGGGCCCCGAGGGGTGAATATCAGCTGACCGAAGCCCGCCATCCCTTGATCGAAAACGTTGTTCCGAACGACCTCTCGCTTGGCGATACCCAGTTCCTGCTCATCACGGGCCCGAACATGGGCGGCAAGACGGCCACGCTCAAAACGCTCGGGCTGGCCGTGGCGATGCATCAGTGCGGGATGTACGTTCCAGCTGCCCGGGCGCGCCTGCCGGTCATTGACGACATCCTGGTGGACATCGGCGACGAGCAGAGTATCGAGGCGAGCCTGTCCACCTTTGCCGCACACCTGCGTAACCTCGAGCGCGTGCTCATGCACGCCGGGCGCGATACCCTCGTGCTGATCGACGAGCTTGGCAGTGGCACCGATCCGGCCGAAGGCGCGGCGCTGGCTCAGGCCATGCTCGAGCGGCTGCTGGCCCAGGACGCCCGGGGTGTGGTGACCTCTCACCTGGCGCCACTGAAACTGTTCGCGCTGGAAACGCCCGGCCTCAAGAATGCCAGCATGGGATTTGACCTGAACAATCTGGCGCCGACTTACCGCCTGCAGGTCGGTCAGCCCGGACGCTCGTTCGCCCTGGCCATCGCGCGGCGAATGGGATTGCCCGAGCCCCTGCTGCAGCGCGCCGAGACCGTTCTCGGGCCCGAAGGTGGGCTGCTCGAACAGCTGCTCGAAAACCTCGAGCGCGAGCGTGAGGAGCTCCGGCGCGAGCTGGAAGCGGCCACCAGCGCGCGTCGTGAAACCGAGGCGGCGCTCGGGCGTGCTGAAGAGCAGCGTGCCGAACTGCAGGCGCGCCGTGACGAACTGCTCGCGGAGGCCCACTCGCGGGCCGAGGCGCTGTACGCCGAAGCGCTCGATCAGGTGCGCACGCTACGCTCGCGGGCGCGTGACGACGTGGCCCGTCCCCGGGTGATGGAGGAACTGCGTCAATTGCGCCGAGCCTCCCAGCAGGAACGTCCCCAGCCACAGGAATTCAAGGGTGATCCGCTCAAGGTCGGTTCCACGGTGGACGTGCCCGCTTACGGCTCTGCCGGGCAGGTGCTTGAAGTACGCGGCGACGAGCTGGTGGTGCAGCTGGGCGTGATGAAGGTGAACGTCCGGCGCCGAGACGTGCGTCTCAAGCAAGAGCAGAAGGTCAAGGTCCCGGCGTTTGCGGGCACGGCTCCCCGTGCGTTCACCCGTGAATTGCATTTGCGCGGGCAGCACGTCGAGGAAGCCATCGAGGAGCTGCGTGACGCCGTGGCCGAGGCCAGCGCCCTACGAGAAACGCCGCTGCGGGTAGTGCACGGAAAAGGGCAAGGGGTCTTGCGGCGCCTGATTCGTGATTACCTCAAAACCGACAAACGCGTGGCGAGCTTTCACGACGCCGAACCTTTCGAGGGAGGACACGGCGTGACGGTGGTAAACCTCAAAGTCTGACGGTGAGAAGCGGACACGCTGAGCGGGCCTGCCCACCTCCGCCGCGTTCCGTGACCGGGCAAAGGAAGGGAGGAGCGGTTTTGCTGCTCCTCCCTTCCTTTGCCCGGTCCTACTGCCGGTCTGACAGTTCCGGGTAAGTCTGATCCTTGGCCCCCGCATACACCGCGTCGGGACGCAGCAGGCGGTTGTTGGCAGTGTACTCCATGACCGAGGCCACCCAGCCCGAAATCCGCGCGAGGGCGAAGATTGGTGTGAAGAACGACTTCTTGATGCCCAGATCGCTGTAGACCACCCCGCTGTAGAAGTCGACGTTGGGATAGATTCCCTTGCTGCCCAGGCGGTCCACGATTTCCTTCTCGATGGTTTCAAGAATCTGGTAGTAGTGGCTCTTGCCCTGCTTCTCGGAGACGTGGGCCGCGTAGTCACGCAGCACGCGGCTACGCGGATCGAAGAACTTGTAAACGCGGTGACCCACGCCCATGATCTTCTCTTTGTGATCGAGCTTCTCGGAGATGTAAGGAACAGCGTTTTCAACGCTGCCGATCTCGTCGAGCATGTCCATCACCGCCTCGTTCGCGCCGCCGTGCAGCGGGCCCTTGAGGGCGCCGATGGCGCTCGTCATGGCACTGTACATGTCACTGAGCGTGCTGGCCGTGGCAATGGCGGTGAAGGTGCTGGCGTTCATACCGTGATCGGCATGCAGGATCAGCGCGATGTCGAAGAGGCGCGCTTCTTCAGCGGTGGGTTCGCTTCCCTTGAGCATGTACAAAAAGTTCCCGGCATGCGTCAGATCCGCGCGTGGCGCCACGATTTCCTGACCGTCTTGCGCACGCGCGATGGCCGCAATGATGGTCGAAAACTGCGCGATCATGCGCACGCCGATGCGGTAGCGGTCCTCGGCGGCGGTGTCTTCGGCCTCGGCGTCGAAGAGGCTCAGGTGCGAGACGGCCGTGCGCAACGCCTGCATCGGGTGGACCCCTTTGGGATACGCGGCGATGACGCTCAGCAGCTCGGCTGGAACTTCACGGTTGGCCCGCAGTTCGGCGTCGAAGCGGGCGAGTTCGTCCGCGCCGGGCAGCCGACCGTGCAGCAGCGCGAAGCTGAGCTCCTCGAAGGTGCTCTTCTCTGCCCACTCCTGAATGGGAATGCCGAGGTGCGTCAGGATGCCCTCGGAGCCATTGATAAACGTCAATTTGGTTTCGGTAAACAAGACCCCTTCGAGGCCTTTGGCAATGGTGGTCGTCATATTCCTCCTCTGGAAAGTTTGAGCTCAACCCTGCAGGTGCGCCAAGAGACTTCAAGGTGAAGCGGCGTGGTGGGCGCGGCAGGCTGAGCCTGAACGATGCTGCGTTGTTTGGAACTCGCCTGACCTTGCTCTCCCTTTTCCCCAGGTTATCACTCACGCCTGTCCGCTCAACGGGGCAAAAGTGCCACTCCGCGAGGAACACCCTTGACATTCGCTTCGGCGCGAATTCCTGGCTCGCATTACCCGCGCGTGAGGGCAAAATGGGCCAGGCGGACTGTCGTTGACGGTGGGGTATTTTTCAGCAGGCTCCACGAACGCGGATTGCGTTGCGCGGCCAGTTCCACACGGTTCCACATCTCGTCGAACAGCTCCTGGGGCATGTTGAGTGCGGGCGTGAGGCGCACGGTCCGTTTGGAGCTGAGCGACAGATTGGCCATCACACCCGCGAGGTGCAGCTCGCGCAGACCAAAAATGGCCGTCGCCTCGAACGCCAGCTCACGCAGGGACTGCGGTTTGCCGAGGGCAATCATCGGGTGAAACTCCAGTGCGAACAGCATGCCCTGAGCGCGCACAGCAGAAAACAGCCCGGGATAGGCGCGCATGATGTTCCTGGCGCGCGTCAGGCCTTCTTGCCCCAGACGCTTGCTGCGAGCCGGCAGGTCACCTTCCAGCAGCATCTCAAGTGACTTCACTCCCACGGCCATCGACAGCGAGTTTCCCCCGAAGGTGTTCGAGTGGCGCTTGCTGGACAAGCCCGGCAGCATTTTCTCGAAGATGGCTTTGCGGGCAATGGTGGCCCCGATCGGCACCAGACCGCCACCCAGCGGCTTGGCCAGCGTCATGATGTCAGGATCGAGGCCCTGCGCAGCGCTCTCGAACCAGTGGCCGGTGCGGCCCAGGCCCGTCTGGATTTCGTCGGCGATTACCACAATCCCGTGCCGGCGGCACAGTTCCCCCACCGCACGCAGAAAGCCCGGTGGTGGAATATTCACGCCGCCTTCGCCTTGAATGGGCTCGATTACCACGGCAACCACCTTGTCGGGATGCAGACGGGCGATCAGGCGCTCGAGCGATTCCAGGTCACCATAGGGCGTATGCTCCGCGCCGGGTACCAGCGGGCGGAACAGGTCCTGATACTCCGCGTTCGGGGTGAGTGAAAGCGACATGAAGGTTTTGCCGTGATATCCGCTGCCGAATGAAATGAAGTGCCGCGCCTTCGGGCGGGCAGCCTTGGCAAATTTCACCGCCCCTTCGATGGCTTCGGTGCCGCTGCTGGAAAAAAAGACCCGCGAGTCCTGATGCGACGGCAGGTCTCTGGCCAGCAGACGAATCAGGTTGGACTGGAGGGCGGCGCGCCAGGCGCTGGTGCTCTGCTGCGGCAGCCCCATCGAGGTATTGCCTTGCAGGTAACGCGCGATGAACGCCTTGAGCTCGGGGTGGCCATCGCCAAACGGCAGCGCGGCGTAGCCGCTGGTGTTGATGCGGCGCACCCCGTGCTCGTCTTCGAGTTCCCAGGGACTGACCACCTTGAACGGTCCGGCGAGATCGAGAAGCTCCAGGCCTTCGAGCAGGTCCTGGTTGCCGTGATAGCGGTCCAGCCGCCGCACCTTGGCGGGGCTGAGGCGTTCGCCGAGCACCTCGTCGGCACTTATAAATCCGGGCAGGGTATGGGTCATGGTGGTTTCTGATGTGACGCGCCGCCCACAACTTGGTGGCGCTCCCGCCGATTGTAATCTTTCCGGAAGGCCGGGCGTTGGCGTTGTGGCACACGGCGACTACACTGGGGCGCATGAAACTGCTGCGTGGACTGTTTGACGGCCGGATCATCTGGGCCGAAGTTGAAGGTGAGCGGGCGCTGGTGCGCAGTGCAATGGCAGGCGAACGGACAGGCGAGGAACTGCCGCTGTCGGGCATCAGGCCACTCGCGCCCGCCGAGCCGACCAAGATCGTCTGTGTCGGGCGCAATTACCTCGACCACATCAAGGAGATGGGCAATCTGGTCGGCGGCGACCTGCCCAAGGAGCCGGGCATTTTCCTCAAGGGACCCAATGCGCTCGCCGCTTCCGATGAGGTAGTCGCCTACCCCGACTGGACCGAAAGCTTTCACTTCGAGGGTGAACTGGCGATGGTGATCGGCACGCGCGCGCAGCACCTGATACCTGAGAACGCCCTGTCGCACGTTGCGGGCTACACCTGCGGGCTCGACCTGACGGCGCGTGACAAGCAAAAAAGCGACTTGCAGTGGTTTCGCGCCAAGGCGGCCGACCGCTTCTGCCCGCTCGGCCCGGTCCTGGAAACCGAACTCGATCCGGGTGATTTGCGGGTGCAGACGCGCGTGAACGGAGAGACGCGTCAGGACGGACGCACCAGCATGATGATCTTCGATCCGGTGAGCATTCTGACCTACATCACGCGCTTTGTGACACTGGAAGTGGGTGACGTGGTGCTGACCGGCACACCAGAGGGAGTAGGACCACTTTCCCGTGGCGACCGGGTCGAGGTCGAGGTCGAGGGGATCGGTACGCTGGTAACCTTGATCGGTTGACGTCGTCGGGCTGGTGACGACCGGCGGCACAGAAATTCGATTTCTCACCCGGAACGCTTGCCCCCGCACATCCCGGCACGCGACACTGGGGTGTGCGTCGACTTCTTGCGCTGTGTGCGGCCCTGACCCTTACTTCCTCTTTCGCTTCACCGGCGTCGGATTATTTGGGTGAGGTCGAGCGTCTTCTGCGCGGGTACGACGGTCCATCGGGCGCCGACCTCGCCTCCCTGACCCGTCAGGCGCAGCGTGATCTTACGCAACGCTGTGCCCAGAGCGCTGCCTGTCCGCTCGACGTGGGCCGCGAGGTCGCCAAGTCCTTGGTGGCGGGTCTGGAGGACAAGCACACCAACCTCAAGGACCCCAGCGTCGCCCGGCGTGCGCGCGCCGAGATGCGCGGGGAAGATGTGCCGCGTGTCGGTCTGCGCCTGATTCCGCTGCCCGAGGGCGGGGCCGTCGTGGGGTACGTCCGTCCGGGTTCGCCTGCCGCCCAGGCTGGTCTGATGGGAGGCGAGTTCGTCACGTCCATCAACGGCGCCGAGGCGACGTCAGCAGCACTGGCGGCTGCGGAAGACCGCGGACCTGTGACCCTGCAACTCGAAGGCCGCGCCCTTCGGTTGGCTCCGGAAAATCTACCTTCCCGCGACCTGCCGACCCTTCGTGAGGTGCGGGGGATCAACGTCGTCAACATTCCGTCGTTCCTGGGTGAGGGCGTGGCACAGGGCTTTTTCGACACCTTGCGGCTGGTGGGCTCAGCGCGTCCGCTGGTGATCGATGTGCGGGCCAATGGCGGAGGCTCGCTCAACGAGTGCCTGCTGGCCGCTTCAGCGTTCGGCGAGGTGCGCCACGAGCTTTCCACGCCCCGCTACACGGCACGCTACGTGGCCCGCAATGGGCAGCTGTTCGCCGGCAACCGGCGGACCATCACGCTGGAGAGCGTCAGTGCGCCGCCTGCGGCGCGGGTGACGGTGCTGGTCGGTCCGCGCACGGCGTCGTGTGGAGAGGTGTTCGCGTCGGCGCTGCAGGGACTGGGGGCTACGGTCATGGGTGCCAAAACAGCGGGTGTCAAGAACTCCGCGGTTGGCCTGTATGACCTCAGTGATGGCTCGATGCTGTCCGTGACGACGGCCAAGGCCACCAATGGTCGTGGTCAGCTGCTGGACGCCTTCGTCATTCCCGACCGTGAGCTTGCTGGCACGCCGAACGATTGGAAGGCCGGGCAGGACGTGGTCCTGAATGCGGCGCTGGCCCTGGCGGGTCAGGTCGCCGGGCGCTGATCGGGCTTCGTATTCGGGCCCATTGGTTACCGCCCCGCGGCTTGCCCCTGTCCGGCGGCAAATTCGCGCCGCCAAGGTGAACTTCGGTTGAGCCGAACAAGGAGGCTGCGGGACAAGCCGGAGAAGAACGTCCTGTCTGCCTGGCTCTTTCCGGCGGCTTTTGGATTGTGGTTGTGCTGCGCGGCGTGAGACTGATGGTGCCCGGTGCTGGCCGCCCTGAGCGTCGTGTGGACACCTTCGGCGAAACGAGGCCCGATCGCCGGAGTGTCCTTTCTGGCACTGCTGGGGCTGGTTGTAGTGTGTTTTTGCGTCGCCTCATCGAGCAAATTTGCCCGGACTGGCACCCGCAGAGGCTACCCCCGCGCACTCCTGACACCGCACGGGCGTCCGTTGTCTGGCGTATTTTTGCGGGCTGGACAAAGCTCTTCCATGATGAAATGATTGTACCGAGTCCAATGTTTCTCTGTTTACCGTTCGGAGGAGGCCTATGAAGATCAACACTGCTGCCGTGATCGGTGCCGGAACCATGGGGGCGGCCATCGCCGCGCAGCTTGCCAACGCCGGCATTCCGACCTTGCTGCTGGACATCGTCCTGCCAGATCAAAAGGACCGCAACTTCCTCGCGCGGGCGGGCCTGGAACGTGCCCTCAAATCGCGGCCCGCCGCGTTTATGGACGCGGACAACGCGCGACTCATCACGGTCGGAAACCTCGAAGACGACTTTGAAAAACTCGCCGGTGCGGACTGGATTGTCGAGGCGATCATCGAGAAGCTCGACGCCAAACGTGATCTCTGGGCACGCGTGGAGCAGGTCGCCAAGCCGGGAGCCATCATCTCCAGCAACTCCAGCGGCATTCCAATGCACTTGCAGATCGTGGGCCGCAGTGAAGAATTTCAGCGCCGCTTCGTGGGTGCCCACTTCTTCAACCCGCCCCGCTACCTGCACCTGATGGAAGTCATTCCCACGCCCAAGACCGCGCCCGAAGTCGTGGAGGCCTTCAGCGCCTTTGGAGACGTGCACCTCGGCAAAGGCATCGTGGTGGCCAACGACGTGCCGGGCTTCGTCGCCAACCGCATCGGCGTGTACGGCATGATCCGCACCATGCACCACATGGCGCGCAGCGGCCTCACTCCCGACGTCGTGGACGTCCTCACCGGGCCCGCGATGGGTCGGCCCAAGAGTGCGAGCTTCCGCACTGCCGACCTGTCCGGTCTCGACATCATTTATCACGTCGGGCACGATCTGGACAGGGCCACCGGTGGCGACGAGGACTTCACCCTGCCCGAGTTCCTGGTGAAGCTGGTCGAGGAAAAGAAATGGCTCGGTGACAAAACGGGCAGTGGTTTTTACAAGAAGACCAAGGAAAACGGCAAAACGGTCATCCTGACCCTGAACCTGAACACCTACGAATACGAAAACAAGGGCAAGGTGCGTCTGGCCAGCCTCGAACCCATCCGTAACCTGCCGCTGAACGACCGGCTTAAGGCCCTGTATGCTCTGAGCGGGCCAGAGGGCGACTTCCTGCGAGGCGTGATGCACGACGGATTCTGGTACAGCGCCAAGATGGCTGGCGTCGTTTCAGAGCGCATTACGGACATCGACAATGCTCTCAAATGGGGTTTCGGCTGGGAGCAGGGTCCTTTTGAAACCATGGACGTTCTCGGCGTGCAGAACGTGATCGCGGCGTTAGAAGCCGAAGGACGCGAGTTGCCCCCCTTGCTGAGTGCCATGAAGCACTCTGGTCGCTCGACGTTTTACCACGACGGTACGGTGCCAGATCCTCAGGGCGGGGTGACCCATTACGAAGCGCCATTTTTGATTCTCAAGGACCTCAAAAAGGACGCGACGAAAATCGTCAGGAGCAGCCAGGGCGCCAGCCTGCTGGACGTCGGAGACGGCGTCCTGTTGCTGGAATTTCACAGCAAGATGAACGCCCTCGGCGAGGACGCCCTGCGCATGGTCAGCGTCGCTCACCAGACGGTGCAGGAGCTGGGCTTTGCCGGGCTGGTCGTAGGCAACCAAGGTGAGAACTTCAGCGCGGGAGCCAATCTGGCCCTGCTGCTGATGAACGCGCAGGACGGCGAATTCGACGAAATCGACCTGGCCGTTCGCCAGTTTCAGAAAGCCATCACCAGCCTGCGCTTCAGCCCGCATCCGACGGTTGTCGCGCCGTTTCACCTCACCCTCGGCGGGGGATGCGAGATGGCGCTGCACGCCGATCACGTGCAGG
Organism: Deinococcus peraridilitoris DSM 19664; assembly: GCF_000317835.1. Classification (NCBI taxonomy): domain Bacteria; kingdom Thermotogati; phylum Deinococcota; class Deinococci; order Deinococcales; family Deinococcaceae; genus Deinococcus; species Deinococcus peraridilitoris. The sequence continues at coordinate 3,850,794 of NC_019793.1, read as the reverse complement.
CCAGCGCCGAAACGTACATGGGCCTCGTGGAAGTCGGTGTGGGTCTCATCCCAGGCGGCGGTGGCACCAAGGAGATGCTGCTGCGCTTTACCGACGCATTGCTGCCCGGTCAGCCGCTCATGCCGGCCCTGCAGCGCGCTTTTGAACTGATCGGCACGGCCAAGACCTCGACCTCGGCGCAAGAAGCGCGCCGTCTGGGCTTTCTGCGCGACAGTGACGAGATCAGCATGAACCGGGACCGCCTGATCGAGGACGCCAAACGCAAAGTGCTCGAACTCGCTCCTGGGTACGTGCAGCCGGTCATGCGCGAAGACATTCGGGTAATGGGTGAACAGGGCATTGCCGCCATCAAGGCCGCGCTGTACGGCATGGTCGAGGGAGGGCAGATCAGCGAGTACGACCGTGAGATTGGGCTGCAGGTCGCCCGGGTTCTGTCGGGCGGCGCACTGGTGAACCGCAATGCGCGCGTCAGCGAGCAGTACCTGCTCGATCTGGAGCGTGAAGCCTTCCTGACCCTTTCCGGCAAGCGCAAGACCCAGGAGCGCATTGCGCACACCCTGAAAACCGGCAAGCCACTTCGCAACTGAGGCTACGGCCACGCCTTGAATCAGGCTCGACAGAAAGGACACTTATGCAAGACGCAGTCATCGTATCCGCCGTCCGCACGCCGGTCGGTCGTGGCCTCAAAGGCACCCTGGCCAACACCCGCTCAGACGAAATGGCGGCGCTCGCCGTTGGGGAAGCCATCCGGCGCGCCGGAATCGACCCTGCGCTCGTGGAAGACCTCGTGCTCGGCACGGCTTTTCCGGAAGGCGAGCAAGGCCTTAACGTCGCGCGGCTGGTGGCGCTCCGGGCGGGTCTGCCCGACGAAGTGGCCGGTGTGACGGTCAACCGGTTCTGCTCCAGTGGCCTGCAGTCCATCGCGCAGGCGGCGGCCAGCATTCGCGCGGGTTGGAGTGAAGTGATCGTCGCGGGTGGCCTGGAAAGCATGACCATGGTCCCGCAGACCGGTCACGTGTTCAGCCCCAATCCGGGGCTTGTGGACGAGCGCCCCGGTGCATATATCAGCATGGGGCTCACGGCCGAGAATGTCGCTGAGAAGTACGGGGTGAGCCGCGAAGACCAGGACCGCTTTGCGTTCGAAAGTCACCAACGGGCCGCGGCCGCGCAGGAGGCAGGCGTCTTTCGGGAAGAAATCGTGCCGGTTCCGGTACGTTTCGACCGGGTGAACGGGAAGAAGATCACCACCGAAACGGTCATGTTCGACGCCGACGAACTCGTGCGGCGTAATACCAACCTCGAAACGCTCGGGAAGTTGCGTCCCGCCTTCAAAACGGGTGGTACCGTTACTGCCGGAAACAGCAGCCCGTACAGCGACGGTGCGGCGGCGGCCGTGGTCATGAGTGCCGGCAAAGCCGAGGAACTGGGCCTGAGGCCCCTTGGCCGCCTGGTGTCCTTTGCCGTGGCCGGCGTGGCTCCCGAGCTGATGGGCATCGGCCCGGTCGCGGCGGTGCCCAAGGCGCTCAAGCTGGCAGGGCTGGAGCTCGGGGACATCGACCTGATCGAACTGAACGAGGCTTTTGCCTCGCAGTCGCTGGCGGTCATCCGCGAACTCGGTCTCGATTCACGGAAAGTCAACGTGCACGGTGGCGCGATCGCCCTTGGTCATCCGGAGGGCGCGACGGGCACCAAGCTCGCCGCGACCCTGCTGCACGAATTGCGCCGCCGGGGAGGCCGGTACGGCCTCGTCACGATGTGCGTCGGTGGTGGACAGGGAGCGGCTGGAGTCTTCGAAGTGTTTCCCGCGTGAACGCGGTCTCAGGGTGGGAAGGGCGAGTGGCCTTCCCACCCTTTTGATGTGGTTCACGACGTCGCTGTACCGGCGGTCTCCAGGCTGGTGCCCGGGGTCGGGTCGGTCACCCAAGGCGCGCCCCCGGTTCCCGCCGCACTTCCGGGCAAACGGGCTACACCAGGAAGTGCCCGAAGGGTTCAAAGTTTGCTGAAGTGATCCACCGGAAAAGCGACTGGCTGGCATGTGCTGACAGCCAAGCGAACTTCACGCCCTTCTGGCCGAAGTCCGGGTTGCGAGGCGCATTCTGTGCCTACGTCGGTCCGAATTGCCGATCTTCGAAAGGAGCCGCATGACAGACAGGTACAATAAACCGCATTCCGATCAGCACGGCAACGGCTTTTCTCCGAAGGACAGCATGGTCGAGGAACAGATGGACAACGAGGTCCATCAGCTGCGCCAACAAGACGAACAGAACGGCGGAGCGATTCCTGAGGAAGCAGGAAACGACTTTACCTTTCCGGACGAAGACAAGACCCTCGGCCGCAAGGCCGGTGACGATCTTCCCGGAGAGAAGGCCAGCAACCGCGAATAGTACGGCGACCTGAACCGACGATCACGGCCCTGTCCGTGGGCCAACCTGAGAACGCACGCGCAGGCGTGGCGGAATCCCAACGCAAGGTAAAGAAGGAGGGCGGCCTCGATGCCGACCCTCCTCTTGCGTTTGTGACCCAGGATGGATACGGTGCGCTTGGGGGATCCATACATGGACTTAATCGATACAGAGGGACTCGGTATGCGGGCAGGCATCATCGGCTGCGGTAACATTTCCGGCATTTACCTGAAAAACCTGCCGAAATTCGGCGTTCCCGTCGTGGCCGTCGCCGACCTCAACCTCGACCTTGCCCGGGCACGGGCCGAAGAGTACGGTGTAGCCCGCGCGTGTCGGGTCGAGGAGCTGCTGGCCGATTCCGAGGTGGATGTGGTGGTAAACCTCACCGTGCCCGCCGCCCACGCCGAGGTGGCCATGGCGGCCCTGCGGGCCGGTAAGCATGTCTACAACGAGAAGCCGCTGGCGACCAGCCTGGATGACGCGCGGGCACTGCTCGCGGAAGCGGCTTCGCGCGGCCTGCTGGTCGGATGCGCGCCGGACACCGTCCTGGGTGCCGGATTGCAGACCTGCCGGGCACTGCTCGACGAAGGGCAGATCGGTGCGCCCGTCGCCGGAACGGCATTCATGCTGTCCGGTGGACCCGAATCCTGGCATCCCAACCCCGCCTTTTTTTACGCGCCCGGTGGGGGGCCGCTCTTCGACATGGGGCCCTACTATCTTTCGGCCCTGATCACCATGCTGGGGCCGGTGTCCCGTGTTACCGGTTTTGCCCGAGCCCACACCGCCGAGCGCGAAGTCGGGAGCGGCGCCCTGAAAGGCGAGCGTTTCCCCGTGCTGACCCCCAGCCACGTCGCCGGGGTGCTGGAGTTCGCGAGCGGTCCGGTCGTCACGCTGGTGACGAGCTTCGACGTGCTGGCACATGAAACGCCCCGCCTCGAACTTTACGGTACCGAGGGTGCGCTGAGTTTACCGGACCCGAACACGTTCGGTGGCCCGGTGAAGCTGGCAGGCCGGGAGCGCGAGTGGCGCACCGTCGAACTCACGCATCCCTTTGACCAGAACAGTCGTGGTCTGGGGGTCGCGGACCTGGTACAAGCAGCGGCGCAGGGACGAACGCCCCGCGCGAGCGGTCAGCTGGCCCTGCACGTGCTGGAAGTGATGCACGCCCTGTTGCAAGCAGCAGAGCAGGGGCGCGCGACGACCATCACCTCGATGGTCGAACGGCCCGACGCCATGCCTTCCCACACCACCTCCGGAGGTGTCTTGTGACCGTTTCCATTGGCCTGCAGCTCTACACCCTGCGCAATGAACTCATGCAGGATTTCGAGGGGACCTTGCGCCGGGTCGCTGAATTGGGCTTCCACGGCGTGGAGTTTGCCGGGTACGGCGGCTACTCGGCAACCGACCTGCGCGCGCTGATCGACTCGCTGGGGTTGAAAGCTGCCGCCACGCACGTCTCCCTTGATCGCCTGCGCACGCATCTCGACGCTGAAATTGACTTTATGACCGAACTGGGAGGCATTGCGCTCGTCTGTCCCTGGGCCAACACCGAAAGCGAACAGGAGTGGCTCGCCATCGCGGACGACCTCGACCTCGCCGCTCAGGCCTGCGAAGCGCGCGGCCTGAAGCTTGCTTATCACAACCATGCCCATGAAATCAGCCGCCGTGCCGGGAGCCTGCCCGTGATGGACGCGCTGCTGACGCGCGCACCACGCCTGCACTTCGAAATCGACGTCGCGTGGGTGTATGCCGGAGGGGGCGATCCGGTGGCTTATCTGCAGGAATATGCCGATCGGGTGCCCCTCGTACACCTGAAGGACGTGCGGCCCAAGGCCGATACCCCTGGAGAGTGGGACACGGTCGAACTCGGTGCGGGCACGGTCGACCTCCAGGCAGCCATGCAGATGGCGGGCGACGCGGTCTGGTGGCTGGTCGAGCAGGACCATAGTCCACATCCCCTGGCAAGCGTCGAGGCCAGTGTCCGCTACTTGCGCGCTCAGGGTGTCATGTCGTAAGGCACGCGGGTTACCGGCGATTGACGGATTGACGGTGCCGGTCCGGCCTGTCTGGCGCTCGCACCGGGCCGACGCGACGCTGCACTGCCGATTTCGTGTCCAACCCAGGGGTCGGCATGTATCCTGGCAGCAGAGCAACTGCTGTCAGGGGGAACTGTGGCCACCATCAACGAAGTTTCACGGCGAGCCGGCGTGTCCGTGGCCACCGTTTCACGTGTTCTGAACAACTCGGGCCCGGTGAAGCCCAAGACACGCGAGAAGGTGCTGGCGGTGATGCGCGATCTGCAGTATCAGCCGAATACCGTGGCGCAGGCGCTGGTTTCCGGGCGCTCGTCGGGCATTGGGGTGCTCGTGGGTGATCTGGGCAGCCCCTTCTTTGGGCAGGTGCTCAAGGGAATCGAGAACGTGGTGCGCGAGGGAGGCATGCACGTGATGGTCTCCAGTGGAGACTTCGACGCTCAGCGAGAGCGTGAATCGGTCGAATTCCTGCGCGGACGCCGCGTCGAGGCGTTGATCGTGCAGGTTGATGCCAGCAGCAACGACACGCTGTTGGAGTGGGCGCGTCATAGCGCACCTATGGTGGTCTTCGGGCGTCACCTGCCCGAACTGACCGACCGGTGCGTGTGGCTGGACAACGAACAGGGAGGCTACCTGGCAGCGCGACACCTGCTGCGTGCCGGGCACCGACGTATCGCTCACATTTCAGGTCCCCTGTATCACGAGGACTGCCGGGCGCGGCTGCAGGGCTACGGGCGCGCGCTTCTCGAAGCAGGAATTGACCTGAACGACGATCTGGTCGTCGAAAGTGACTTCAGTGAGGCCGGTGGGCAGCAGGCGGCCGAACAATTGTTGAAACTGGGAAGCGCGTTCACAGCCGTTTTCGTCGATAATGACCAGATGGCGGCGGGTGTGCTGCAGGCCTGCCGAACGGCCGGCCTGCAGGTGCCGGACGATATTTCGGTGGTCGGCTACGACGATGTGGTGTTCGCCAGCTACCTGACGCCCGCCCTGACGACGGTGCGTCAACCCCTGATCGAAATGGGCGAGGCGACCGCGCGGCTGGCGCTGCATTTACTGGGAAATGGGGGCGGCACGGTGCAGCGCAAGTTCGAGCCGACCCTGATTCCCCGGCAATCCGTGCGCACCTTGAGCTGAACGCAGTGAACTGACCCCTTCCTCCTGCATTTTGCCGGGCACCACAACCGCAATGCTTCGCCGAAATGATTTATACTCAGTATAAGTTTAAACGGAGGACAATATGACCGCGACCCAGGACCTACTGAACCTGCAGGCAAATCAACAGAATCTTTTCAAGGGTGGAATGTTCCTGGTTGCCCGGCAGGACCACACGCAAATCTTTACCCCCGAAGACTTCGATGACGTCCTCAGGCAGATTGCCGACACGACCTCAACCTTTGTGGAGCGCGAGGTCATGCCAGTGATGGCCGATCTCGAAGCCAAGAAGGAAGGGCTCAACCGCGCGCTGTTGCGGAGAACCGGCGAACTGGGGCTGACCGCGGTCGAAATTCCCGAGGAGTACGGAGGTCTCGACCTGCCCAAGGCGGCGTCGGTGATCATCGCGGAAAAGACCGCGAAAACCGGTGGCTTTGGGGTGACGTACGGTGCGCATCAGTCTATCGGGAGCCTTCCCACGGTCTATTTCGGCAACGCGGCCCAAAAGGAAAAATACCTGCCGCAGCTGGCCACCGCTGAAATGGTCGCGGCGTACTGCCTGACCGAGCCGTCGAGCGGAAGTGACGCCCAGGCCGCCAAAACCACGGCCGTGCTGTCCGATGACGGTTCGTACTACACCCTCAACGGCAGCAAGATGTGGATCAGCAATGGCGGAATCGCCGACCTGTTCACGGTCTTCGCGCAAATCAAGACGCCTGAGGGCAACAAGTTCAGCGCCTTTCTGGTAGAGCGCGCCTTCGGGGGAGTCAGTACCGCCGCCGAAGAGCACAAGATGGGCATCCGCTCCTCGAGCACCGTGGTCTTGAACCTCGACAATGTCAGGGTTCCGGCCGAAAATCTGCTGGGTGGTGTGGGCGTCGGCGCCAAGATCGCCTTCAACATTCTGAACGTCGGGCGCTACAAGCTCGGGGCGGGCGGCGTGGGCGGCGCCAAGGACGCGCTGGAGCTCAGCACCTGCTACGCGTTGGAACGTGAGCAGTTCGGTCAGGCCATCGCCAACTTCGGTGCCGTGCAGGAAAAGCTTGCCAACATCGCCATTCGCACGTACGCCGTGGAAAGTGCCCTCTACCGCCTCGTCGGCCTGATCGACAGCGCCATCGAGAATGGCACGGACAAACTGAAGGCCATCGAGGAGTACGCGGTCGAGGCGAGCATTCTGAAGGTTCTGGGTTCCGAGCTGCTCGATTACGCCGTCGACGAGGGCGTGCAGATTCACGGTGGAGTCGGCTACAGCCAAGAGTACGCCATTGAGCGGGCTTACCGCGACAGCCGCATCAACCGGATTTTCGAGGGGACCAACGAAATCAATCGCCTCTTGATTCCGGGCCACCTGCTCAAGCGTGCCATGAAAGGCGAACTGCCCCTCATGCAGGCGGCGCAGAAGCTGCAAAGCGAATTGATGGAATTCAGCCTTGACGAAAACGAAAGTGACGAGCCGCTCACTGCCGAAGCCCGCAGCGTCGAGAACCTCAAGAAGCTGGCGCTGATGATCGCCGGGGCGGCGGCCATGAAGTACGGCCCGAAGCTGGAAAGCCGTCAGGAAGTCCTGATGCGTGTGGCCGACATCGTGATGCTCGCCTTTGCAGGCGAATCGGCCGTGCTGCGCACCCGCAAACTCGGATTGCCTGAACTGCAGGTCGAGATGACCCAAGTGTATGTCTATGAAGCGGCCGAAAAGGCAGCCACGCTCGCCCGTGAGGCCCTCGGTATGATTGCCGAAGGCGATGAGCAGCGTGTGATGCTGAGCGCCGTCAAGCGCTTTACGAAACACGAGGCACTCAATACGATCCGGCTGCGTCGCCACGTGACCAAGGCCGTGCTGGAGCAGGGTGGATACCCGGCGCCTAAGGGGCGCGTGTAACCCCGAAATTCAAACTTCAGTGCGTCAATCAGGCGCGCCCCGAGCGGGGCGCGCTTCAGCGTTTCTCAGTTTGGTGATCAGGAAATGGAACTGCCCAGGAACTCGATCAGCAGGTTGTTTACCCGCACGGGCTCGTCGCTCATCAACCAGTGACTGGCCTGGGGAAAGTGTTCGACGCGCAGCCGGGGTACCCACGGCGTGAGGCCCTCGGTCAGCTCAGGAACAAGTGCCACGTCCCTGTCACCCCAGAGAAGCAGCGTCGGTACCTCGATGATCCGCGTTTTTCCGAAGCCCCTTTTTGCCAGTACCCGGTAGTAATTCAGGGCGGGCGTCCAGTCTGTTGGCGTGCGCCAGACCGCCCGGTAGGCGTCTTGCACCTCAGGCGAGAATCCCTCCGGCCTCGCGGAGGTGGACCGCAGGAACGCACCCACGTCAAGCCGGGAGAGCAGCGCTTCGGGCATCCGGGGAAGCTGAAAAAAAAGCGCGTACCAGGACTTGAGAGCCTGCCGCATTCCTCGCAGCTCGCGGCGGTAAGCTTCGGGGTGCGGGGCGTTCAGAATGGCGAGTTTTGCCAGACGTTCGGGGCGGCGCATCGCCAAGGCCCACGCGATGACCCCGCCCCAGTCGTGACCCACGACGTGCGCTCGCTTGTGCCCGAGGTGTTCGATCAGACCCGCGACGTCGTCGACCAAAGCGGTCAGGTGGTAGTGTTCCACGCCATCCGGTTTGCCCGAGCGGTGATACCCACGCAGATCGGGAGCAACAACGCGCAACCCCGAGCGGGCCAGCGGAGCGATCTGGTGACGCCACGCCAAGTGAAATTCGGGAAAGCCGTGCAGCAGCACCACCAACGGCCCCCGTTCAGGCCCGGCGTGCACGTAATGCAGGTGCACCCCGCCCAGGGAGACCTCCGCGTGTTCCCACAGCGCCGATTCGCTCATCTTCGAAGGTCCCGGATCAGCATTGCCCCGACGCCCAGCAGGATCAGGGCAAACAGAAAGAAGCCCAGATCATACGCCAGCTCGGAATGGCCGGGCCCTTCACGGATGTGATGCAGTTGCAGCAGCCAGTGGTGCACGACGCTGTCGTAGACGTTAAAGCCACCCCAACCCAGCATCAGTGCGCCGATCAGCTGTCGCGCGGGCATGCGCCCCAAGGCAGAAGCGGACCACAGCAAGGCAAAACCGATGCCCAGGACCACCACCATGGCGGCGCTGAGCAGCCCGTCGGCCAGAATGTTGGTGCGCAAATGCCCTACGGTGTCAGGGACCACCCGAGCGCTGATGACGTTGTGCCATTGGAGGATCTGGTGCAAGAGGACGCTGTCGAACAGGCCCCCGAAGCCAAACCCCATCGTCAGGCCGCCCCACAACGCACGCCGTTCATGCCGAATCGACACGCTACCAGTGGACGCAGGACGCTGCATGACCCCGAGTGTCTCCTTCATTTCGGCCTACTGGATATGGATTGAGTCAAAATAAATTCAGGGAAGTCCACTGTTGCTGTGCCAGGATCGAAGAATGGATCTTGAGCAACGGGTGTACCTCCTTGAAAAACAGGCCGAGCAGCTGGCCGCACTGGTCAACGTGCTGCTCACCGGCATGAAGTATTCGTACGGCCTGTCGATGACCGGCTTTGATGAGACGGACCGCGAGAAAGTCGACCGGGCGCTGGCCAACGCGCAGGAGCTGCAGCAGGAAATCGAGAGACTCAAGCTGGGCGGCGAAGGGCAGCAGAACTAGCTGGACGGCAGTAAATCCACAGGGTGGTGAAGCCGAGCTTCCGAAAATACTCTCGTTCGGTTTTCTGGCGTAGCGCAAATACCCCGGCGCGCCCTGACTTTGGCAGGCACTCCCCGCAGTTTCAGGACGGAGCGTCACCGGCACCGGTTGGAGTCTCTCGGGCGCGGTGCGGGCGTCGCCTCAGTTGAGATCGAAGCAGTGGAGGCGCGCCTCCACTGCTTCGATCTCTTACTCTTGAACTTTATTCGAACAGCGCGGAAACGGATTCCCCGGTATGAATATGCTGAATGGCCTTGGCAAACAGGGGCGCTACCGAGAGGGTCTTGAGCTTTCCGCCCGAGCGTTCGATCTTGCTGTACGGCACGTCCACGGTGTTGGTACTGCAGACCTCCACCACGTCGAGGCCGTGAATACGCTCGACAGCCGGACCGGTGTAGACGCCGTGCGTGACCGCGACATGCACCGAGTCGGCACCGTTGGCCTTCGCCAGATTGACGGCCTCCACCAGCGAGCCGGCAGTGCTGATCTCGTCGTCAACGATAAAGACCTTGCGGCCTTGGACATCTCCGATCAGCGCGCGGGCGTTCACGGTCGTATCACTTGTGCGCCGCTTGTCGATAAAGGCCAGACCGCTGTCAAGACGACGGGCGAGTGCACTCGCCCGTTTGATGTCACCCGCGTCGGGTGCCAGAACCACCCCGTCGCTGAAACCGTCGACGGTCTGCTGCAGGTGCTCGGCAATCACCACTTCGGCCGAGAGGTGATCTACGGGAATCTTGAAGAAACCGTGCACCTGGGGGCTGTGAAGAGTCATGGTCAGTACCCGGTCGGCGCCCGCCGCCTGAATCAGGTCGGCAACCAGACGGCCCGCGATGGAAATGCGTGGTTCGTCTTTCTTGTCGCTGCGCGCGTAGCTGTAATAAGGAATGACCGCCGTGACGCGCGCTGCCGAGGCACTCTTGGCCGCGTCGATCATCAGGAGCAGCTCCATGATGCTGTCACTCACGGGCGAGCTGAAGCTCTGAACGATAAAGACGTCCGCTTCGCGCAGCGACTGCTTGTAGCGGACCACCAGATTGTCGTTCGTGAATTTCTGCGTTTCGCTTTGCCCGAGCGTGGTGCCCAGAACGTTGCAGATTTCCTGCGCGAGCGCGCAGTTGCTTTGGCCGGAAAAGACCATCAGGGGACTACTGTTGCTGAGCAAAAGAACCTCCGGCAGCCGCGCGGGCGCCGTGCCATAGAATATCTTCGACAGGACCGAAACCACCAGCCAGCTTTCAGGCTTTCATAGTTTGCCACGGCAGGCCGAAAAAAGGGAGGACCGTCCTTTCGGACGGTCGCGCTTCAGTCACCGCGAATAACTTTGCCCAGACGTTCGAAAAACCCCGGTTCCCGCAGATCGCCATCTTCGCCGACTTCGCGCGCGTACGCTTCGAGGTGCGCGCGCGCTTCTTTGCTGAGGCTCGAGGCTTTGGGCACCTGAACGTCGAAGACCACGATCAGGTCGCCTGTTCCGGGCGCCTGCAGCCGGGGCATACCCTGATTGCGCAACCGCAGGGTTTCACCGTGCTGCGTGCCGCTCTTGACCTCGATTTCCCGGTTGCCGTCGAGGGTGGGCACCTCGATCTTCCCCCCGAAAATCGCACGCGTCAGGCTGACCTGCGCGTGGTGAATCAGGTGCTCTCCTTCGCGCTCCAGTGCCGGGTGCGCTTCGAGCTCGATGTGTACGTACAGGTCGCCTGCGCCACCCGGACCTTCGTGACCCATGCCCGCCACACGAATCCGGTAGCCCTCGTCGATGCCTTTGGGCAACTTGACCTTGGCGCGTTCGGCTTTGAGGGTTCGGCCACGGCCACGGCAGACCGTACACGGATCCTCGATGACTTGTCCTTCGCCACGGCAGGTTGGGCAAGGCTGCTGGGTGACGACATTGCCGAAAATGGTGCGGGTCTGCTGCGCCACCACGCCATGGCCACCGCAGGTGCGGCAGGACTGTGGGGGTTTACCGCCGGGCTCGCTGCGTTGACCGTGGCAATGTTCGCACTGCGAGAGCCGGTCGATGCCGACCTCGATTTCAGCGCCTTCGCGGGCCTGATCCAGGCTGATGCGCGCCACTGTCTCCAGATCTTCACCGCGCGCCGCCCGCCGGCCACCACGGCCGCCGAACAGGCCGCCGCCGAACATCTGCTCGAACAGGTCGAAGGGATCGAAGCCCGCTTCGCCGAATCCGCCCGCGCCGGGCATGCCGCCGAGCGACGGTTCGCTGCCAAAGCGGTCATAGTGCGCGCGCTTCTCGGGGTCGGACAGCGTTGCATACGCGGCGTTGATCTGCGCGAACTTCTCCGCAGCGCCCGCTTCTTTGTTGCGGTCCGGGTGGTACTGCAAGGCGAGCTTGCGGTAGGCTTTTTTGATTTCCTCGGCGGGCGCGTCACGCGCTACACCCAACAGTTCGTAGTAATCCATGCAGAGGGCCTCCAGCTCGGGGCTGACCGCTTCATCTTAACACGAAGGCACTCAAGCTTCGTTAGTGCCAAAGGATCAGTTGTAAAACCGAATCACCCGCGCCGCGCTGCAGGGAGTGGCGAGGGCAAATCTGCGGCGGGTCGGCTCGACCACAACTCCACCAGACCTCGCAGGGTGAGGGTATCGTCGAACACATCGATTTCACGGCAGATTCCCTCTATTGTCCGGGAAAAACCACCGGTGGCAACGCTCACGGCAGGGCCGGGCAGCTCGGCGCGCAGGCGACGCAGCATGCCGTCGACCATCTCGGCGTAACCAAAGACCAGACCGCTCTGCAGCGCCTCGACGGTGTTGCGGCCCAGGGCTCGTTCGGGGGCGCTGAGGTTGACGCGCGGCAGCTTGGCGGCACGTGCGAAGAGCGCGTCTGCCGATACCTGCGCACCCGTGGCCAGCACACCGCCCAGAAACTGGCGCCCGCGCCCGATCACGTCGAAGTTGGTGCTGGTACCGAAATCCACCACGATGGCGTATTCGTGCTGACCGAGGTAGCGCTCGGCGCCAAACAGATTGGCCAGACGATCCGCCCCGATGGCGCGCGGTTCATCGAGGTGTACCCGGACGTCGGGAAGCGACTCGGCACTCACATCAAAAGCGTGAATGCCAAAGTATTTTTCCAAAGCCAGCTGTAAATTCTGGCCCACCGGAGGCGCCACGCTGGAAAGCACTGCAAAGGCCGGACGTGGCGCGTTGCCTGCCAAGTCGAGCAGGCCGCGAATCATCAGCGCGAGGTCGTCTGGAAGCAGATCGCGGTTGGTACGAATCCGCCACGTCTGCCGGAGTTCGAGGCCTTCGTCGGTGAGGCCGAGCACCGTGGAGGTGTTGCCGATATCCACGGCGAGTAGGGGACCGCTGGGCATGCCGGCATTCTAAAGCGGTTGTCAGAAGGATGAGCGCTTGCTCCAGTAAGTGGAATGGGCAAACGCTCGAGAGCCGCGCACGGTTGGGGTACCCGCAGGGAGCTCCCGGAAACCGAGCGTCAGCCAGGAGCAGAGACCGGACTTGCCTCTGCGCCTGGCTGACGGGCCTCAGTAGAACTTGGCCAGGTCGATGCCCACCGCAAAGGCGCAGTCGTTGTCGGCTTCGGTGCGGATCAGCACATCCGCCTTGGACGTGGCGTTCAGCCCGGCCTTGGCAGCGTCGAAGTAGTACACCATGCTGCCGCTCCACCGCCCCCGGGCGCTGCCCTCCCCGGCCTGCTTCCAGTCACTCGTAAAGGCGCGCCGGTATGGTTGCACGATCTTGCCGTCCGGAGTCCGCAAGGCGACATTGTAGGCGTCGCGGAGCTTTTCGTTTTCGAGCCCGGCCATGCCCACGTAAACCCGCAGGTGTCCTTCGGGAAGCCCGCCCTCACGAGGCTTGAGGGCGTCTTGAACCGTCAGGTTCTTGAAGGAATCGCGGGCCTGCTGGGCCTGCAGAAACAGCTCGTCGGCCTGGCCCGTCAGGGTGACGCTGGTCGGACGGCTGCCGTGCTGCGCGTACGCGCTGGGGTCCTGTGCCCAGCTGGTCAGACAGCCCGGGTCACCGTCGAAGACCCGAACGGCGTCTTTGGTTGCGAAGGCGCCTTCCTTGACGCTCAAGTCGATGTTCAGCACGGTGCTGACCGGCTGGGTGGTGCGGTTGTAGGCCGTGTCAAGCACCGCTTTGGCACTTTGATTGTCGAGCTTGGGCGCCCAGGCCAGGGCGCCACCGGAAACGAGGGCCACAAGAAGAAGGATGGGTCGTCGCATGAAGTAAGGTCCTTTCGAAATATTCGTGGCTGCTTCGCCTGAATTGTGCGCTTTGAGACTGACCTGGACATGACGCTGCGCAGGTCACGGCAACACGTACACGACGCGGCAGGCCTGTCCGGCCGCGCGGAACTTCTCTGCCTCCGCCGCATTCAGGACGGCGTCGGCGTTGTACTGGGCCTGCGATGAGCCACGCGGTGGCTGCACCCTTGCGGCCCGCACCACGGTCAGGTTTTTATAGGCACTGAGTCCACTGTCTCCGCGCACGTACTGCTGAAGTCCCCCTTCGTTTACAAGCTGTGAAGAGACATTGCGAATGAGTGCCGGATCGGGCCAGAGCTGTCGTCCGGCTTCGTCAAGGACGTACGAGGACATGGCCCGCTCGAAGCGGGCGCCCGCGCTCCGCACGTCCACGGCGACCGTGCACAAAAAAGGCTGGACTTCCTGTCCTGTGCCCGCTTCGCCCGTGCCTCCACGGGCCTGCTCGCCTCCCGGGCCGGCGGCACCTCCACCTGCCGGACTGCCGTTCGTCGCGCCGCGTGGTGCGGGGTTTCCTGAGCCTGCTTCTGCGGGCGCGGCGGGCGCGCCGGAACGCGCGCCCTCGCCCGACTGGGCGACGGAAGGAGGCGTGTTGCGAGGCGGCACCGACCCTCGTGGCGCGCCGCCCTCCGCCGTGACCGGACTCTCTGTCGGCGTTCGTCCGAAGGTGGTGTTTTCGGGCGCGCTGGGCACGCCCTGGCTCGGGCTCCGCTCCAGGCCGCTCCCGCTGCCGGCGCCCGGCTCACTGGCCGCCGGCGGAGTCTGGGCCGCCGCGGCGCTGGGTGGCGAGGCCGGTGGACGTGCCGGCTCGCTGCCTCCAAAGGAGGGCCCCGGGCGCGCCGGCTCCGGGCTGCTCTCCGGCAGGCTCGCGCGGGGTGGAAAGCTGGAGGTCGCTTCGGGCGCAGCGGCGTCTGCGCTTCGCGGCGTTTCTGGAGCCGCTGCCTGAGGAACCGGAGTCGTGCGCCCCTGTTCGGCGAGCACGCCCGTTGACGGCTCGACGGGTCGGGCGAGGACTTCGGGCGTGCTGGGGGTTTCGGCGGCCCGTGGTGCAGTCGGCTCCCCCCCAACGGGCGGCACAGTGCTGCGTGAAGGTTCCGGGGCGCTTTCGGATGGCGCCGGGTCTGCCGGTCTGGTTTCTGTGGGCGTGGCTTCCGGCCGTGGGTTTTCCACGGGCGGTGCGGGCTGGGCGTTGCGCGTGGGCGCCGGCAGGGACTCCGGAGCGCTTTCGGCCTGTCGGGGCGAACCTCCGGCCTCAGCTGGCGTGACACCGGGAGCGCGGGCTGCCTCAGCCTGGGCCAGGTCGGCCTGCGCGCGGCTGGGCAACTGCTCGATGTTGCGAGTTGGCGCGGGTGTCACGCGAGCGGGCGGTGTGGCGCGCGCTGGGGCGGGAGTGGGCGCGCTCGGGGTGGGTGCGCGCTGTTGCGCCGGTGCAGGGGGAGTTGCCGTGCGTGGCGGAGGCTCCGGGCGCGGGGCGGGCGCGGGGGGCGGTGGGGGTTGCGGTTGTGTCCTTGGAGCGGGCTGCGGTATGGGAGGCGGCGTGGGTGCGGGCGTGACACGGGGGGCTGGTGGGGGAGGCGTGGGCGGCGAGATCGGCGCGCTGGGGGTGCTGCGTTCCTCCACCGGCGGGCGCGGTGGGCTGATGGGCGCCCGCGGCTCGGGCGCCAGGGTCACCACCTCGATGGGCACTTCGGAAAAGTCGATGGTCAGCGCTTCGTCGTGCGGTGAGGGCCGCACCTGCAGGGCGGCCAGGCCGAGCAGAAATGCGCCGTGCAGTGCGACGGTCACCAGCAGGGCGCGCCGCCGCTCGGTTCCTCCTTCGAGGTGTTTACTGGCTGCGGGTACCGAGCGCAAGCCGTTCACCTCCCGCGCGTTTGATGGCGTCGATGACGCCGACCACCGTGCCGTAGTTGCCACGCTCGTCGGCGCGCAGGGCGACCACGCCACCCGAGCGGGTTGCGAGCGGTTTCAGGGCCGCTTCGAGCTCGGTCAGCGCGACCTTGCGGCCCTCAAGGAAAATCTGGCCGCTGCGGTCGACGCTGACGGTGGGCACGGCAGCACTGTCGCGCACAGCGGAACTGGCACGCGGCAGGTCGAGCGGCAGGGCGTTGTCACGAGCGTTGAAGTTGCTGGTCAGCATGAAGAAGATGACCAGCAGCAGCACGATGTCGACCATCGGAGCGAAATCGAAGGTCACTGCGTCCGCTTCTCGATAGCGGCGAAGTGGTTTACGCACGCGCAGGTGCCTCGCTGATGCTCTTGACAGGGGCGTTGGCGTCGAATTCGTACATCACGAGTGGGGTACCGGTCAGGACACCTTGCTGGCGCAAGCGCATTTCGGTCAGCCAGGCAGGGAGGACTTCCCGGGCCCGCTCGGCGTGCAGTGCGATCCGGTCGGCGCGGCTGCGCAGGGCGTTGCGGGCGAAATACGCGATGATGGCGACCACCAGACCACCGGCGGTGTTGATCAGGGCTTCGCTGATGCCCGTCGAGAGCTGCGCGGGCGTGGGATTGGCGGCGCTGGAGAACACCAGAAACGAGCGCACCATACCGAACACCGTGCCGAGCAGGCCCAACAGGGGTGCGATCTGCGCGATCGTGCCCAGGGTGCTCAGACCGTTGTACAACCGCTGGTCTTCGAGCAGCATGGCCTCGTTCATGGCCGAGATCGCGGCTTCCTGCCCGGCTGGAGCGCGGTCGACCCCGGCCCGCAGGATGTTCCCGGCCGGGGTGGCCAGCCGCGCTGCTTCACGCGCTGCGCCCGGCAGGTCTTGCTGCATCAGGGCGGCGTGGACACGTGTGAAGGTGAGCGTCGGATCGCTGGCGAGCTTGCGAAGCACTTGAGCGCGCACTGCAACCAGGTACACCACGAACAGCGAGAGGGCCACCAGTACCCAGAGGAGAGGCCCGGCGGCGCGCAGCAGGTCGAAGATATTCATCTCCCACACGGTTAGCACAGCCAGCAATGACACGAGTGAAGGTTTCCTCCGGAAAACATGTGAGTCGGCTGACCTGCCATGAGAACCGCGCCGGGCGGTCTTCGATCTTCTGTTGCCGGAAGATCGGGGCTTGCCTCAGGTGCTTTTCGGTCATGATAGAAGGTAAATAGAAGGCAGTTCGGACCTTGCATTGCCGATTGTCGAAATCCGAGTAGAATACTCGACTTTACCAGCCTGTACGAGTAGAATAGGCTTACTAGGAATGGCTCTCAATAAGGCCGACTCAACAGGGCCGAACCGTGCCTGAGGCTTTTGTCGAGCAAGACCATCAGCAACCCAAAGGAGTACCCATGAGCCACCAACTGGAAATCCGTAACCTGCATGCATCCGTCGGCGACCTGCCGATTCTGAAGGGCATCGACCTCATCGTGCCGCGCGGTGAACTGCACGCCGTCATGGGGCCCAACGGCAACGGCAAGAGCACCCTCGCCAAGGTCATCGTCGGCGACCCCGAATATACTGTTACCGAAGGCGAGGTGCTGGTCGACGGCCAGAACATCCTTGAGATGGAACCCGATGAGCGCGCCCGCCTGGGCCTCTTTTTGGCCTTTCAGTACCCCGTCGAGATTCCCGGCGTCACCATTGCCAACTTCCTGCGTCTGGCGCTGCAGGCCCGTAAAGGTGAAGGCGAGGAGGTCAGCTTCACCGAGTTTTACGGCAAGCTGCAAAGCGCCCTGAGCGTGCTGGAGTGGGACGAGAGCATCGTGGAGCGCTATCTCAACGAGGGCTTTTCGGGCGGCGAGAAAAAGCGCAACGAGATTCTGCAGATGCTGATGCTCGAACCCAGCTACATCATCATGGACGAGACTGACTCCGGTCTCGACGTGGACGCCCTCAAGATCGTCTCCAAGGGCGTGAACAGCCTGCGCGGCCCGAATCTGGGCGGCCTGATCATCACCCACTACCAGCGCCTGCTGAACTACATCGTGCCCGACAAAGTCCACATCATCGTGGAAGGCAGGGTCGTACAAAGCGGCGGTCCCGAACTTGCCCAGAGGCTCGACGCCGAAGGGTACGACTGGGTCAAGCAGCTCGCCACTGTCTGATCACGTCCCCGTCCTCTCAACAACCCCGGAGCGACCATGACCAACCCTGAAATTGCCACCAAACAGCTTGAAATTGGCAACGCCGAGTACGAACACGGCTGGGCCAATCCCGAGACCTACGCTGTCAAGGCCCCCAAAGGTCTGCGCCGTGACGTGGTCGAGATGATCAGCAAGGCCAAGAACGAGCCCCAGTGGATGCTCGACTTCCGCCTCAAGGCGCTTGACGTCTACCTCAGCAAGCCCATGCCGCAGTGGGGCGCCGACCTGTCGGGCCTCGATATGGACGAAATCTACTACTACATCAAGCCTGAAGGCATGAACGCCCGCAGCTGGGACGACGTTCCCGAGGACATGCGCAAAACATTCGAGCGCCTGGGGATTCCCGAAGCCGAACGCGCCGCGCTCGCGGGCGTGGGCGCCCAGTACGAATCCGAGATGGTCTACCACAACCTCAAAGAGGAGTGGGAGAAGCTCGGCGTGGTGTTTCTCTCGATTGAGGACGGCCTCAAGGAGTACCCGGACCTCTTTCGCGAGTACTTCGCGACCGTCGTGCCCCCCGAGGACAACAAGTTTGCGGCCCTCAACAGTGCCGTGTGGTCGGGCGGCTCGTTCGTGTATATCCCCAAGGGCGTCAAGGTCGACATTCCCCTGCAGACCTACTTCCGTATCAACGCCGAATCGGCCGGGCAGTTCGAGCGCACCCTGATCATTGCCGACGAGGGCAGTCAGGCGCACTACATCGAAGGCTGCACCGCGCCGAGCTACAGCCGTGACTCCTTTCACTCGGGCGTCATCGAGATCGTGGTGCTCGAAGGCGCGCGCTTTCGCTACAGCACCATCCAGAACTGGAGCCACAACGTCTACAACCTGGTCACCCAGCGTGCGGCCGTGCACGCGCGCGGCGTGATGGAGTGGGTGGACGGCAACCTCGGCAGCAAGGTCACCATGAAGTACCCTGCCTGCTACCTGCTGGGCGAGGGCGCGCGCGGTGAGGTGCTCTCGATCGCCATGGCGGGACGCGGCCAGCACCAGGACGCCGGGGCCAAGATCGTGCACTTCGCGCCGCACACCAGCGGCAGCATCGTCAGCAAGTCGATCTCCAAGGACAGCGGCCGCTCCTCCTACCGTGGCAGCGTCAAGGTGTACGAGGGTGCCGTGGGCGCGCGCTGCAATGTCGAGTGCGACGCGCTGCTGCTCGACGATGAAGCCCGCACCGACACCTACCCCTACATCGAGATCGAGGAAAAGGACGCCTTCGTGGGCCACGAAGCAACCGTGTCCAAGATCAACGACGAGCAGATTCTCTACCTGCAGTCTCGCGGCCTCAGCGAGGACGAGGCAGCAGGCCTGATCGTGCGCGGCTTCATCGAGCCGATCGCCAAGGAACTGCCGCTCGAGTACGCCGTCGAGCTCAACCGCCTCATCGAACTGGAAATGGAAGGCTCGGTCGGCTGAACGCCGCCGGATGGGGGAGGGCAATTTGCCCTCCCCCGGAAGTCTGTCTTGGAGGGACCATGACCCAAACACTCAACAAAGCCTTTTCCGGCGAAGCGGTCGCGCAACTGGGTGGTACGCCCTGGCTGGCCGAGTACCGCCGCACGGCGCTTGAACTCTTCCACACCCTGAATTTCCCCACGACCGCCGTCGAGGCCTGGAAGTACACCGATGTCTCTGAGCTCGACTTCGATTCGGTCCGGCCTGCGGCGCGCAAGGCTGCCGTGAGCAGCGCGGGTGAGCTGCCTCAGTCCGTCCGGACCCGCCTCCAGAACACCGACGTGGCCGGATACCTCGTGTTTGACGGCCCCGACGTGGTGTTTAGGGACGTGCCGCAGGAACTGGCCGCGAAAGGCGTGATCTTCACCGACCTCAGGAGCGCGCTGGACAGTCACGCAGAGCTTGTCCAGCAGTACCTGTACAGCGTTGTGCCCGCCCAAGTGCCCGATGACACCACCATCGCCGCGCCCGGCACCACGCCCAGCAAGTCGCCGGACCCCAGCGAGGGCAAGTTCAGCGCGCTCAACGCCGCCCTGTGGACCAACGGCGCTTTCGTGTACGTGCCGCGTGGTGTCGAGGTCGAGCTGCCGCTCGGGGCCTTTCAGGTGCTCGACGAGGCGGGCAGTTTCACCGCCCTGCGTACCCTGATCGTTGCCGACGTGAACAGCACGGTTACCTTCATCGACGAGCAGGACAGCCCCGACCTCGTCGGTGCCTTCGCGTTCGGCGCGGTCGAGCTGGTCCTCAAGGACGGCGCCAACCTGCGCTACGTCAGCGTGCAGAACTGGGGCTCGGGCGTCACCCACATTCAGCGCCAGCGGGGTGACCTGGCGTGCGACGCGACCCTCAACAGCCTCGTGGTGACCATGGGCGCCACCCTCAGCCGCAGCGAGATGCAGAGCTACCTGCGCGGGCCGGGCAGTTCCTCCGAGATGCTCGGGCTGAACTTCGCGGCCGCCCACCAGCACTTTGATCACTACACACTGCAGCACCACGCCGCACCGCATGCCCACAGTGACCTGCTCTACAAGAGCGTGCTGGCCGACGAGGCACGTGGGGTGTTCAGTGGCATGATCAAGGTAGATCTCGGCGCGCAGAAGACCGACGCTTACCAGAAGCACCGCACGTTGCTGCTGTCCAGCGAGGCGCGCAACGACAGCATTCCGCAGCTGGAAATCAACGCCAACGACGTACGCTGCTCGCACGGCTCCACGACGGGTCCGGTCGATCAGGAGCAGCTCTTCTACCTGCGCTCGCGTGGCGTTCCCCGCACGCTGGCCGAAAAGATTCTGGTCACGGCTTACCTGGAAGACGTGCTGGCCCGCGTGCCTCTCCAGAGTGTCGTGAAGTACATCGAGGCCGTCATCGCCGAGAAGGTCGGCGCAGTTTAACCCTTTTCTTGCAGGCCGGTCGGCGTATGCGCCGACCGGCTTTTTTCATCGGGAGAAACAGGCTGCTGGCCGCGCCGAGCGGCCCGGATTGCCGTAGACTGCCTGTCATGCGTGTGTTGGCAGGAAAAGTCGCGGAGCTGCCCGAAGGCTCACAGGTGGCCGTGGAGGTGAGCGGCGTGAGTGTCGTTGTCGTGAATTTTGAGGGGCAGTATTACGCCCTGCGCAACAACTGTTCCCACAAGGATTACCCGCTGCTCGGCGGCGATGTCAGTATGGGCCGGATCAGCTGCGAGAAGCACGGTGCGAAGTTCGAACTTTCGACGGGCAAGGCCAAGGTGCTGCCTGCCGTCAAGGCCGTGCAGATCTACCGAACCGAACTTGACGGTGACGAGGTGTACGTCCTGCCGCTCTGACGCGGCAGGTGCCCTGCTGCTCAGCGGTTGTCGCTGCTCATCGGATCCACCTTCGGGTCCAGCCGACCCAGCTCATCCGGTTCGCGGTGCGTGGTTGGACGCGCCTCGTCCTCCGATGAGGGCCTCAGGCTTTCGGTATCAGTGTTCAGTACCGCGTCCAGCACGCCGCCATCTTCGTGCTGATGGCGACCTTCGTGGTCGTCTGGTGTCTTGCTGAGGCCGGAGCTGCGCTCGTCGGCTTCTGGTCGCACTTCGGGTCGCTCTGACGGGTTCATGCAGGCATTCTGGGCGCCGGATGCGCAGCGTGCGCTGAAAATTTGCTGTGCAGCCCTTCATTGCTGCCCTTCATTGGTACTGCTTGAACCGGAGAGCCTCAGACCCACGGCCGCCGGGCGTCAGCGCTCCAAGACGTGTTCCAGGGCGTTGCTGATCAGGAGCGTGACCTGGTGGTCCGGTGGTCCGCACGACGGTAACGGACCGTCCGCCCGCCTTGCGCGAGGTCACAAGCCGGTGCTGCTCGGCTTCGGGAGCTGTCCAGGCGGCGTACTGTGCTGAGCCGACTGTGTGCTGAATGTCGCTGATCGCTACCGAGACGGCTTTGCCTGCCAGCGCGCGTCTGTTTGTGGCGTATAGAAGCTATACAGCAGCGGCCCGGGTCATCTCGAGCGCTTGAGTCGGCAGGTTGGCGTGCGGGTTGGACACGCCCGGCGTGCCATCAGGTGCCCCTCGATCTTCCGAACATACGACGGACAGTCCATTCCATCCACGAAGTACTCGAGCATTGCCGCGACGCCCCGCTGCAGCTTCGTCGCGCGGTGCATGAACGCCCTCAACCTCAACAGATGCTCATATATTGCGATCGGAAATAGATCCTCACTGCTGAAGCAAGACCTCAGGAGAGCATGCAGACACGCCAGCTCCAGAGCGTGCCACGCCGAGGCTGATATACGGGCCAGCCGCGCAAAACCCGCTAAAGTGAGCCAGTCAGTCCTTTGGGGCTCCCTGCAGGCTGCTCCTGCGTCCATCGAAAGGAAACCGATGTCCAAATACCCAGCCATCAAAGCCACGCTCAAAGAGCGGCTGCTGAGCAGCGCGTACCCTGAGAACGAGCCCCTTCCCAGCGAGCCTCAGCTGGCGCGGGAATTTGGTGTATCACGCATGACGGCGCGGCGGGCACTCGATGAGCTCGACCGCGAAGGGTACGTGTACCGGGTCCAGGGCGCCGGCACTTACCCCAGTGGCAAGCGATTCCAACAGGGAACCTTTCAGGTGCGGCTTTTCGCCGACTGGTCGCGCCATCCCGACAAGCGCGTCGAGGTATTGCGGGCCGAACGGCTGCTGGCGACACCTGACATCGCGGCCGTGCTGCACCTGCAGCCGGGTGACCCGGTGATGTTCGTGCACCGCCTGCGTGCGGACAAGACCGATCCGGTGGTGATCGAGAAACGCTACGTCGACGCCGAGGTGCTGCCTGACCTGCTGGAACACGATCTGGTCTCGGTCAGCGTGCACGATCTGCTGGCCAGCCAGACGAGGGTTCCGCTGACCCGAGTCGAGCAGCACCTGGAGACGGTCAATCTGCGCCAGGAGGAAGCGCAGCTGTTGCGCGTGCCGCTGGGCACGGCAGCTTTCCTGATGCGCCGCACGGTCTACAGCTCTGAGCGCCGTGTCAGTTACGTCAATTACTGGATCCGTTCGGACCGCTTCACTTTCCAGGAGCGCTTCACGCCCTGAATGCCCGACTCCAGAACGTCAGTTCTTCCTTGCGGCGACTTGCTCATTGCCGATACCCTGAACAGCATGGTCGTAACTCGAATTGCTCCCAGTCCGACGGGTGACCCGCATGTCGGGACCGCCTATCAAGCCTTGTTCAATTTGGTATATGCCCGGCAGCACGCCGGGAAGTTCATCGTGCGGCTCGAAGACACCGACCGCTCGCGCTACCGCGCCGAGAGCGTGACGAAGATCCTTGAGATGCTCGACTGGCTGGGCCTTACCCCCGACGCCTCACCGGCCCGCGAGGACGAGCATGGCCCCTACACCCAGTCCTTACGCGCGGAGCTTCACCAGCATTACGCCAACGAACTGCTCAGGCGTGGCGCCGCCTACCGCGCCTTTGACACCCCCGAGGAGCTGGAGGCGCGGCGCCAGGCCGCCGTGCAGCGTGGCGAGGATTACCGGGGTTACGACCGGCGCGACCGCGAGCTGGCCCCCGAGGAATCCGAGCGCCGCGCCGCCGCCGGTCAGCCCTTCGTCGTCCGGCTGAAGGTGCCCCTGGCGGGTGAGACGGTCGTGAACGACCTGCTGCGTGGAGCGGTGCGTTTTGACAACCGGGAACTCGACGACAAGGTACTGCTCAAGGCTGACGGGTTTCCTACCTACCACCTGGCCGCGATGGTAGATGACCATCTGATGGGTGTCTCGCACGTGATTCGCGCCGAGGAATGGCTGACCAGCACGCCAATTCATGTCCACATTCTGCGTGCGCTCGAGTGGACCGAACCCGTCTGGATCCACACGCCACTGCTGCGCAATGCCGACAAGTCGAAGCTCAGCAAACGCAAGTCGGACACCAGCGTCGATTCGTACCGCGAACAGGGCATTCTGCCCGAGGCACTTCTCAATTACCTGGGCATGATGGGCTGGACCATGCCCGATGGACGAGAAGTGTTCAGCGTGCAGGATATGATCGAGCAGTTCACCTGGGAGCGCGTCAGTCTGGGTGGGCCGGTCTTCGACCTGGCCAAGCTGAAGTGGCTCAATGGCAAGTACCTGCGTGAGGTACTGCCACCGGACGAGGTCGCCGAACGGCTGCACCACTATCTCAGAGCACACGGCCATCGGGTCGACAACGACGCGTACTTTCGCACGGTGGTTCGGATGCTCTTGCCGCGAATCGAAACCCTGAGCGAGTTCTGGGACAAGTCTTCATACTTCTGGCGTGAAGACTTCGCTTACACGGACAAGGCACTGCAGTTGCTGCGAGACGGGCAGGAACTGCTGCCCGCACTGCGCGAGGCGTTCGTGGCCGCTCCTGATCTCACCCACGACTCTGCCGAGGAAGTGCTGCGCGCCTTGGCCGAAGCGCGTGGGCTCAAGCCCGGCAAAGTGATGCAGCCGCTGCGCGCGGCCGTCGCGGGGACGCTGGAAAGCCCGGGCATGTTCGACCTGCTGAGTGCCTTGGGTCAAGACCGGGTAGTGGCCCGGCTGGAGCGCGCCATCACCATGGCGCAAGCGGCCAACTGACGCACGGCCAGCGAAGCGCAGGGAGGGGACTGGCGAACGCCGGTGCCCTCCCTCTTGTCTGAGGCGCAGCGCAACAGGCTTCAGTTGCGCCGGAAAATCAAGCTCTCGCGATCGCTGGTGTACAGCACCAGCAAATTCTGATACCGGGCGTAGCGCTTGACCTTGCCCAGCGACTTCAGAAAGCTTGCTTCCAGGTTTCCCTCGACGGCGTTCGCGCAGGCCCGCCGGGTGACGATGACAGGACCAAGCGACAGCAGCGCACCGTTGACTTTGGCCACGCTCGATGCCGTGCCTGCCAGCTGTGCGCTGCTGCTAAAGGCGTTGCAGCCGGTTGTGCCACGGATTTGCACACCGTCGAACTGGATGGTTGGGGCCCCTCGACGCAGCACCGTGTGGTGATTACCGGCTTTGCCGCTGCGGTAAAGCGTCCAGCTCCCGTTTTGCACCACGGGAGACGAGGTGGTCTGTGCGGCGGCGTGTCCACAAAGGCAGGCGAGGACCAGGATCCCAGAAGCTCTGAATGTCATTGAGTCAGGTTGCCACGACGCACTGACGCCCTTGTGTCGTTTTTATTGAGAACGTGTGAAGACCAGCGTATCGCGGTCGCCGGTAAACAGCACCAGAAAATCGCCGTTCAGTTGATACCGTTTGACGTTGGTGAGGGCCTGCAGGAAATACTGCTCCAGTTCTCGTGTCCTCTGGTCACTGCACGACAGTTTCGAGGCAGTCAGCGACCCGATCTTGAGTTCGCGTCCCCGGGCGATGTACCCGGCCGAAAAGCTGTTGCAGCCCGCGTGACCCAAGGCGCGGCCCACGTCAAACTGTAGGGTCGGCGCGTTTCTGGTGCTGACGGTGACCTCCTGACTGGCCTGTCCGTAGCGATAGAGGGTCCAGACGGTGCCAAACGTGATGCGCTGGGCGTGGACTTCTCCCACGGTAGACAAAACGAGCAGTGCGACTGCCGCGCGCGCCAGGTCCCCTCCAGGCACACTCGCCAGCCGAAGAGGGCGCAGTCGAAGAGGGCGCGGCAACCGGAAGCTCGGCAGAATCGAGAAGAGGGAAGACATGCGCGCCATGGCCCCATGGTAGCGGCTGGGCGAGAGCGTCTCGCGTTGCCATTTCCTGGTCCCGCCTGGCGTATCGTGAAAGCATGTCATGGTTTGACCGGCTGAGGCAAGGCCTCAGCAAGACCCGCACGCAACTGAATCAAATGGCCGGCCCGCTGGGCGTGGACGTCAAAGACGTCCTGACCAACCGGCTTGAGACCATCGAGGACCTCGAATTCGCCCTGATCGCTGCCGACGTTGGTCGCGCGGCCACCGAAGAAATCCTGCAGGACATCAAGAACAGCGGCAAGCGCGACTTGCAGGAAGCCTTGATGGACGCGATGACCCTGCAGCTCGAACCGGATGCCCGGCGCGCGCAACTGCGCAAGTTGGGCTTCACCCCCGATGCGCGCCGCGCCACAGTCG
This sequence comes from Deinococcus peraridilitoris DSM 19664, assembly GCF_000317835.1. Taxonomy (NCBI): domain Bacteria; kingdom Thermotogati; phylum Deinococcota; class Deinococci; order Deinococcales; family Deinococcaceae; genus Deinococcus; species Deinococcus peraridilitoris. The sequence continues at coordinate 3,825,233 of NC_019793.1, read as the reverse complement.
AACCGCAGGGAAGCGTCATCATGATGATCGGCGTGAACGGTGTCGGCAAGACCACCACCATTGCCAAGCTGGGACAGTACTACGGCAGCAAGGGCAAGCGGGTGATGTTTGCGGCCGGGGACACCTTCCGCGCTGCTGCCGGGGCGCAACTGGGCGTCTGGGGCGAGCGTCTCGGAGTGCCGGTGGTGCAAGGCGTCGATGGCGGCGACCCGGCGGCGGTGGCGTTTGACGCTGCCACGTCCCGCCGGTCGCGCGGGTACGACCTGTTGCTGGTGGACACTGCCGGACGCCTGCACACCAAGCACAACCTGATGGAAGAGCTCAAGAAGGTCAAGCGGGTCATCGACAAGGCCGATCCGGGCGAGCCTGCCGAAGTCTGGCTGGTGCTCGACGCCGTGACCGGGCAAAACGGCCTGTCACAGGCGGTCAAATTCCATGAGGTGGTCGGCCTGACCGGCGTGGTTGTCACCAAGCTCGACGGTACGGCCAAGGGTGGCATTGTGGTGCCGATCGTGCGCGAGTTGGGCGTGCCCATCAAATTCATCGGTGTGGGTGAGAGCGCCGAGGATTTACAGCCCTTCGATGCCCGCGAGTTCGTCCGCGCCTTGTTCGACGTGCAGGTCCCGTTGCAGGCAACTGAAGACTAAGTGCCTCCCACTTGAGTTTTGGTGTTCTCCCAACACTCAAGTCGAGCGGAGGCGAGCAGGGGAAGGGTGTCTGCCGCTGGGTTCTGTCGTTCTACGTGCTGTTCCCTTTGGTGGAAGAACTGAAGCGGTAGACACTTAAGCCACCACTGACCGCGCTTCGATCTTCACCAGCCGCTCCTGATCAAGAAAAAAGCGAATCCCGAGGCTCACCATGAATTCCCGGCGAGCTTCGAGGGTGCTGGCCAGATTCATCGCGGCTGTCAGGCGGGGCGCCAGGCGCGCGACGAGGGTGAAATCCCGAACGTGCTTGGTATGTAGCTCATACGTGCGCTCGAGTTGCGTTTCGAGCTCGGCGATCCGGGACGTGTAGTCAGGCACTTCGATTGGCGTGGAAATGATGACTTGCGCAAGCTCGGCGGGATCGCTGAGCTTGTCACGCAGGGCCGCCCATAAATCCGCGTCAAGTCGATCGGCTTCCAGAGGCGCCGGTTTTCGCAGCGCGCCTGTCCGTTCCTGGGATTAAGTACCTCCCGGATGAGTTTCAGAGTTGTACGGCGCGCATCAGGTGGAGTGCGGCGTTCAGGCACCGGCGGCGTTGCGCTATTGCTGCGAAACAAGGCGCGGTGGATGGAACTTGCTTATCATTCCGGGCTGCTTGGGATTGCTGCCTACCATGCCGAGTGGAAGTCCTGCTTGCAGTTTCAAGGGACGCCACCGGACACGTGACAGAAATTTGGGCGCCGTTATCCGGTGGTGAGGAGTACTTTACCGCGCACGTCGCTGCCTTCGAGGTATCGGTGCGCATCCGCGACCTGTTCCAGGGGGAAGGCATGGTCGATCGGGACGTGCAGATGACCGGCGTCAATCCACCGCGAAAGGAGCGCGAGGTCGAGGCCGCGTTCACGCGTCTGCATCCCATGAAAGTGCGGACCGCCAGGCGTGACAAGCGCCGTGACTTCGGCCACTTCTGCGGGGAAGGCGCGGACGCTCACCAGGGTTCCTGAGGGGGTGAGGTGCGGGCGGGCGGCGGACAGGGTGAGGATGGGTGCGGTATCGAAGATCACGTCCCAGCGTCCCTCAACGCCGGATTCCGCCAGGGAGCGTGTGTCGATGGTTTCGTGCGCGCCGAGCGACCGGACAAAGGGGTGCTTTTCCGGACGTGCGGCGCCGGTGACGTGGGCGCCATAATACTTGGCGATCTGCACGGCGAACGACCCGATTCCGCCGGACGCACCGACGATCAGGACGTGGGCACCCGGCCTGAGGTGCAGCGCGGCCCCGCGACGGAGGGCTTGCAGGGCGCTGAGGCCGGCCAGGGGGACAGCGGCGGCGTGCGCCAGTGGAATGCGCTGCGGGACGAGGGCGACCCGGGATTGCCGGACGGTGACGTACTCCGCGGCACCACCCCCCCCGTGGCCGAGCAGGGCGTACACGCGGTCTCCTACGTTGAACGCCGTAACGTCCGGGCCGCAGCGGGCAACTTCGCCCGCGACGTCGAAGCCGGGAGTAAAGGGGAGGCACGTCACGAGCTTGAAGGGTCCGCTTCCGCCGCGGATGCCGAGATCGGTGCCGTTCACGCTGGAGGCGTGCACGTGGATCAAGACTTCATCGCGCTTCGGGTAGGGCCAGTTGGTTTCTTCAAGGCGCAGTACGGACGGGTCGCCGAAGGTGTGGAATCGGACTGCTCGCATGAAGGCACCTCGTGGGTCAGTTGCTGATGGCGGGGGCATTTTGGATGAAGGCGTCGCTGTCGAGCTGGTCGAGCATGAACCGGGCGACGCTGGCGCGCGTGACGAATGGCTTGATGGTTCCGACTGATCCGGCGTGGACGGGCTTCAGGATGCCGTCGGTAAGCCTCGGAACGCGCACGATGGTCCAGTCGAGAGTGCTGGCGCGGATCAGGTTGGCGTGTGTGGTTGAGTCATTGAGAATGGTGGGCTGGGTGAGCTTGAGCAGTGTCCGGATCACGTGGTCGATGAGTTTCGGCTGGTCGCCGGGGTGGGAGACGCCAGCGCCGGTAAGGGTAATCAGGCGCCGGATGCCGTGGGAGGGAAGCAGCGTGACGAGGTGTTGGGCGGCGCTGGTCATGGTGTCGCTGCTGGTGCCGGGGGTGGGACCGAGGGCGCTGAGGACGGCGTCACTGTGTTCAAGCAGGCGCGCGATGGCGTTCATATCGCGCGCGTCGCCTGGGATGATGCTGAGCCGTTCATGCTGGCGTTTGATTTTGCTGGGGTCGCGCGCGAGGACGCGGACGTTATGTCCGCGCTGCAGGGCGAGGGTAATCAGGTGCTGGCCGGTGCGGCCGGTGCCGCCGAGGATGGCGAGGTTCATGGTTTACCTCTTTACTTTGAGGGCTGTGGTGTTGGGCGGTAGACTTTGCTTGGCGCCAGGGGCAGTATGACAGAAGATGGAGCGAGACAACAAATGGAGTGCAAGGGAGCGGACGCGGCCGCCGCGGCCGTCGAACTCCTGCAGCGCAAGCACGTGCTGCCCATCATTCACGCCTTGCTCGCCCAACCGTACTGCTTCAACGCCCTGCAACGCGCCGTGCACGCTCCCAGCGCCGCCACCCTCCGCGACCGCCTGAAAGCCCTTCTCGCAGTGGGTGTCATTCGGCGCGACGACGACACGTATCACCTCACCGCTGCGGGGTACGCACTTCAACCCGTCTTCGACGCCCTCTCCGCCTTTACCGCTGCTCACCCGCAGCACGACCCGGCGATCGTCCTGGACGCGCTGCAGCGCCGCCACGCGATGCCGATTATGCGAGAACTGCGCCAGAGAAGTATGGGATTCAACGAGCTGCAACGCGCCCTTGGCGCGCCCAGCGCCACCACGCTCACCCGCCGCATAATTGAACTTCAACAGATCGGCCTCATCTTCAAAACTGCCCCTGCGGACAGCACCGTCCCCGGACAGTACCGGCATTCCCCGTTTGGCGCGGACTTCAGTCCGGTGGTGGGCTGTATTGTCGCTTGGGGCATCCAGCACCTGCGCAACGCGCGCCGCTCAGCATCGAGCGACGAGCATGCAGTGGCGGGCGACGGCCCGTAAGTGCAGCGAAACCCGAAGCGAGCTCCTCAAGCAAGTCGTGATTCAGCTCACGACCTGTCGGGCGTATGGCCCAAAGGCGACGAGCGCGGTTTGGCGCTGGTAGGGAGCGCGCGTTAAGTACCTCCCGGATGAGTTTCAAAGTTGTACGGCTTGCATGAGGTGGAGTGCAGCAAGCAGAGCTTCTTTGAGCTCATCGCGGCTGTTGTAGCAACGTATAGGCATCAAAAAGCCCTTCAGCTTGCGCCAGGTCCCCTCAATCAAATTCAAGAACGGGCGGTACGGCGGCAGGTACCGCAGATAGAGTCCCTGCTGCTCTCACTCCGCTCGTCGTCGCTCGATCTCCCCACCCTTGTGGAACCCAGCGTTATCCAGAATCACCATCGTCAACGCTTCAGGCTGATACTGCTCAGCGAGGGTCTTTGGGTACGCCGCCTCCGCTCGGGTGCACTTCCCATCCAGCAAGCGGTACTCCAGCTGCTCGTGCTCACCGTGCAACGAGAGTGACCCCAGGACGTTCAGGAGGCCCTGCGAACCCCACCGGGTTGGAATCATGAACTGCTTCCCACGTCCCCGAGCGAACCAGGTGTTGCAGACGCTGAGCATCAAGCTGAAGCCCGCCTCGTCGAGGTATTTCAGGGTCGGTTTGCCGCTCAGAGCCCCTTTTTCAGCGCCCCAATTAAAGGATCACTCTCTGTCACCGCAGCGGGATCAGGTGTCCTGGCCGGGCTGTAGCATCTTCGTTTCCAACGGTAGCCGAGCTCGAGCAACTTCACCCGGATGGCTTCCCGTTTGATCGACACCTGTAATTCCTGCTCGATGGCTTCACTCAGCAGATCGCAGTTCCACACGCGCTGCTCTGCCAGCTTCGGATACACCAAGGTAACCATTTCTGGGGTGATCTTGGCCGGTTTGCCGGGAGCTTGCCCATCTGCCAGTCCGTGGACGTCGTGCTGCTCAAAACGGTCGAGGTCCTGGCTGATGGCTTCGACACATCGCTGGAAGTGTGCGGCGAGGTGTTCGAGGCTGAAGCCGGTGTGACCGAGTCGGACAATGCGTGCCCGCATCCGGACTTTTTCGCGGTCGCTTCTTGAATCCTGACCGGTCAGGAGATCGCCGGGCAATATATGTTGCGCCGGTCCCAGGAGTCCTTCTTCAAGCTCGGTAAGCATGTCTCCGGCCTTCCGCGCTTCCAGCTTTGCAGCGAAACAGGTCTGCACCGCTGGCCATCCTGAACCGGCTGCCCCAAGAGGCCCTGCAGACCGCAGCCGACCGAGCTTTGATGGTTACGCTCGAAAGCTTGCTCATCGCCCAGTTCCTGCAATTCATTGACCAGCAGCGAGAACTGCTCGCCCGACATGGGTATCACGTCAAGGTTAAATCTCAGGCTACAAAGAAGACTAACGATCAGCTCACTCCTTGTCCCAGCCTGAACTGCCGACCAACCTGCTGCTGTAAGCCTTACGTCAAATACGACCGTAATGGTTTCAATGGCGGCGTGCAGGTTCAGCAGAATCAGGTATGCGACGCCGCCGGAGCAGTTCTTGACCCAACGCGTCATCTTGCTCGTGGATGACAGTTCTGCGGTCGAGCATCTGTTGCGGGCGGCGTTGAAGAAATGTGGCGCCCCGATTGACCTTCACGTCAAACGCACCGCGGAAGAAGCGGTGCGTCATGCGGTGGACGCACCGGCGCCGGACTTGATCCTGCTAGACATCAGCTTGCCGGACGGGAATGGCTTAGTGGTCCTGCGGTGCCTGCGCTTGCATCCTCCCTACCAGGACATCCCTATCCTGATGTTCTCCAGTTCGCATGCAGATGCTGACATGCAACGGGCACGCGCCCAGGGTGCGACAGCGTACCTGATCAAACCCGTTGGGCTGGCTGGGTATTCCAGCCTGATCGGGCAGTTGGCGGAACGCTGGTTGTGTGTGCAGTGCGCAGGTCTTGGGACGCCTGAGCAGTGATCAGGTGACGACTGTGCCGCTCGAACACGAGGCATGGAAATGAACAGCGTTTCAACCACCCCTCCTGCGATCCTTGCAAAACCGGCACGACTGATCGGCTGTCAAAATCCTCAATCAGGTTTGGGTAACACGAAACCAAACGTCGCCCCTTCACCTAGCGTGCTTTGTGCCCACACCCGTCCCCCATGCCGCTGCACAATGCGGCGCACGTTCGCCAGCCCCACCCCTGTACCCTCGAACTCCTCTTGGCGGTGCAAGCGCTGAAACACCCCAAAAAGCTTATCCGCGTACCTTGGATCGAAGCCCACCCCATTGTCCCGCACGAAGATCGCCCACTCATCTTCGCGTTCCTCCGCCCACACCTCGACGTTGCCCGCTTCCTTCGTGCGGGTGTACTTGAGCGCGTTGGCAAGCAAGTTCAACATCACTTGCCGCAGCAAGTTGTGGTCCGCGCTGATGAGCGGCAGGGGAGAAACCTGCCACAGCACCTTCCGGTCCAGCATCTCCAGTTCCAATTCCGCTTGCACGGACGCCACGAGCGCACCCAGGTCTACGAGTCGCATCAGCAGGGGTTGACGGGAGGTGCGTGAGAGGTCCAGCATCGCATTGATGAGAATGTTCATGCGCGCCGCCGCTTGATCCACCACTTGTAAGTACTGCGCCGCTTTGGGATCGAGCGACGTCCCAAACGATTTGCGCAGCAAGTCGTTGAAGCCCATAATGTGCCGGACTGGCGTGCGCAGGTCATGGCTGACGCTGTAGGCGAAGGCTTCGAGTTCCTCGTTCGCCGCCGCGAGCGCCGCGCGCTCCCGCGTCAACTCCACCGCCTGGTCCGCCCGGTCAAGCGCCAGCGCCAAGCTGCGCCCCACCGTCTCGATGATCGCGCGACCTACACCCGTCCACCCCGTCCGGTCAAAAAGCGCCAGGCCGAAAATGCCGCGCACGCCATGCACCGTCATGAGCGGCAGCATGGCAGTGGCGGCCACGTGCGAGGTATGCTCGGGCATGCCGTCGATGCTCACGTCGTACTCGTCCTGGTAATGCACCTCCCCCGTCTCGAACGGGACGCGCAAGCTCCCGGTGGTGGCGTGCGGCAGGCCCGCATCGTGCGCGCGCCGCAGGTCGTCGTTGCCGAACTCCCCCAGCATGCTCCGCACGAACCAGCGGTCACCTTCGCGCTCGTAGTAGGCCGCCGCCTGCACCGGCAGCGACATGTACAGCAATTCCTGCGCCCGTCGGATCAGCGTGAAGGGATCGGTATCGAGCGTCAGGTCACGCGCCCAGTCCTCGGCGGCGGCCAGTACCCGATTTCGCGCGTCGAGTGCGGCGTGTTGCGCTTCGAGTTGCGCGGCGCTCTGAGCGCGCTCCAGGGCGAGACCGAGCGTCGCCGCCGCACGCTTCAGCAGGTCGCGCTCGCCTTCCTGCCAGCCGTGCTGCACCACGGGTCGCCACGTGACGAGAAAGCCTTCCAGGGTGCCGTCCGGCGTATGGATGGGCTCCACCCCGTTGGCCAGGGCGGGAAAGGACCAGACAGTGCCCGGTTCTCGGTGGTAGTCGTCCAGGTACAGGCCCTGACCTGAGTCCGCCACACGCTGCAGCACCGGCGTGTCACGCAGGCTGAGGCCGGGGCGCGTCATGTACGACACGATGACCTCTGGCGTGTCGCCCCAGAGGGTGGGCAGGCGAATCGCGCAGGCGTCAAGGCGCACCATCAGCATGCACTGTGCCCGCAAGGCGGGTCCGATGCGGGGCAAGGCCAGTTGGGCAACTTCTTCAGGGGTAGCGGCACGTTGCAGCGCGTCCCCCAGGGCCGCGAGGACTTCCGCGCGGTCGCGGGCGACCTCGGACTCGCTGGTGCGCTCTTGCAGCTGGCCTCGCAAGCGGGTGGTCAGCTGCGCGCGCCCGAAGGCGATGGCGCATTGCGAGGCGAGGGTGCGCAGGAAGCGTCGCTCCTCGTCGCTGAAGCGATATGGCTCCTGGAAATCGAGGACCAGGGTGCCGAGGGGCCGCTCGTCGAGGAACATCGGCAGCACGGCGGTGGCCACCGGCAGCGTGACCCCGCTTTGTGCAGCGAGTTCAGGGTAGGCGCGCAGCAAGTCGTCCTGGTGCTCGAAGAAGAGCGGCGTGTTTTTCCTCAGGACGTCTCCAGCGGGCCCATTCCCATTGAGGGGTCCGTTCTGCCAGATGGTCTGGGCGCCTTCCTCGTAGCCTTGGACGGCGGCGATCTCCAGACGGTCTTTCGCTGCGTTCACGAGCAACACTACGCCTGCAAGAGCCTTCAAGGCTTGCAGAGCGGGTTGGAGCACAATCACGAACACTTGCTCCTGGGTACGAGCAGCGGCGAGTTGTTCAGTGACGTCTTGAAGGCGGGCGATCAGGTGGTCGGCGCGCTGCGAAGCGGCGCTGGGAGGTGCGGTTGTCGGAGAGGGGGTGGGCGTGTCAGGCATGGGTTCCTGAGCACCAGGAGTCAGCGTGCAGGCCGTGGGCAGTCTCGCGGCAGGTGGAGCGGGCGGCGACGGTCGGGACGAGTCCGGTCAGAAGCGCGGGAGTGACGATCAGGAAGGGGAGCTCAACCATGAACAGTCCTGTGGGGCATCGCCGGATTAAGGGCGGCGCGGGCCCGCTCCAGTTCTGCGTACGCGCGGCAACAACCCGAGCCAGTCAAGCGGTAATAGCGCCGGGCGGGACGGCCTTCCGCTTTTGGGTTAACGTTTTCCCAGGCGGAGGTCACCAGACCGTGCTGTTCCAGCCGGGCAAGAATGGGATACAGGGTCCCGCTTTTCAGTGTGGTTTTCCGGCTGAGGTCGAGGCCGTAGTGTTCACTGTGGAGGTCGTCGTAGAGAACGTGTAGCACCTGCAGCGTCGGGAGGGTCATTCTGAAAGCGTTACCCATAACAATGACTCTACATAGGGATACTGCTCCTCATTCTGGTGCGGGACTACAGTTGTTGCTCATCGTAATCGCCACAACCTCAGACATGCCGTCCGGCCAGGAAGAGTGCGCGCTGCTCAGGGCGGACGAGTACGGCTCAAACCCAGCGATTTGGCACCTTCCAAATCAGACAGAACCAAGGCAGCTGAAGACGCGTTCTTCTCACTCCTATACAGCGAAATCCAAACCCAATGAGGTACAAAAACTGAGTAAAACGCACTGAATACCGCCAAAAACGGGCAGGGCCGCTTTACAAGCGTCGTGAAGAAGCAATCATTGAAATTGTCAAACGCATGAACGACCGGTCTCGCCGCTGTAACAGCCCACAAAGAATTCACGCTTGCCGCAGAAGCACTCGAAGAAATTTTCGTATACGATGCCGAAGTCGAACGCGAACAAGTCAGCCGGGAACAGTGTTGATTATGGATTTCGCTCCAGCCATAGGGCCCTTCGATCGACCGAACAAATGATCAAATCAAGCGGGGCAACCTCCGAGTCGCTTCAATACTGGCTCGACTACGAATTGTGGGCCCTCTCTACGTGGTTCAACCCCAAAAGCTTCGAACTGAAACAATCCAGCATGCCAAACAGGTCATAGCCCACTTGAGACGGACAACGGCCGTAGGAAGGGCCATATCGGTCCTGATTCGGGACCATATCGACAAGCTTCACGACAGGACATCCGTGTTTCCAGACTCCACAGGCAACAAAGCCAAGTTCACGCAGGCCATTCGAGAGGCACAAGAGCAACCTGAGCAGATCCGCACTTCTCAGTGCAAACTGCAGCAGTTACTCGCAAAATGTCTGATTGGGTGAGCGCAGCAGCTGCACGCCGGTTTACTGCAGCACCAAGTCACCAGTAAGGTACGATCACCCCATTGACCTCTAGACCAACCACCTTGAACCGTACCGGCGGATCTGCGTCCAGCAGCGTGCGTCGTAACTGTTCCGGCGAGTACATCCACCAAGCGAAGAGATACCCACGCTGACGGACCCAGAGACGAAGCGGATAGGGAAGATCGTCAATCACCACGGTACACTCCTGTCATGCAGCACGCGAAACAACTTGTTAGGAGCAACGGGACAGGTATAGACGTGCAGGTCCCCGAAGGCACTTGAGCGACGCAGCGGCCCACCTGCTGGCATACTATTCCCCGCTGGCAGGCGAACGGGTGGAATTGTCCGCGGCAAGCGTGTTGTACACGCCCCGTTCCCCGCTGCTGGGCGCCAACGCCGTTTACCCGGCGGCGGGGGGGATCTCTGAGGGGCTCGCCTGGTTGCGCGCGCGAGGAGCGCCCCCGCTGGTGGCGTCATCCGGACGCATCGAAGATGCTCAGGAGATCCTGCGGCTGCGGGTCGGGCGGTATACCCGGCAGGCGGCGCCCGGCACCGTGATGGTCGAGCAGGTGTCACGGCTGCAGCTCGTGGCCTTTGCCGAGGTGCTGGCGCGGTCGTGGGACCTGCCGCAATGGGCCAGCGCGCTGGGGCGCTCTCTGGCGCACTCGCTCGAGTCCCTGCGCGACTTCACACTTCTGATGGCCTATGACGCGGGGCAGGCCGTGGGTGCCCTGCTGGTCGTGAAACGCGACGCGCACCTGTGGGGTGTCACCGACTCTCGCGCCTTGCCCGCCCTGCTCGACGCTGCCGCCGACCTCACCGGTGGGGCCGTGAACACCAGCTGTCCACCCGAGGCCGCGGTGCAGCTGGATGGCGAGTCATCTGTGTCCTATTGGCTGCTGCACGACAATGCGCTCTTCATGCGGTAACATCTCGTCCAGCGGACATTACGCAGGTCACGCCCGCCGATCTGAGGTTCGGTGTGTCCGTGGCCTTTTCTGGAGGTGGCATGCTCTGTAGCACCCAACGCCGAACGTGGGGCCTGGCCGGGCTCCTGATACTCGGTGCACTTCTGGCCTCATGCAACAGGACACCGGTGGCGTACGTGAGTGGTCTGTGCGGAAACCGGGCGGCACCGTCGCAGGAAGGCGGGTCGTCTACCGCTGCGCTGTCTCCTGCCAGTGTGCAACGGTTCCCGAACGACGCGCCTTTGGCGGTGATCGTGCGCTTCCGTGCATCCGCGCCGTCCGCGTCCATAGGTCAGGCGTTCTCGGTTGGCAAGGTGACCTTGCGATACGGGCGCGCCCTTGCCATGGCAAACACGTTCGTCTACCACCTGGAGGTTCCCGTCGCGGCAGACGACAGAGTGCTCGCAGCCACCCTGGATGAGCTGCGTGGACGTGCCGACGTCGAGTACGCCGAGCGCGACGAGCGGCTGACGGTCAGCAAGGCGCCCAACGATCAGGATTATCCGGAGCAGTGGAATCTGACCGCCGTCAACATGCCTCAGGCCTGGGAAGTGGCGACAGGGTCGCCCCGAAGTGTCATCGCGGTGCTCGACACTGGAATTTTGTTCGACCCCCGTCGTCCGGCCTGCCGGCATCCCGATCTGGAGGGCAAAGTGCTTCCCGGCGCCGACTTCATCTCTGATCCTGGCGTTTCAGGTGATGGAGGAGGGCGTGACTCCGATCCGTACGATCCCGGCGGTGATCAGCCGGACGGCAGCTCCTCGTATCATGGAACGCACGTGGCGGGCATCGCGGCAGCAGCGACCAATAACGCTCTGGGGGTCGCGGGCGTGAACTGGAATGCCCGCATTCTGCCCGTGCGGGTCCTCGGCCGAAACGGTGGTGTGGTTTCGGACGTCGCCGACGCACTGCTGTGGGCAGCCGGGATCAAGGTGCTCGGTGCGCCCTTCAACCCCACGCCGGCGCACGTCATCAACCTCAGTGTAGGCGGTCAGGGAAGCGCGTGCCCGGCTTCCCTGCAGCGGGCCATCGATACGGTCGTGAATCGTGGAGTCGTGGTGGTGGCGGCGGCGGGCAACAGCGGGCAGGACGTCTCGGGCATCTTTCCGGCCAACTGCAGCGGCGTCATCTCGGTGGGTGCGACCACCCGGGGCGGAAACCGGGCTTCGTACTCGAACTACGGCGTGGGCCTCGACCTCATGGCGCCCGGGGGCAGCGAATCGGACGGGGTGTACAACCTGTTGGGCGACGATGTATACGCCAACACCGACCCCCGCTTCTACACCTACGCCCCGGTGGCCGGAACCAGCATGGCCGCACCCCATGTTGCCGCGCTGGCCGCCTTGCTCAAAGAGCAACGTCCCGGCCTGACCCCGGCGCAGGTGGTGCAGCGCCTGCGGAACACGGCGATTCCGTTGACCGCCACTCAGTGTGGGCGCGTCGGCAGCAGCGAGTGTGGTGCTGGCCTGATTGATGCTGCCCGTGCCCTGGGCCAGCCCTGAGCCGCGGAGCGAGGGCTCGACAGGCCGCCACGCGCTTTGTGGCCTTGCGCTCCTGAGCACTCCGGGTTGAGGTGGCTCACCCCGTTCGCTTGAAGCACTGACCAAAAGAGGGTCATGCCTTTGACAACGGGTTCAGACCTTGCGTTCCATGTCATGCATGACGCGCAGTCCTGTTGGGGTCTGCGCCAGGCCGCCTTCGGCCGTTTCCTTCAGTTCCAGCGGCATCATACGCCCCACCTGGGCCATGGCCGTCACCACCTCGTCCGGGGGGATGAAGCTCTCAAGCTGCGCCAGGGCCAACTGGGCCGCGCTGACGGCGTGCACCGCGTAAAAGGCGTTGCGGCTGACGCAGGGGACTTCCACGTATCCGCCCACCGGGTCACACACGAGGCCGATCGTGTTCATCAGCGCCAAACTGGCGGCGTGCACGCAGGCGCGTGGGGAGCCGCCCAGCAGCTCGGTAACGGCGGCGGCGGCCATCGCGGCGCTCGACCCGATTTCGGCTTGACAGCCACCCGCTGCGCCCGAGATGTACATCTGCCTGCTGATGGCCTTGCCGATCCCGGCTGCCAGGATCATCGGCATGACCAGCCGCTCGTCCGGAAGGCCCAGGTGGTCGGCAACCCCGAGGAGGGCGCCCGGGATGGTGCCCGCACTGCCGGCGGTCGGTGCGGCCACGATGCGCCCCATGCGCGCGTTTTCCTCGTTCACGGCCATGGCGTACGCCTGAACGCGTTTCACCAGCGGTGCGCCCAGCACATCGGGTGCATCCCAAAGGCCTTGGGCATTCCAGCCCACCATGCCCGTGACGCTCTTGGCCTGGGTCTTGAGGCCACGTTCGATGCTGTCGCGCATTTCCCTGATCCGGCCGAGCATCAGTTCCCGCACGTCGTGTTCACTGAGACCGTTTTCTCGGCAGTCTTCGCTCAATACCCACTGCGAGGCGGGTGCGGGCGCGTTCATGATGTCGTCCAGGTTCATAGGTTCCTCTGCCGTGTCGCTTCCAAGCGAACGCTTGTTTGGAGTATACAACCTGACATGTCGCCGCGGGCTATTGCGGAGCCATGTACAAAGTGCTCCGCGTCCTCTGCGACGCGAAAACGGTGATGTTTCCCCTGCCAGGCCGGAAAAGGTCGGCCTTGGGCAGGTCGGAGGGCAGTAACCGCCTGCCTGCGTCCTGGGCACGGCAATACCCTTCAGGGCGCTCGCCTCGCCTCGTGACGGAACCTTTCACAATGGGTCGGGGGAAGGGGTCAAAGAACTTTTTCGCGCTGAGGTTTGTTTGATTCGGAACTTGGAAAGCTCAGTCCATGACCTTGGGCAGCATGCGGTGCCACGAAATCTCGGGCAGTGTGGCAAGCTGGCGTACGGCGTGATCGCTCAGGCGGGCGTCGAGCTCGATTGACAGCAGGGCCTGGCCGCCACGTTTTTCGCGGGTGCATACCAGTGTGGCGATGTTGACGTCGTCCTCTGCGATCAGTGCCGTCACGCGTGCGATCATTCCCACTGCGTCTTGATAGCGCAGCAACAGGGTAGGCGAGGCACCGGAGAAATCCGTTTTGAAACCGTCCACCCGTACGACGTGAATGACGCCTCCTCCGGTGCTCGACGCGATCACGCTGGTTTCATTGCCGCCACCTGAGAGGTCGAGCCGGGCCGAGTTGGGGTGAACATCACCCAGGTCCACGTCTGTAAATTCGTAGTTGACCCCGGCGCCTTGTGCTTCTTCAAAGGCGCGCGGAAGGCGTGGATCGGCAGGCGAGAATCCCAGCAATCCAGCCACGATGGCCAGGTGGGTACCGTGTCCGCGTCCGGTTTTCGCAAAGCTGGCATGCAGGCCGATTCGGGCGTGTTCAGGAGGATGTCCCAACAGGGCGCGGGCCACCAGACCGATCCGGCAGGCTCCCGCCGTGTGGCTGCTCGAAGGACCGATCATTACCGGGCCGATCATGTCCAGGAGACTCATACCACAAGTATAAAGGTCGCCTATGGCCTATTGCAGCGTATTTCGCCGACACGTCACGGGGAGCACGGTAGCGTAAGACCGTGCGACTTGTATGGCTCTTGATTCCGTTGACGTTTTTTGGGCTGACTGCCTGCTCGCCTGTACAAACGCTCAATACCCTCACGCCCCTGGTTGGCCTGCGGGTCGCCACGAACCTCGCTTACGGGGAGTCTACCCGTCAGCAACTCGATTTATATTCTCCGGCCGAGCCCCAGACGGTGCCCGTCGTCGTGTTTATCCATGGAGGCTCGTGGACGGGAGGAAGCAAGGACGATTACAAATTCGTGGGAGAGTCTCTGGCGCGGGCCGGGTATCTCACCGCGGTGATCAGCTACCGGCTGGCGCCAGAATTCCGTTACCCCGAGTATGTGCGTGACGCGGCGCTGGCCGTACGGTGGGTGCGTGACAATGCCCGGCGTTATGGCGGCGATCCGGCACGAATTTTTGTGGTGGGTCACTCGGCCGGTGCGTTCAACGCCCTGGAAGTGGTGATGAACGAGCGTTGGTTGCGCGAGGCCGGGGTGCCCGTGACGAGCATCAGCGGGGTTGTGGGCCTGGCGGGACCGTACGATTACGACTTCCGGAATTTCCCCTCCCGCAATGCTTTTCCCGAGGCCGCCCTGCCGGAAAGCGTGTTGCCGAGTCGTCATGTTCGCGCTGATCCGCCGCCAACCCTGCTGCTGGTGGCAGCGCGTGATCAGGTCGTGGCGCCCGAAAACGGCCGCAAGATGCTGGCCGCGCTGGAACGTGCGAACGCCGATGTCCAGTTGAACGTGATCGAAAACGCCGACCATTACACCATCGTGGGCGGACTGTCGACACGGCTGAGCTTCATCAACCCGGTGAGGACTCGGGTGCTTGACTTTCTGCAGCGTTACTCATAGCGCAGGGCCGGTATGGACGCGGCGGGCACGCTGACATCCGTTGCAATTCCGCACGGATGGACGGCCCATAACGCCCGGTAGAATGCTCCGTGGCAAGAGACTCGCACCCAGGACGGCCATGAACCTGCTGTACGCGTTGCATACCCACTACGGCTGGTACCTGCAGCTGCTTCCCGTACTGGTCCTGATCTGGACTGCCATCCGTCGACGCGAGCGGCTGCAGCGCCTCGCGCCGGTGTTGCTGGATATCAATGTGACACTCGGTCTGTTGACCTACCTGTTGACCGGTGTGCAGGTGTCCTTGTGGCATCCGGTCCTGATGTTCGCTGCGGTGGCTTTGGCGCACGCCGTGGCGCGTCAGCGCGACCGGAGGGTAGTGATCGGCGTATGGCTCGTGGTGCTGGTCCTGATCGTCGGAGGCGTAAGGAGCGCGTCGCTGTCATAGTCGGGCTGCGTGATGGTAACGGGACCGGCAGGTTACCTGCCGGTCCCGTTACGTGGGGAGCTTCAGACGCCGGCAAGCTCGCGCAGCGCCAGCTCGTTCTGAAGCGTGATGCAGCGGTACGCGGGGGCCAGAAGACCGTCGTCACGCATTTCGCCGATGAGCTTGCTGACACTTTCTCGCGTTGCGCCCGTTCCTTCCGCGATCAGTTCGTGGGTCGCGCGCACAAAGCGCCGCCCGTCCGTGTGCCGCCCGCCCAGCGATGACGACGACAGGTTGAGCAGGTAACGCGCGATACGCTCACGAAGCTCGCCGTCCTGAATGTGTACGCCATCGTTCATGACGCGCTGCAGCTGCTCGCTGAGCGAGCGCGTTACGTTCCACAGATCGTCACCGTTCAGACGCTGGGTATGAATTGGCGAGATGACAGCCTCGGTCAACGCGATCACCTGGTGGCTGCGGGTAAGCCCATGCAGCGCTTCTTCACCGAACACGTCGCCGGGCAAGATGTGCCGGACGGTAAGGTTGCGTCCCTGGGGTGTGAGCCGCACGGCACGCAGCAATCCCTGTTCGAGCCGGTAGAGGCTGGTGCTGGGGTCACCGGTGTAGTAAAGCGTGTCCCCACGGCGAAGGGGGCGGCCTTGGTGATCGGCGGTGCCGAGGGGCGGAACTGAAACGTGCAGGGTCATCTGGCGCTCCTTCAGGCTGAGATGGGCGGGGTAAGGTGGCAGCACTGCCTTGACTCCTGAAGTGTATAACCCTTGTCAAAGCCTGGGAAGTGCTCGGATTACAAAAAGTGAGCGTGAAGAAAGACTAAAAGTTGCGCAGAGCGAGCAGTCGTGACATAGCCCAAGTGGTATGACATTTCGTGCACCCACACGGTCATCCGGATCGGAGCGATCCGGTACGGCGTGGCCTGGCTGACCCTGCATTTTCGTCCCTTCAAGCTGAACAGAGCGGAAAATATCCCGATCCGGTCGTTACCGTTTCAAACACCGAGGTCCTGCATCTCCTTGATCCACCTGCTGCAGGCACGAATGAGCGCGAGGCGAATCGGGCACTCCGTTTTTCGCTCGCCGGACTGCGTATAAGGTTTGTACAATGATTTCAGCACTGTCTCACAGGATGCGGCGGTTGAAGCGTTCCGAGGCCAGCAAACTGGCAATCAGCAGCAGGGCGGCCAACGCTGTGACCACACCGGAAACTTCCCGCGGCTCAACCGTCCAGCCGAGCGACTGGCCCAAGGAGCGGTAAATGCCACTCAGTTCACCGGCTGAGCGCGCCTCGTAATAGCGCCCGCCGGTCATTCGGGCAATTGCCTGCAGGGTTTCCGCATCGAACCCGGCTTGAAAGCGGCCGTATTCGCCGCGGCCAAACGACAAGGTTCCTTCCTGTGTGCCCAGGCCGACCGTGTACACCGATACCTCCAGGTCACGTGCGAGCATCGCGGTTTCCAGTGGATCGGGTTCACGGTTGTTGCGTCCGTCGGACAGCAGCACGATTGCCGCGGGCGGGCGGTCCGCCGGTGCGCCCTCGGTGCGGTTGGGCAGGGCGCGCAGCGCTTCGAGCAAACCAGCTCCGATGGCCGTGCCCCGGCCCAGTTCCAGGCGGTCAATGGCCTGCAGCACCCGTTCATGGTCGCTCGACGGCGGGGCATTCAACACTGAATAACCGGCAAACGACGCCAGCCCCACGCGCGTTCCCCGTGGCAGCGAACGCACGAAGTTCCGCGCGGCCTCCTGCGCGGCCGCGAACCGTGTTGGTTCAATGTCGTTGGCGTCCATCGAGAGCGACACGTCCATCGACAGCATGATGGTGGTCCGATTGTCGGGCATTGGCAGGGGAGCCACCGGTCGGGCGACTGCCAGCAGTGCCGTCGCCAGCGCCCCCAGGTACAGCAGGGCCGGCAAGTGCCGCCTCACCGGCCGCTTGTGACCGCCGGCCTGAGCGAGCAGGTGAAAATCGGGATGCAGCGCGACAGTCTTGGCACCCCGCGACAGTCCACGCAGGTACAGCGTCACCAGTACGGGCAGCAGCAGCAGCGCCAGCAGGGCCCACGGCCAAAGGAAACTCATGGCACCCTCCGCTGCCAGCGCAGCGCCAGCGCGCCACCCAGCAGCATCAGCAGCGCCGCCGTTCCGGCCAGTGGCCCAGCCAGATCAAGCTCGCTGGGTTCCCAGCGCATGACCGTACCGAGATCGCGGTAGAGTTCGCGCAACTGCTCCGTGGTCGCCGGAAAGAGAAAGCGGCCCTGGGTCAGCTGGGTCAACCGCTCGAGTTCGCGGGTATCAAAGGGTACGAAGACCAGCTGCCCCTCGATTTCACTCACGGCCCCACCCGGTCGCCCGAGGGCCACCGCGTACAGCTTGACCTTGTGGTCGGACGCGAACCGCGCTGCCACAAGCGGGCTCGGTCCCCGGTTGGAAATCCCGTCGGACAGCATCAAGATCGCTCCGGGAGCCAGTGAGTCGAGATCGACGGGCGGCGGGTTCGGGTTGCGCTCGTTCGGCGCTCCAGGGCCAGTTTGTAGTTCCTGGGGCACGACCGCGTCCGCCCGCCCGGGAAGAGCGCGAACTCCGCTCACCAGCGCGCCGGTGAACGACGTGGCCTGTGCAGGCTGAACCCGCTCCAGAGCGTCGAGCAGGACCTGACGGTCAGTCGTGGGCGACACCAGCACGGAAGCGCTGTCCGAGAAGGTCAGGAAACCGATGCGGGTAGAGGCAGGTGCGGCGCGGACGAACTCGCGCGCCACCTTGCGTGCGGCCTCCAGCCGGGAGGGCTTCACGTCGTCGGCCAGCATGGACCGGGACGCGTCAAGGGCGATCATGACGGCCGCCTTGTTGACGGGCAGGGTGGGGCGGGCGATTGGCTGCGCGGCACCAAACAGCAAGACCGCCAGCGCGGCCAGCTGCAGCGCGAGCGGCCAACGCCAGTGACGTGCGCTGCCGCTGGTCAGCACCGCGCTTTGCAAGTGCGGATCGGCGTAGGCGCGCGCCCGCTCAGCCCTGCGGCGTGCAGACCACCACAATACCCAGAGTGTCACGGGCAGCAGCACGAGCAGCCATAAGAAAAAGGGCAAACCGAAGCTCATGTTCGCCTTCCCCGGCGCGAAGCCGCAAAACGCAGCAGTGGCTGTACGGTGTCGCGCTGCGTGTCGAGTTCCAGCAGATCCACCTGCGCTGCGCGCAGGGCCGCCTTGAGTGCCCGGTCGCGTTCACCGACCAGCCGCGCGTGTGCGGCGCGCACCCGTGGATCGGAGGTGTCGATCCATTGCTCGGCGCCACTTTCCGGATCACGCAGCCGCAGTCCGCCGACGCTGGGCAGCTCCCGCTCGGCCGGGTCGGATATGCGCACTGCCACCACGTCATGCCGCTGGGCCAGTCGGCCCAGCGCGCCCGTCCAGCCTTCACCGCCCTGGGGTGGCAGTTCGAGGAAATCCGACACCACGAACACCAGCGATCGGCGGCGCAGCGTACGTTCCACAGCGCTCAATGCAGCGTCGAGCTCGCTGCGTTTGCTGTCGGTTCCACCCCGGGCGGATGGCAACGCCCGCCCGGACACGCCCTGACCGGAAAGCAAGTTCAGCACCGCCAGCGCCTGGGCGCGCCCGCTGCGGGGAGCGAGCATGGCGGACGCATCGGAAGCCGAACCGAAGGTCATCGCGCCGATCTTGTCTCCGTGCCGGGTGACCACCAGCGACGCGAGGCCGGCGAACTCACGTGCGAGGTCGCGTTTGAGGACCCGGCGGGTACCGAAGTTCATCGAACTCGACAGATCCACCACCAGCCAGGCGGTGAGTTCGCGTTCCTCACGGTACTGCCGGACGTGCAGCCTGCCGCTGCGCGCGGTGACGTTCCAGTCGATCCGGCGCACCTCGTCGCCGGGCTGGTACTCGCGCACTTCTGCCAGGTCGAGGCTCGGGCCGTAAAAGAGCCCGCGGTAATCACCGAACAAAAAGCCGTCAAGGCGGCGCAGTACCTTGAACTCCAGCCGTCTGAGCAGGTGGGCGGGAAGGTCTATGGGTGCTGGCGCGGGCGCCGGAGCGGGCGCGGTGGAGCGCGGGGCAGCCGGGCGGACGCGGCGGCTAAGCAGTCTCATGGCGCGTCGGCGAGTAACCTGCGCTCCCGTGCGGATCGCCGAGATGCATGCGGGGAAGCGGAACAGCGCCAATGATGCGCCCGATCAGGTCTTCGAGCTGCACCTCCTCGGCGAGTCCCTCGTATGACAGCATGATGCGGTGACGCAGCACCTCCGGAGCGAGGTCGCGCACATCTTCGGGCAG
The DNA here is from genome assembly GCF_000317835.1 of Deinococcus peraridilitoris DSM 19664. NCBI lineage: Bacteria > Thermotogati > Deinococcota > Deinococci > Deinococcales > Deinococcaceae > Deinococcus > Deinococcus peraridilitoris. The sequence goes on along the minus strand of NC_019793.1, from coordinate 3,805,716 downwards.
GGCGTATTCGCGCCCGCGCACAATTGCCAGCGCTTTGGCGCCGAGAATCAGGTTGACGCTGGCGCGCGGGCTCGCACCGTAGGTGATGGCGCGCTTCAGCTCGCCAAGCCCCACCTCCCCGGGATCACGGGTGGCCCGCGCGAGCTTCACCGCGTATTCGATCACCGAAGGATGCACGTACACCACATCGGCCATCGCCTGCAGTTCGCGCAGCTCGTCGAGCGAGAGCTGCACCTGAATACGTTCGAATTTCTGCGAGACCCGTTCCACGACGGTCATCTCCTCGTGAAAACCGGGATAGCCCACCACGACCTTGAACATGAAACGGTCCACCTGAGCCTCGGGCAGAAAATAGGTTCCCTCGGACTCGATGGGATTCTGGGTGGCCAGCACCAGAAAAGGCTCAGGCAGCGCATAGCTCTCCAGGCCGATGGTCGCCTGGCGCTCCTGCATGGCCTCGAGCAGGGCCGACTGGATCTTGGCCGGCGCGCGGTTGATTTCGTCGGCCAGAATCAGGTGAGCGAACACCGGACCGAGTTCCACCTCGAAGTTGCCGTTCTTCTGGTTGTAGATGCGCGTTCCGATCAGGTCGGCTGGAACGAGGTCGGGAGTGAACTGGATGCGGCGAAAGCTGGCGCCGATGGCGTCGGCTGTGGACTTGATCGCCAGCGTCTTGGCGAGACCGGGCACACCTTCCACCAGCACGTGCCCGCGCGAGAGGAGTGCGACCAGCAGACGTTCGAGCATCAGGTCCTGGCCCACGATGACCTTCTTGACTTCAAACAGCAGGGTGCGCAGGCGAGCGGAAGCGTCGGTGACGGCTTGCGGCGAAAGCGGGGTCAAGCGGGCATCATTGGTCATCAGGTCCTCACGTCGGGAGTGGGGTTGAGGGGAAGGCCGGGGATTGGAGAAGGACCTTGGTAAGGCTGCAGCGGAAACAGCTCGTTGTCGCCGCTTTGGCCGTCACCTGGCTCGCCCCCCGGTCCCGGCTGCGGCTGCCCCGGGCGCATTTCGTAAAGCTGACCGTCTTTGAGCAGCAGCACCGGGCAGTCACCCTGCTCCCCCTGCTGACCGTTCGGAGCGTTTTGCTGCCCTGGACCCTGCTGGCCGTCCTGGCCGGGACCGGGAACCAGGGGCACGAGTTCTCGCGGATCGTTGGGCGAGAATTGCGCCAGCTGTGCGCGTGCCGCCAGGGCTCCGCCCATCGTGCCGCTTGGCGCGCTGACGCGACCGGCCACGAACCCGAGACCAAGGGCGCCCGCCACCACACCCACCATCAGGGCGTTCAAGGCCGGTCACCGGAGAATCGTGGCCGGGCAGTCGACATCCAGCTGCGGGGAGTGATCATGAAGCCTCCAGGGAGTCGGGAATGGGATGACTTGGATTTACTGTAAGCCGTCATTCTGGGAATCGGCTGAAGGCCATAGGGCTGGCGCGTACGTTTGCTACGGTTGCCTGCCGCCGCGCTGCCAGGGCCTTTGAAGCAGGTCGTGCTGTTGGGGAACGCGCCGTGACCGTTCAGGTCCTTGTGCGCTTGCAGTATGCTGGCGCGACGATGAAAGGCAGGCTGCAGTGAGACCCATCGACCGTGAAGCCGTTCAGGCTGCCCTGAGTGTTCGGGCGAACAGGCCGCTTTATCTTCACCTGGAAACCAACGCGGGCGCATACGCAGGACTGCGGGAAACCAAAACCGTGCCGGTCGGTGCCTACATCCGCAACGCCCTGGTCTGCTTCGAGCGTGCCGCCATTGCCGGCAAAGGGCCTTTCCGCGTCGGGCTCAAGCTGGAACTCGGCTGGGTGTACGCCGAGGGATTGACCGATTGGGAGCTCGATGCACATGACCGGCTGCTGCTCGCCGGCCACGACGCCGACGGCTGCCTCGGCGTAGCCCTGCAACTCAGCGAGGTACCTTTCCGGATATGAACGCGTCAGATGCGAAAGCGACCGACACGAACAGCACGCCGCGACCCGCCGAGCGGCACATTCTGGTGGTGCTGCCCCACCCCGACGACGAAACCCTGGCCTTCGGAGGAGTCATCGCCCTGCACACCGCACAGGGCACGCCCGTGACCTACCTGTGTGGCACCCTTGGTGAAGCCGGACGCAACATGGGCCGCCCGGCCTTCGCGACGCGTGAGACGCTGCCCGAGATCCGCGAGGCTGAGCTGCGTGAAGCCTGCCGGATTCTCGGCATTGGTGACCTGCGCCTGATGGGCCTGCGCGACAAGACCCTGGAATTCGAAAATCAGGAAGAGCTGGCCGCGCGCATTGCGGAAGTGGTTGCCGAGACCCGGCCCTCATTGCTGTTTACTTATTACCCAGGTCACGGCGTGCACCCCGACCACGAAGCGATGTCGGCTGCCGCCGTGCGGGCGGTGGCCGCCCTGCCGCCCGAAGAGCGGCCGGTCATCGCCTGCGTGGCTTTTGGCAAGGAAGAAGACTTGCGCGCCCTGGGGGAGCCGCACGAATTTTACGATGTCTCGCCGGTGCTCGATACGGTCATGGCGGCGGTACGCGCGCACCGTTCGCAGACGGCGGCCTCGCTGCTGCGCACCGAGCGGCAGATGGCCGAGGACCCTGCGTTCCGCGAAAAAACCGAGCGTGAACGGCGCCGGCGCGGTTTGTGGATCTACACGCTCGACTGACACCGGGTCGCGGTCTTGAGTCATTGCCAACCCTGGGTTCGGGTCACGTGCCGAACGCCGGCTCAGAACGCGTCAAGCTGACAGGTCATTTCAACTCGGTTGAGTCCTGCTCCGAAGCCATCGGGCACAATTCGGGTTGTGTGAAACCCGTGGTGGGGAGAGGGCGAGCCCTCCGAAGGCCACGAGATCGCCTTTCACTGCGAGTACGAAGTACGCCTCCGAGGGAGCGTCCAGGAACGCCTCGAAGTCTGCGCGCTCCGAGACATCGAAAAAGGGTGGCGTGTTGCTGTCGAAGATGCGCAGGCAGGCATCACGATCGGGCGCGCGATAAGGGCGAAGGGCATTCATGAGCGAGCTGAGTATGGGCCCCCTATACCGTATGCGGCCAGGCACACCGCTGGCCGTGGCACGACGCTCGCCACCGCCGAGTTGCATCGCGTGACGAACCTACGGCACAATAATGACGAACGATTGTTAGTTATTTGCTTCCCGGAGGACCAACGCATGACAACAGCTGTTGAACGCGACCTTTCGCACCTGGGCATTCGCGGTGCCACGATCCATTTCAACCTGACCGTTCCACAGTTGTACGAAGCAGCTCTTCGCCTTGGTGAAGGACGCATCGCGCAGGGCGGCCCGTTGGCCGTGGTCACGACTCCCCACACCGGACGCTCCCCCAAGGACCGCTTCGTCGTTGAGGATGAGCACACCAGGGAAAGCGTCTGGTGGGGCGGTTTCAATACGCCTATTTCGCCTGAAGTGTTCGAAAACCTGCTGACCAAGATGACCCGCTGGGCAGGGGGCCGTGAACTCTTCGTGCAGGACCTCTTTGCCGGAACCGACCCGCAGTACCGGCTGCCCGTTCGCATGATCACCGAAATGGCCTACCATTCGCTGTTCGTCCGCAATATGTTCGTGCGACCCAGCGAGGAGGAGCTGTCCTCACACCAGGCCGAATTCACGGTTCTCAACCTGCCCTCCTTCAGGGCTGATCCGGCGGTTGACGGCACGCGCAGCGAAACATTTATCCTGGTCAGCTTTTCGCGCAAGATGATCCTGGTGGGCGGAACCAAATACGCCGGTGAAAACAAGAAAGGCATCTTCGGCGTTCTCAACTACCTGCTGCCCGAGCAGGGTGTGATGCCCATGCACTGCTCGGCCAACAAAGGCAAAGAAGGTGACGTGGCGCTGTTTTTCGGGTTGTCCGGCACCGGAAAGACCACGCTGAGCGCCGACCCCTCGCGCGTGCTGATCGGCGACGACGAGCACGGCTGGACCGAACACGGCGTCTTCAACTTCGAGGGTGGCTGCTACGCCAAGGTCATCAACCTTTCCGAAAAAGCCGAGCCTGCCATCTTCCGCACGACCCACATGTTCGGCAGCGTCCTCGAAAATGTGGTGCTCGATGAGCAGGGACGGCCAGACCTCCACGATGGCAGCTTGACCGAGAACACCCGCAGCGCCTACCCGATCGACTTCATCGAAAACAGCGATCCGTCGGGTCAGGGTGGGCACCCCAAGAACATCATCTTCCTGACAGCCGACGCCTACGGCGTGCTGCCTCCGATCGCTCGCCTCACGCGTGAACAGATGATGTATCAGTTCGTCAGCGGCTTCACGGCCAAGATTCCCGGTACCGAGCAGGGAGTCGTCGAGCCTCAGCCGACCTTCAGCACCTGCTTTGGCGCGCCGTTCATGCCGCGTCATCCTGCTGAGTATGCGGGGCTGCTCGCGCGCAAGGTCGCGGAATCGGGCGCGAGGGTGTGGCTGGTGAACACCGGCTGGACCGGTGGGAAATACGGCGAGGGCCAGCGCATGAGCATCCAGCACACGCGCGCCCTGATCAACGCAGCGCTTTCCGGTGAGCTCGATCGGGTGGAATTCGTCACCGAGCCTTTCTTCAACCTCGCGATTCCCACGAGCGTTCCCGGTGTGCCCAGCGAGGTGCTCAATCCCCGGGACACCTGGGCCGACCAGAATGAGTACGACCGGACGGCGCGCAAACTCGCCGCCATGTTCCGGGAAAACTTCAAACGTTTTCAGGACGGAGTTTCGCCGGAAGTAACCGCCTGCATGCCCGATCACGGCTGAAGGTCGCCTCATGCTGTAATCAGGGAACCCGGCTACCTGGCCGGGTTCCCTGATTACACCGCGCTGTCGCTTCGCGCGGCGAGCCACCCGGTTACCTTGTCCAGGGCCAGCTGGCTGTCGAGGTCGTTGAAGAGTTCGTGATACCCGCCCGGCGCTTCCCACAGCTCCCGGTCCTGGCTGGCGATATTGCGCACGAAGCGTCGTGAACCCTCGATCGTGATCAGGCGGTCGGCGTCCCCGTGAATGACCAGCGTGGGCAGTGTCCAGTTGCCTAGTTTCCCCCAGAGGGCATCCGCGCCGGTCATCATTTCATAAGCAGAGCGCGCCTGGACGCGCCCGCTGTAACACAGGGTGTCTGCCTCGAAGGCGCGGTCAATCTCCGGGTCGCGTGACAGGATGCCTTTCGCCACGACCGAGACCGGCGTCCGGGGAGCGACACGGCTGAGCAGCCTCAGGGCCGCCCGTTTGGCGGCAGGCTCCTCTTGCCCGACAACCAGGGCCGGAGACGAAAGCACGACGCCGCGCAGACCTCTGGGATCACGTGCAAGGCTGAGGGCCGTGACCAGCCCTCCCACGCTGTGCCCCACCGCGAAGGTAGGCACCTCGGGAGCGTGTTGACGCAGCCACGCACGGGCCGCCAGATGGTCGTCGGTGAGGTCACGCAGGCGCAACAGCGCGCGAGGTCCAGGCGAGCGGCCGTGCCCACGCTGATCGAAGGCATAGACACTGAAGTTCGCCCGTACGAGTGCTTCGATCAGGTGCGTGTAGCGTCCCACATGCTCGGCGTAGCCGTGCACCAGCAGCACCTGCGCGCGTGCGCCAGGCACGACCGACCCGTAACCGGCAAGCGAGCGCCCGAAGTCCCAGTGATCCATGGCCGCATTCAACCACATCCGGGGAACGCCGCTCATCGGTGCGTCACCTCAAGATATCGTCAGGGTCTCTGGAAGTTCTGTCACGGTCTGTTTGGGGGGAGGGCACGTTACGATGCCGCATGGCCAACATAGAGCGCAAGGCAAATGCCCAGTGGAACGGTGACCTGAAAAGCGGGAACGGAACGATCAGCAGCCTCAGTGGTGTGCTCAGCGATACGCCGTACAGCTTTCGGACCCGTTTCGAGAACCAGCCCGGCACCAACCCGGAAGAACTGATTGCTGCCGCACATGCAGCCTGCTTCACCATGGCGTTCTCGAACGTGCTGCAGCAGGCCGGGCACGCGCCGCGTACGCTGGCTACCGACGCGACGCTCGGCATGGACGCCTCAGGCGGCGGATTCAAGATCGCCACCATGCACCTGGTGGTTCGCGGCAGCGCCGAGGGCCTCGATCAGCAGCAGTTCCAGCAGCTGGCCGAGAAAGCCGAGCAGGGCTGCCCGGTGTCCGGCGCCCTGCGCGGGAACCTCGACATCACCGTCGAAGCAATCTACGAGCAGTAAGGCGCGTTCCATAACCGCCGTCAGAAACGATGAAGGCCTTCACCGAGGCCTTCATCGTTTTTTTGGGCCGATAGCTGAAAGCCGGGCGCCGACCGCTTACACTACTTCGCATGGCCACCGACTGGTACAAGGACGCAGTTTTCTACGAACTCCACGTGCGTGCATTTCAGGACGGCAACGGAGACGGCAAAGGCGATTTTCGCGGTCTGATCACGCGTCTGGATTACCTCAAAAGCCTGGGCGTGGACTGCCTGTGGCTGCTGCCGTTTTATCCGTCTCCGCTCAAGGACGACGGATACGACATTGCCGACTTTTACGACATTCACCCCGACTACGGTACGCTGGAAGACTTCAAGGCGTTCTTGCAGGAAGCGCACGCGCGCGGAATTCGTGTCGTTGCCGATCTGGTCGTGAACCACATCTCCGATCAGCATCACTGGTTTCAGGAAGGCCGCAAGGGGCGTGACAACCCTTACCACGACTACTTCGTGTGGTCGGATACCGGCAACGAGTACGCGGAGGCGCGCGTCATCTTCGTCGATACCGAGAAGAGCAACTGGACCTGGGACCCGGTCGCCGAGCGCTACTACTGGCACCGCTTCTTCAGCCAGCAGCCTGATATCAACTACGACAATCCCGCCGTGCGCGAGGAAATGAAAAACGTCATCCGCTTCTGGCTGGGCCTGGGCCTCGACGGCTTCCGTGTCGACGCGGTGCCGTACCTGTTCGAGCGTGAGGGGACCAACTGCGAGAACCTGCCGGAAACGCACGCCTATCTGCGCGAAATGCGCCAGGTGGTCGACGAAGAGTTTCCCGGCAAGGTCTTGCTCGCGGAGGCCAACCAGTGGCCGGAAGATGTCGTGCAGTACTTCGGCACCGACGAGGAGCCCGAGTTTCACATGTGCTTCAACTTCCCGGTGATGCCGCGCCTGTTCATGGGCCTGCGCCGCGAGGACAGCACACCCATCCGTGAAATCATGGAGCGCATTCCCCAGGCGCCCAGCTTCGGGCAGTGGGCGATCTTTCTGCGCAACCACGACGAGCTGACGCTGGAAATGGTCACCGACGAAGAGCGCGATTACATGTACAACGAGTACGCCAAGGACCCGCGCATGAAGATCAACGTCGGCATCCGCCGGCGCCTGATGCCGCTGCTCGACAATTCACGTCGCCGCACCGAGCTGCTGCACGCGTTGCTCTTCAGCCTCCCTGGCAGCCCGATCCTGTATTACGGCGATGAGATCGGCATGGGTGACAACGTATTTCTGGGTGACCGCAACGGGGTGCGCACGCCCATGCAGTGGAGTCCCGACCGCAACGGCGGCTTTTCGCGCGCTGATTACAACCTGCTGTACGCGCCCGTGATTGCCGATCCGGTCTACGGCTATCAGACCGTCAACGTCGAGTCCCACGAGCGCACCGAGACCAGCCTGCTCAAGTGGATGCGCCGCATGATGCAGACCCGCCGCCGTTACCCGGCCTTCGCGCGTGGTGACATCGAGTTTCTGGAAACCGGGAATCGCAAGATTCTGGCGTTTTTGCGCACTTACGGTGAGGAGCGTCTGCTGGTTTTGTGCAACCTGTCGCGTTTTGTGCAGTCCGCGCAGCTCGACCTTGGCAAATACAACGGGTTCACGCCCGTTGAACTGATCGGGGAGACCCCTTTCCCACCGGTCGGGGAGCTGCCGTACTTCTTCACCTTTGGGCCACATGCCTTTTACTGGTTCCGGCTGGAAAAACCGCTTGACCTGACTCCAGCGCAGACTGCCGCGAGCCAGAGCACTGGCACGTCCTGAAGCGGAGCGTAGCGCTGTCAGGAAGCCCGGTGCAGGTCACGCTGCGCCGGGCAGGCCAGTTGTCATTTCGCTTCACGAACGCTACACTTGCAAAGTTGCCCATCGTCTGGTGAGCGACACGGCCCTGTTTCAACGGCCGCCGCGCAGCCCCGGCCCCCGGGTGTTGTCGCTCGTGTTCCGCAATGCGGAACCGCTCCGTGTCCGCACGGAAGAAAGGATTCATCATGGCCCTGCGCCACAAATCAGCCCAAAAGCGTCACCGTCAGAGCCTCAAGCGCCGTCTTGCCAACCGCAGCAAGAAATCGACCATCCGTACCTTCACCCGCAAGGCGGTCGAAGCCGTGCAGACGGGCGCTGAGAACGCCGCAGAAGTGCAGCGTAAGGCCGAAAGCCTGATCGACAAGGCGGCCAAAGGCTCGACCCTGCACAAGAACGCGGCTGCACGCAAAAAGAGCCGTCTTGCCAAGCGCCTCAACAAGCTTGCTGCAACCGACGCTGCCTGAAGTTACAACCTCGAGGAGAGCCGTGTGTTCCCACACGGCTCTCCTCGTTTGAAGAAGCAGCTGCGACTGGGAAGGTCAGTACGACGCACTGCGGTTTTCGTTGATCTCCAGTCGGCCGGTGAAGTGGTTGAAATCCACTGTCAGCTTGTAAAGTCCGATCTCCCCACCCCCCCGGAGCGCAAGGTTATAACTGCCGGCGCGGCAGACCTGACCGCCGACAAAGGTGCCGCCCGGCGCGTACAGCCGCAATGTGGCCTCGCCGCTGCGTGTCGTGCACGAGCCGCTCAGGAATACTTCCCCACGCTCGTCATAGGTCCGAAACGTGTAGGAGTTGTTTCCCTGGGCGTTGTACATCCACGTCGGGGTCAGGCTCAGGTAGCCGAAACGCAAACCGGCGAAGTAGGCCAAGGTGGCTACGGCAACGATCAGAACAATCCACGCCCAGCGCATATGGATCACAGTCTACTGATTTTTCACGACATCTTAAAGAAAGATAAATCCCAGAGCCAAAATGGACGTTCCTTCCGCAGCAACGTCCTCCTCTGGAGCACTGCCCGCACAGACAGGAAATGTAATCTCACAACCGTCACGGCGTGAGCGCAGCTTTATGATCGGCACCCGTGGACCCACGCGCACCGACCGAGCCTCCCCTGAAGAATTCGCCCGCCTCAGCACGAGCCCTGTCTGCCTCCGGCGAGCAGATGCGCATGGCTGTGCTGTGTCATGCCAGCGCCGGAGGCTCCGGGGTAGTGGCGACCGAACTGGGTGCGCTGGTGGCGCAGGCAGGGCATGAGGTGCGTTTTGTGGGCAGCTCCCAGCCCTTTCGTCTGGCGGGACTGGGCTCTGGTCGGGGTGGTCCGTACTTTCATCAGGTGGGCAGTTACGCGTACGCCCTCTTCGAACAACCTTACCCGGAACTGGCCGAGACCAACGCCCTGTGCGAAGTGATCCTGGAGCACGACCTGCAGCTCACACACGCTCACTACGCCATTCCTCACGCCACCAGCGCCATCCACGCCCGCGCCGTCACCCGGCGTACCCGAGTGATTACGACGCTGCACGGCACCGACGTGACCCTGGTCGGACTTGATCCCGCTTTCAGGCACTCGACCCGCTTCGCGATCGAGCAGTCGGATGCGGTCACGGCCGTGTCACATTTTCTGGCCCGGCAGACGCGTGAGGTGTTCGACGTCGAGCGCGAGATTCAGGTAATTCATAACTTTGTCGACACCGAGCGTTTCGTGCGGACGGTTGATCCGACCATGCGGGCCCGCTTTGCTCGGCCCGACGAGGCGCTGCTGGTTCACGTCTCGAACTTTCGACCTGTGAAGCGTACCGATGACGTGGTTGAGGTCTTCGCCCGGGTGAGCAGCGAACTGCCCGCGCGGCTCCTGATGATCGGCGACGGCCCCGAGCGCCCCCGGGCCTTCGAGTTGGCCCAGCGGCTGGGCGTGCAGGGTCGCGTGCAGTTTCTGGGCAGTTTTCCGGGCGTGGAGGCTATTCTGGGCTTCGCGGACCTCTTCTTGCTGCCCAGCGCCAAGGAAAGCTTCGGCCTGGTGGCCCTGGAAGCCATGAGCTGCGAGGTGCCCGTGGTGGCCAGCAACATCGGGGGTATTCCCGAGGTTGTGCAGCATGACGTGAGTGGAATTTTGTGCTCGCTGGGAGACGTGGACGGTATGGCCCATGGTGCCCTGCGCCTGCTGAGTGATCCCGAAACAGGTCGGCGCATGGGCCGGGCCGGACGTGAACGCGCCATCCGGGAGTTTCATCCTGCGCTGATCGTGCCCCAGTACCTGAAGGCTTACCGGGCGATGCTGAGCTGAAGCCCGCTGGCACCGCTTTGCACGCCCGCCTTGAGCGTCTTGCCCAGCTCAATGGACACGACGTTCCAGCCGAGCGTCAGCGCAACGGACAGGCCGCGCGCCGCGCTCACGTTCACCGGGCGGCTGGCGAACACCAGGGCGACGCTGGCTTTGCCCAGGCGTGCACTTCCTTCGATCAATTCCTCGCCCTCATCGCGGCGGGTGTTGCCGTTGGCGTCGCCGTACACAAAAAGCCGTGCTTCGCTGCCCTGGACACTGCCGGACACGTTGACTTCTCCGGTGACCCCCGGCCAGGCAATGCTGTCCGAGGTAAGTCCCCACAGCGCGCGCCCACTCGGAGCCGTGTCGGGAATGGAGAGTGAGAACGCGTTTGCGCTGATTGGCGCGCTGGCGACTTCCGCGACTGGCCGGCCGGCCGCATCGATCAACCACGCGCCGACCCGGGCCTTGGCGGGGGCTTCGCCTGCCACGCTGCCGCTGAGGGTCAGCGCCTGCGCGGAGCCCAGCAGTAAGAAAGAGGAGGCCAGCAGCGTTCGCTTCATGTTGTCAGTATAGCCATGCCGGCTGACCGGCAAGTGACCGGTGTCATGACAATGGTGAGGATATAGTGAAAAATATGTGCAACGTGAACACTCAAAACACAAAAACGCGGGGTCATTGACCCCGCGTAGCCGCATCAGGTTATGCGCGTTGTGCCAGAACCTGCTGGACCAACTCAACAATCTGGGGCATGGTGTCCGCCACCGGCACGTTCGCGTCGGCCATGGCAGCCAGCTTCGACTCGGCAGTGCCCACATTTCCCATAATGATCGCGCCCGCGTGACCCATGCGCTTGCCTGCGGGGGCGGTGCGTCCCGAGATAAAGGCCACAACCGGCTTCTTCATGCTGGTCTTGATGTACTCGGCAGCGGCTTCCTCGTCTGCACCGCCGATTTCACCGATCAACACGATCGCGTCGGTGTCGGGGTCCTGCTCGAACATTGGCAGCACATCAGCGAAAGTCGTGCCGATCACGGGATCGCCGCCGATGCCGACGGTGGTGCTGGTCCCCAGCCCCGCGTCACCGAGCAACTTGCCCGCCTCGTACGTCAGGGTGCCCGAGCGTGAGATCAGGCCGATGCGGCCCTTCTTTTCATAGATGCGGTTGGGCATGATGCCCACCTTGCACTCGCCGCTCGACACGAGTCCGGGGCAATTGCCACCGATCAGGCGCACACCCTTGCCCCCCGAAGCGCGGCTCTCTGCGTCGAGCGCCTTGACTTCCTGCACGGCGCGCATCATGTCGACCGTAGGCACGCCTTCGGTGATCAGCACGATCAGCGGCACGCCCGCGTAGGCCGACTCCAGCACCGCGTCGGCCGCGCCGGCGGGCGGCACGAAGATGATCGAGCAGTCCACCTCGTGGTGGCGCTGAGCTTCCGCGACCGAGTTGTAGACCGGCACACCCTCGTGGGTCATGCCGCCCTTGCCGGGAGTTACGCCCGCCACGACTTGCGTACCGAACTCTTTCATGGCTTTCGTGTGGTTGGTGCCTTCACGGCCCGTGATGGCCACAACCAGTACCTTCGTGTCCTTGTTCACCAGGATCGACATTACTTGTTCGCCTCCTGCGCGGCGGCCTCGGCGGCCTGGAACATATCCGGATACATCTGGATGAGCGGGCTGTTGACTTCGGCCAGCAGCGCCTTGGCTTCCTCCTCGGCCGTGCCGGCGATGCGCATGCGCACCGGCTTGGTAAGAATTCCTTCCTGCAGCGCCTGAATGACGCCCTTGGCGACCTCGTCGGCGCGGGTGATGCCGCCGAAGATGTTCACGAAGATGCTTTTCACGTCGCTGTCCTTCTGGACCAGCTTCACGGCGTTGTACACGATGTCCGCGCGGGCGCCGCCGCCGATGTCGAGGAAGTTGGCGGGTTTGGCGCCCGCGCGGTTCACGACATCCAGCGAGGTCATCACGATGCCCGCGCCGTTGCCCAGCACGCCCACGTGACCGTCGAGCTTGACGTACGCGAAGCCATAGTTGCTGGCCTCGATTTCCAGCGGATGCTCGGCTTCGAGCTCACGCCAGTCGGCGAGGTCCTTGTGACGGTACATGGCGTTGTCGTCGATCTCGAACTTGGTGTCGAGCGCCAGGGGGATGCCCGACTCGTCCACGAACAGCGGATTGATCTCGACCAGCACGGCGTCCATCTTGAGGGCTGCTTCGCTCATCTTGACCATCATGTCGGCGATCTTGTTGAGGTTGCCCTTGAAGCCCGCGCGCAGTACCACCTCGCGAGCCTCGAAGGGACGCAGACCGGTGGTGGGATCGACCCGGAAGCGGATGATCGCGTCAGGATTCTCGGCGGCGACTTCCTCGATTTCCATGCCGCCCTCGGCGGAGGCCATCAGGGTATAAGACTGCACGTTGCGGTCCACGATCATGCCGACGTAGTACTCGGTGCCCGCGTCGATGTCGACCGCCTTGGTCACCAACACCTTCTTGACCGTCAGGCCCTTGATGTCCATGCCCAGAATCTTCTGGCCGTTTTCATAGGCTTTTTCGGGATCGGGGCTGAACTTCACGCCGCCTGCCTTGCCGCGTCCGCCCACGTGAACCTGCGCTTTCACGACGACCGACTGACCGAATTCCTGCGCGATCGAGCGCACCTCATCGGGCGTGTAGGCCACTTTGCCTTCCTGCACGTTCACGCCGAAACGCCGCAGCAATTCCTTGCCTTGATACTCGTGGAGTTTCAAATTACCCCTCCTGGGCCGATTGTTTGTGGAACACCGCACACGGGCACTCGCCGGGCGGTGATGATTCCCGACAAAGTATATACCTGACGGGCGTTAGGCAAGACGCGCGGAAGGTGTAACTCGAACAGTACAGGGGCCAGACCGGCCGGTGCCGGTCAGGTTGTCACCTCGGGCGCGTGGAGGAGCGTTCATTCGCCTGCTGGCTCACGCCGGACCTGGCGGAATCCTGCTAGCGTGCCGACGTGGCCACGCTGCTTTCCCTGGAGCACATCTCGCTCGCGCGCGGTGAGCGCGTGGTGCTCGATGACATCAGCCTGAGCGTCTTCACCGGCGAGCGCCTGGCCTTGCTGGGTCGCAACGGCGCGGGCAAGACCACCCTGCTGGAAGTGCTGGCCGCCCGCTGCGTACCCGACGAGGGAGAGCGCTGGCAGGCGGACGGCACCCGCCTCGGGTATCTTCCGCAGCACCCCATCTTCGAGGGCGAGGCCACGGTCGCCGCGCTGGTGGCGGCAGCCAATCCGGCTCTGCGCCGTCAGCAGCAACTCGAGGGGCTGGCTGCCCGCCTTCATCACGAACCGGAACTGTTGCCTGTCTGGGCCGAAGCGCAGGCTGCCTTCGAGGCCGAGGGCGGCTACCACTATGAAGTCACGGCGAACGAAACGCTCGGCATGCTGGACCTGGCACCTTTCCGGGACCGCACGGCAGCGTCACTCTCGGGAGGCGAGCGCACCCGGCTGGCCCTGGCACTCACCCTGCTACAGCGCCCCGACGTGCTCCTGCTTGACGAGCCCACCAACCACCTTGATTTGCGGATGCGCGAATGGCTGCAACAGGCCCTGCTCGCGTATCCCGGCGCCGTGGTCCTGACCTCGCATGACCGGGAACTGCTCGATCAGGTGGCCTTGCGCTCACTCTGGCTCGAAGCTTCCCGGGCGACCTTCTACACCGGCGGTTACAGCAGCGCCCGCACCCAGCGTGATTTTGCCCGCCGGGCGCAGGCCCGCACCCATCGCCTGTCGCAGCGAGAAGAGACGCGCCTGGCCGCAGCCGCTTCACGTGAGTCGCGCTGGGGCCGCCACGCCCAAGCGCTGCGTTCGCGCGCCGGGCGCGTGGACCTCGTCGATGCGCCGCTTCCCGAACGGCGTCTCCGGATGCGCCTGCTCAACGGAGAAGCGCGCGCCCGGGTGCTGGTGTGGGCCGAGCACCTGAGCAAGCAGTACGGCGAGCGCATGGTCCTGCGAGATGTCGCGCTCAAGATCAGGCAGGGCGACCGCGTGGTGCTGCTGGGAGCCAACGGCAGCGGCAAGACGACCCTGCTGCGAATGCTGGCCGGAGAGCTGTATTCCGAATCGCCCGAGGGACAGCTGCAATTCGAAGGTGGCGTCGCGGTAGCCTACCTCGATCAGACCTGGCACGGGCTGCACCGCGACGCCAGCTTGCTGATGCAATTCTCCCAGCGTTTCGGAGCCCGGGCAGCGGCGCTGTTGGGACGCGCCGGCTTCGGTGAGGGCGACTGGTCGAAAACGCCGCAACAGCTCTCGGGGGGTGAACGGGCGCGCGCCGGGCTGGCCCTCGTCGGGGCACTGCGTGGGGACCTGCTGCTGCTGGACGAACCAACCAACCACCTTGACGTGGAGGCGCTCGAAACGCTGGAGCAGGCGCTGCAAGGGTATGGCGGGGCATGCGTCATCGTCACCCATGACCGGCGCTTCGCGCGGGAAGTGGCTACCCGTCTGTGGCGCATCGAAGAAGGACAGCTGCTGGAGCAGGCCAGCTGGGAGCGCCGCGACGTGATCGACCCGGCGCGTACCTTGCAGGGCGACCCTCCGCCCCCGCCGCCGCCACCCTCGGCGCGCGAGCGAATGGAGGGGCTTGAGGACCGCGTTGCCGAACTGGACGGCACCCTGACGTTCGGTCGCCTGACCGTTCGTGAGGAAGCGCGCGCCCGACGGGAGCACCGTCGCGCACAACAGGAGCTCGGGCTGCTGTACGACGAGGTCTTCGGGGCGCCGGTATTCGATCACGAAGTTCGTGAAGGTCCGCTGTGGGTCCGCGCGGTGCGTATTGGCGCGGGCGGCATGATCCATGCACGTTCGGCACCCGGATGTCCTCACCTGGTCTGGAACGGCGAAATGCTCTCCTGGCAGGGTGCACCCTGTGAGCTTTGGTTTGCCGAACACTTGTTGCGCGCCGGTCTGCGCGTGCTGTTCGAACACTGGCAGGTGGCCCGCGTCCGCTTTCCCTCGGGCCGCGAACTGCTTCGCGCCGAGTATCTGCGCGATACGGGCCTGAGTTGAAGCAGCGGCCGGCGTCTCTCATCCGCTGGGATTGTGAGCAAGACGTCTCTTCACCTGTCTCTTCACCTGGAAGTGGCTATACTGTCCACCGTGGAAGACGTACTCAAGGGGCGCCTGGGAGGCGCCGAAGGTTTCGACGTGCGCTGCACGCTCGACGGAGACCGCATTGTCGGTCGCGCGGGTGGACGGCTGCACGGCAAAGACATTGACCTCGAAATCACCGAGACCGGCGTTCAGGGTACGGTGGGCGGTGAAAGCGTCGCCGTCGAACTGCAGGAAGGTGAGCTGCGTGGCAACGTTGGCCGCGAGCAGATTACGCTGCGCGGTGTGGACCGGGTTACCGGTTTTCTCGGTGAACCGATCGTTGGCTGGAACATCATGGGCCAGCAGGTCGGGCAAAAGCTGATGGGGCGCCTGGGCAGCACGATTCTCGGCAAGGATTTCGAATTCGAGCTTGGCAGTGCGCCGGGCTGGGTGGGCACCCTTGTCGCGGTGGTGGCGTTCTATGCGCTCGAACCCCGCGCTTCACTGAAAAAGTAAGAGGGGCAGTCAGCAGACCGGAAGACTGGAAGGAGTGTTGGCCCCTTCCAGTCTTCCTTTGTCATGTGACGGGGCTTCCTAAAACCGGAAGGTATACCCCAGCCTGAAAGTCGTGCTGAGACCTGACGAAACCCCGAACTGCACGCTCGACCGTGGCGTGAAGTTGTACGCCACCGCGAGCGAGGGTTGCAAGGTCGTCAGGTTCAGTCCGGAGACGGGAGAGGACACCGTGAAGGTAAAACGGTTGTCGGGCGTGTTGTAGGTGGCATTGACGAGTCCCTCGCCGCGCAAATCCACCTGGTATTCCAGGTAGAAGTCACGCGTGACGTACGAGCCCAGGGTGAACTGCACCTGAAAGTCACTCGCGCCCGAAAGCAGGTTGGTGCGGATGCGAAAGACGTCCAGCCCAAGCGCGCGTCCCACACCGCGCTCGATTTCGCCCAGCAAGAAGACGTTGAGGGTGGTACGCAGCGCACTCTGCGTGAGTTCAGAGGGCAGATTGGACGCGTTGGCACTCCCCAGAGCGACCAGCGCGTAGAGTTCTGACTCGGTCAGTTCCCGACCGGCGCGGGTACAGTTCTGGGTACAGGAGAACGTGGTGCGCAGGTCCAGGTTGCGCTCGCCACCGTCTCCCGCCGGAAAGCTGCCCTCGACGTTGACATTGACACCCACGCGCAGGTTCTCGTCAGGAACGAGGCCTTGCGCCGACGCCCGGAAAGTCGGGTAAGCCGAGGCGCCGTCAAAAGTCGCGCTGCCCTCGGCGATCGCAAATTCATTTTCGCGCAGGAACAGGCTGCCCCGAACCACGCGAATCTGCCCGCTGACCTGTGGTTCGCTTGCCCGTCCACCAAGGATCAACGAACCCGTCAGCTCGGCGCGCGCGAGGTTCTCGTCGATGCGGATGCCGTTCGGCATGAGGACCGGGATGTCCCGCAACACGATGCGAGACAGCAGGGGATTGCTGCGCTGCTCGCCGGGCACCGGCGGAAAGGTAACCAGCTCGCTCGGAAGGGGACTGATAAAGTTATCCCCGTTCCGCCCTTTGTCACCTGTGCCCGGCAGCGTGATGCCGCTTGGCGTGGCCACCCGGCCGATCACCAGGCGCTCGAAAGTGAGGGCGCCGTCCACCTCGAAGTTCTGCCCGTTCTGCTCGATCGTCAGGTCACCGTTGAGCAGTGAGTCGCGTGCATACACGATGCCAAGCTTCGGAGTCAGGCCCCGCGCGCTGGCCGTGAGCTGCAGCTGGGGGGACAGAGATCCGGTGATGCGGGCAGTGCCTCCCTGGACCACGGTCGCGTCGAGATTCCAGCCACTTCCTGCCTGCAACACCTCCGCCACGACGCGTTGCAGGCGCCCGGACTGCCGGGTGGCGAGGTCGCCGTCATACCGCAGGCGCGCGCCGGAGAGCTGCCCTTGGGCGAGCTGGCCGCTGGCAGTGATAACCCCACCGGCGGCCACGTCTCCTTCCAGCCGCAGGCTGGTGTTGGCCTGTAGCTGTCCGCTGCTGAGGCTGGCATTCAACCCCGAGAGCGTGAAGCGCACGTTGCTGGCCGAACCGCTCAACGCGCCTCCGGTCAGACGGGCCTCGGGGACCTCGTAAGTGCCCGCCACGCGCGCTTGAAGGTCGCCGCGTAAGGTGGGCTGCGCGCCACGCACGCCGGGAACGATGGCCAGAAACGGTGTGAAGGAAGTATTGCGTACCGTGGCGCGCAGGTCCACCCGGGCGCGACTGAATTCGCCCTGTACGTCCACCTCGCCCGCACCGCGCAGCCGAATGTCCACGTTGCGCAGCTCGCGGGCCGTGTAGGCCAGCGTGCCCGTGCCCGTCAGGCTTTCGTTTCCGGCAGATACCCGAATCCGTTCGGCAACCACGTCGATTCGGCCCGCCAGCGGATCGGCCAGGGGCAGCGTGAAACGCGCGAGGCCGCTGACCGTGCTTTGTCCGGGAAGCGGGCCGCTGAGCGCACTCAGAATTGCACCGACCGGCAGGGTCGTGAGCTGCAGGCGGCCGTTCAGTACGCCGCCGGTGACCGAGCCGAACAACTGCGAATCGCCGGCGAATCCACGCACGCGCCACTCGGTCCCGAAGGACGTGCCCTCCAGCCGGACAGGCAGGTCTTCGCCGGCCACCCGCAAATCTGGCACACGCAGCACGAACGTCGAACCCCCGTCGGAGAGCGTGGCCGTGCCGCTGGCGCGGCCTTGGAGCAGTTCGGCAATTTGAAGTGCCTGCAGATCGAGACCCTCCAGCCGTGCGTCGACCCGGTAGCCCTCGCCTGAAGGCTGCAAGCCAAGCTGGAGCGTGCTCAGGTTTTCTTCGAGCGCGCCCGCGAAGTCGCCGCCGCCCGAGAACGTCAGCCTTCCGAAGGTGCTGCTCACACCCGCGTCCAGCTCGAATTCATTGTCGCGCACGCTGAGCGCGCCGCGCAGCGCGGCTGCACGACCCAGCAGGGTCAAGGGGTAATTCGCTGCGTTCAGCGTACCGTTCAGCCGACCCCCGGCCAGCCCCAGATCGGCGCGCAGGGTGCCGGTTTCATTGCCGCGCGTCCGGCGCAGGTCGGCACTGACCTGACCCGACCACTCCTGCCGGCGGACGGCATCGAGACCCAGGCGGCCATTGGGGCCGCTGAGCATCCCGTTCACCCTCGTTTCACCCTCTGCGAAGATGGCGTTCAGTTGCACGAGCCCGGCGACCGGCACATCCACGACCGGCAGCGAATACGGGGTCCTCGCTGCGCTGACACTGGCCGAAACGCGCCCGGCGCGCGAGGACAGATCGTACTGACCGTTGGCGACCAGCGTTCCGCCGATCTCGTCGACGCCCAATTGGCCGAGGTCGAGTCCCGGCAGATCCACACGTACCTGCGAGGCGCTCAGCTGCACGGTGCCGTCGCGTGCACCGTCGCTGACGATGATGCGGCCTTCCTGCCTGGACAGGGAACCGCGGGCGCGCCACCCGCCGTAAGCCGCGTCAACTGAGGCGCTGGGCCCGTTGAGGGTGCCGCCCAGACTGAGGTTGACGCGGGCGCCCTCGCGCATGAGCGAAACCGCGCCCGAAAGGGCCTGGCCTGTCAGGCGCAATTCACCGTCTGCCTGCGTGCCCGGGCCATCATCGAGCGCAAGCCGTGCGCCGTTTGAGTCGGCCCTCAGCTGTGCCGCCGCCCCGAACACCCCGAGCTGAGCGGCCAGCGACGGCGTGTCCCAGGCCCCTTCGACGGTGAAGATCGGGTCACGAGTGATCACCTGGGCGGGGAGACCACCGACCCGACCCCGCCCGTTCCAGCCCACGGCTTCGCTGCCCGCCACCTCGAAAGTCGCGTTGGCGCCCGAGGTACGGATGGTTCCGCTGGCCGAGGCAGCCCCGCCCGTGTAGCCCAGACGCAAGGAGCCGCTGAGTGCACCCTCGGCGCGCACCGTCGCTTGCAGCCCCCCTCCAGGCGTGAATGAGCCATCGGCAGTGAAGCGCGACGAGAAGGCCTCGGCGGCCAGCCCTTCAACCGTCAGCTGCCGGCCGTCGAACGTCGCGACGGTGCGCTCGTGCTGCCGCGCCTGCACCGACCACTGGCGCAGCGTGCCTGCGCCGCTCAGGGACAGGTCACCCAGGCGCACGCCGGAGCGTTCGACCTGCCGAAAGCCGCCGCTCAATGCAACTTGCGGATCGCTCAGTGACCCGGAAAAACGCAAGTCGAGCGCCCCACTGCCGCGCGCGTCCAGCAGGCTCAGCGGGGTGAGGCGTGCCGAGCCGCTCAGCTGCGGCACGAAGCCCGACAGTGCGAACTGTCCGCTGCCAAGTACACCGGCGTCGATGGTGTACTGGCCGCGCCCATTCCCCACCAGGCGCACGGGCGCGCCCAGGGCAGCAAACCCGGCGCTCGCTTCGCCTTGCAGTTGCGGCCAGCGCCCGGCAAGATCGAGGGTCACCTGTTCCTCACCACGGCCCACCGAGCCCGTCAGGCGTACGCGGGCACCCGGCGGATCGAGCGTAAGCTCAGCGAGTTCGCCGGACAGCTGACCCCGGTACGGCGCGATAAAGTCGGCGGTGATCTGTGCCGCCGGGTCAAGCAGGCGGCCACGGAGCTGCGCGCGGGTCGTGACTTCCGGCCGTTCGGAGATGACCAGACCTGACAACGCCGGATCGCCCGCTTGCCCGCTCAGCGTCAGGTCAGCGCTCACCACGCCCAGCGCCGCGGCCTGCACGCCCCGCGCGACCATCCGAACTTCTCGCGGAAAAGCGCCCACCGCGCTCAACTCTCCACCGAGCGCACGCACTGTGAGGTCGCTGCTGAGGGTGGAGGGGCTGTAACTCAGTTCTCCCCGCGCACTGAAGCTGCCGGTGCGGACGTGGCGTCCCTGTACATCGAGCGCCTGTGCCCGGACCTGTGTGAGACCACGGCGGTCACCGCTGAAGCTCAGCGCGCCGCCGAGGCGCAGCTCGGAAACTTCGAAGTTGGAAGGCAGCAGGCGCGCCAGCCTCAGGTCGCGCGTCTGCAGCTGTCCACGGTAAGCGCCATCTCTCCAGGACGCCTGCGCGCTGACCTTGTCGAGCCAGCCGTCAAAGCTCAGCTCCCCCCGGGTCCCTGCGTACTGCGCCTGCAGGCGTCCGCTCAGGTCCCCTCCGCGGTCTGTCACGTCGCCCTGGGCGGTCACCTGCAGGTCGCGCCAGGCACCGCCAAGAGACGCCTCCCCGGTGACGGTGAGTTGCCCGCTCCGGCCCCACAGTGCACCCAGATCGAAGGTTTCCAGCCTGAGGGTGCCTCCGGGCCTGCCCGGCAGGCCCGGAGGGAGTGCGGCCTGAATCTGGCCGCGCCCCACCGAACCTGCCACGGTCAACACCCCTTTACCCGTGGCGACGACGTTCGTGTCCTGCCCATACGCCCGGCCGGAAGCGCGCAGGTTTCCCTGCCAGCCGGTGCGGGCATTCCAGCCGAACGGACCGTGCAGCGCCAGTTGACCGTCAGACCAGCGGACGCTGCTGGCCAACTCGAACTGTGCCGTCAGGACGCCCTGGGTCAGGTGCCCGCGTGCCGCTCCCTGGAGGGCAGACCCACTGGCCTCCACCCGCCAGTCCTGACCGAGCAGGCGGGCATCGAGCCGGGTCCCGGCGGCATCCAGACTGAAGGTCTGTGCGCTGCCGGCAGGGGCCCTCAGGGTCCCCGAGGCGCGCAGGTCGGGTTGGTTCAAGGATCCTGCGGCCCGAACGGTGTACTGACCGGGCAGCCACTGACGCAGGTCGACGTTGGCGTTCAGGTTCAACTTCGGGTAGGCCTGACCTGTCACCCGGGCGCCCAGCTGCTGGGAAGCGACTTCGCCGTCCTCAATGCGCAGTGCACCCGCCCTCCACCGGACGGGCAGGCGGAACGTCACTCCCGAGGCGGCGCCGCTGACCTCGCCGCTCGCCTGCGCCAACGTCCCGCTCAACTCGCCGCTCAACTGACCCGGCTGTCCGGTCAGTTCGCGCAGGTCGGCCACCAGCACTCGCAGTGCCCCCGTCCATTTGCCCCCGGACCGGTCAGCCTGCACGTTCAGCTGTGCTTCGGCGATTTCACCCGTCAGGCGCACGCGTTCTGATCCCAGCGTGCCTTGCACCGACACCGCACGGCCCTCGAAGCGTCCGCCAGCCTGCACCGTCACGTCACCGGGAAGCTCTCCCCGCAACGTTCCGGTGACCTGGTCCACCGCGAACGAGGCGTCCGCACGCGGATACACCTGACCCTGCACGCGGACCGCGCGGTTTGCGAGATCGCTCACCACGTCGGCGCGCAGCTGACCCTGGGCGAGCGTGACGGTGCCGCGCGCGGCCTGCTCCCCGGAGCGCAGGTCGATGTTCACCCGCGCCTGAGCACGTTCGAGATCGAGGTCGGGCAGGTGCAGGTTCCCGGTGATGGCGCCTCGTGCGTTGACCAGGGGCCGCAGGGCAAGTGCATCGAGGCGCGCGCCCCGCACGTCCAGGGTGCGGCGACTGAACGAAAAGGGCAGCCGGGTGCCCGGCTGTCTCAACTCGCCCTCGGCCCGCAGGCTGCGCTGCCAGTCCAGGCGGGCATCGAGTTCGAGCGGCAGGCCCACGTACCGTGTGTCCAGCAGATCGAGACTGGCAGTTGAATTCAGGAGGCGGGCGCGGAGCTGACCAGGCTGCAGTTCCCGCCGCATGACCTCTGGCAGCGCCCGGACGAGCGGGGTGAGGCCGGCCCGCACTTCGCCGCTCAGGGTTGGGTACACCTGCACGTTGCCCTGCACGGGCCCGGACATGCTGGTCCGCAGCGACGTTCCGTTGCCGGTTAAGCGCAGCTGTCCGCGCTCGGTTCCCAGCCTGTAGGTAAGATTCTGAGCGCCGCCCAGTACGCCTCCAGCGAAACCAAGACCACCCACCTGAACGCGCGGAGGTACCAGACTCGCGCGGACCGGCAGGGTGGCGCCCGGCAAGCTCAGCGGTGTTTCGAGAATTCGGGTCTCCTGTGCGCTCAGGTTCAGGCGGCCACGCAGATCGCGGGCGCTGCCGGTCAACAGCACGTTCCCCCACGGGCCCCGGGCACTGAGGCGAACTTCGTTCAGCTCGGTGGGCAACTGCAGGCGGGCACGCCCATTCAGGGCGGTGCCGGCGATGTCGCCGCCGAGCGACAGCTCACCCTGGCGAGCTGTGAGGCGCAGATCGCCGACCCGAAGTGTGCCGTTCAGTGCAGCGCCGCTTCCCGAGAGCTCGCCTTGCAGACGTTGCCCCATGGCCGTGAGGTCATTGAAGCGTGCCCGGAAGTTGGTCGGAGAGGAGGCGTCGAAGGTCGCGAAGCCGCCCACTCCGTCGGCAGCGCGTCCTGAGGCACGCCACCGGTCACGCTGCCCACGCAGCCGCCCGTCGACGAAAACGCCGGAAATTCGTCCACGAAGCTGGGCCTGATACGCCAAGGTGGCGGCGTCGAGACTCCCCGTGCCGCGCAGACCGGTGCCAGACACCGAAAACTGCAGCGCCCGCCAGGGCCCGGAGGCCCGCAGGTCGTACGGCCCGACCCGGCCCGACGCCCGTACTGCTCCCGTCCAGTCCGGTCCCAGTTCACCGTTCAGCTGCACGCTTGCCGACTCACCCCGCACCGTGAGCCGCTGGTCGCCCGCCACCCGCACGCGCCCATCGGCATACGTCAAGTCGAGTTCGCCCCAGCGCGCGGTGCCGCTCAGCTGAGGGGTCAGCTGCCCCGAGGCACGCAGATTCTGCGCCGGCAGCACCACGCCCGCCAAGTTCAGGGCCTCGCTCGTCCCATTGGCGGTCCACGACAGATTGCCGGGCGTTCCACTCAGGCGCGTCAGCACCTGCTGGCCCTGCCATGCCAGCGTGCCGTTCACGTCGACGCGCGGATACGCCTGCCCACGCAGGATGGCGCGCAGTTCTCCATAACGAGCGTCGACATTGCTCCGCACGTTGCCGCTGTCGGCCTGAAAGGTCGCGCGAATCTGGGCTCCGCGCAGCTGCGCCTGCAGGCTGCCCGTTCCTGAATTGCCGTTCATGTCGACCACCAGGCGACCATCGAGGTCGGGCGCACCCGCAAGTGCACGCAGGGCCCGCAGATCAAGCGCGCCCGTCGCCCGCACCTGACCGTCGCGCGCTGTTCCCCGCAAGCGCTCGTCGCCCGAGCGCAGATCAAACTGCACGCCCTCACTCAACCGGACGTCGCCACTCAGATCTGCACCATCGAGGCGCACGGTGGTGCGGTAATCCTCGCCGAGCCGCGTTTCACCGAGAATTCGCACGCCGCGTACCCGGGCGTCCAGAAGCGCCGTGGTCCCGCGGCCCCGCAGCCGGAGGGTGCCGAGGTCTCCGATTGCGTCCACCTCTCCCAGCAGCGAGCCCGGCGCGTAGGTGAGATCGCCCTGGGTGGTCAGGCCTGCTACCCGCACACCGCGCAGCGCCAGGGCAATTCCCTCGCCGCGCCAGCGGGCCGTACCGCGCCCGAAATCCCATTGCCCGCGCCGTTCGCGCCAGTTTACGTCGAGCGCTCCGCTGAGCAGCCCCTCGACTGCCGGCAGCCGGGCGTCCAGTACCCCGGTCAGGCTGCTGCGGCGCAGATCGACTCGGCCATTGCCATCGACCGTCACACCGTACGCTGCCAGCGCGTCGGCACGCCAGGTGCCCTGACCCTGGCGGTCGAGTTGTGCGCTCAGGGCACCCAGATCGAGGCTCACGCCGGTTTCGGTGACCTGACCTTTCCCCCTGAGCTCCAGTCCCGCTGCCGAAAGCCGCTCGACACTCAAGTCGAGGTTGCTCAGCGGACCGCGCAAGGCAGCGCGCAGCTCGACCCCCGAGGCGTTGACGTCGGCAAACGCCCGCAAGTTCCGCGTCTGCAGGTTGTAAACGGCAGAAATCGGGCCGCGCAGTGCCCGGCCACTCACGTTCAGGCGGGCCCCCTGGAGAGAGGCACCCAGGTTCAGAGGGGCGTCCAGGAGCATTCCGGTCGCCGTCGCGCGTCCCTCGCCGCCCACCGTCCAGTTCGCCTGGAGCTGCTGGGTTTCACCTTGCAGACGGGTGCGAACCGCGCCTTGCAGGCTACTCTGGCGGTTTTCGAGCGTGTATCCGGCCTGCAGGGCCTCGAAGGGAACTGAGGCCAGTTCTCCCTGACCGGTCACGCGGGCACTGACCACCGGCTGGTCCCATCCCTCGGCAGTGGCCATCACGCGCACATTGCCCTGACCTGTCGTGCCCAGCTCGCGCGCCAGACCGGCCAGGCTTGGCGACGCCTCGCCGCTGGCGGTCCAGCGCCGCGCCGCCGTATTCACCCGGGCGCGCGCCGATACCGGCCCGTCCCACGCCTCGCCCTTCAGGGCAATATCGTACGAACTGCCCCGATGCTGGACGGTCCCGCCGATGTCCTCAATTTCGACCAGCGGTACTCCCGGCACGACGATCCGGCCTCCCACAACCGTGAGGTCGCCCTGCAGGGCTCCGCCGTCGAAGGTGTAGCGCCCGGTGAGTTTGCCACCGCGAACGCCGGGCCAGAAGGCGTTGACAAGGGTGGCGTCGAACTGCACGTCTGCCTCGCCGGTCAGTTGGCCGCCCCGTGGGACATACCGGATGTCCGCCTTGGCGCCGCCGTGCCGCGTGATGGCCTGCACATTGAGGCGGCCGTTTTCACCCCGGGCACTCAGACGCGCGTCGGGAAGGCTGTATCCGCTGTTGTCGAGGTTCACCCGCACGTTTTCCAGTGCGAAGTCCTGCGGCACGAACTGCCAGTTGTTGCGCCGCTGCCCCGAAAACAGCTGCTTGAGATCGAGGTCGATTTCTGCGTCCTTGAGGCGGCCCGTGAAACGCAGCTCACGGGTAAAGGGATTGAAGGCCGTGATGCGGAGCTCGAGTTCGTCGGCCTCAGCACGGATTCCTGATCCATCGATCAAGGCGCCCCGCAGGACGGGGCGCCACAGTGGACCACCGACGCTGCGGGCCTGGATGCGGTAATCGCCCGGCAGTTGGTTGATCAGGCGCGGGCCGTACAGGGGCAACCCGAAGAGCAGCAAGCCAAGCAGAATGACCAGGGCGGCCATCAGCAGCCAGCGTGTGCGCGTCACGAGCGCATTCTATTCGGATGAACGTGAGTTTTGCATCCGTTAAAGACAGCTTTGGATCAGCTGTAAGCTGCCTCGGTCAGGCCTGGCGCAGGCTCGACTAAAGCGGTTGTCAAAGACATTGATCGGTTTTTGATCCATGTCTTTGACCGAGCGGAGAGCGCGCAGTGCCCGAAACCGCTTTTGGGCACGCTGTCAGCGCGGGGAGCGAGTGACCTTGACCAGGAGCGGATGGAAATGGAATTGATGGAGTGTCTTTCTCCAAGGGTGGAATGGACAAACGCTCTAGACTTTCGGGTATGCGAGTGAACGTCCTGATTTCCGGCGCGGTGCAAGGCGTGGGATACCGCCGTTTTGTGCAGCGTCACGCTCTTGACCTCGGTTTGCACGGCTACGCGGAAAACCTCAGTGACGGGCGGGTCGAGATCGTGGCAGAAGGCGAACGCGGTGACCTTGAGCGTCTGCTGCACTGGCTGCGCCGAGGCCCTTATCACGCGGCCGTCACACATCTCGATGTCCAGTGGAACGAGGCCACGGGCCTCAATGATTTTTTCGTGTATTGACAACTGCCTTGACGTGCCCGCACGAGGCGGGTAGCCTTGACGTGTTCCGACTCGGAACGACTCTTATCCAGAGCGCGTGAGGGATCTGGCCCGAAGACACGCGCAGCAACCGGCCCTCATCACGGCAACGGTGCTTTCCAGCCTGCTCTCCGCCGACGATGGCGAAACAGCGGGAACGATAAGGGAAGGGAATTTGGCACGCAATACTGTCCCCCTTCTCTCCGGAGAGGGGACTTTTTCATGTCCCCGAAGCACGCCAGGTGCGCCCTCGAGGCCGCCCAGGCACCCCGGCACTCACGCCGCACCTCGGAGGATTCATGACCACGCCTAGTCCCAAGTTCCGCTTCGAAACCCTGCAGGTACACGCCGGGCAGGCTCCCGACGCCGCCACCGGCAGCCGCGCCGTGCCGATCTACCAGACGACCAGCTACACCTTCCGGGACGCCGCACACGCCGCGAACCTTTTCGGCCTGCGCGAGTTCGGGAACATCTACAGCCGCATCACGAATCCCACCAACGCCGTGCTCGAGGAGCGCATCGCGGCGCTTGAGGGTGGTACGGGCGCCCTGGCCGTCGCCAGCGGTCACGCCGCGCTGTTCATCGCCATTCTGACCCTGGCCCGCCAGGGCGACAACATCGTCTCGACGCCTAACCTGTATGGCGGCACCTACAACCTCTTCAAGGTGACCCTGCCCCGGCTGGGTATTCAGGTGCGCTTTACTTCCCCTCAGGAACGACCTGAAGAGTTCGCGGCGCTCATCGATGCGAATACCCGGGCGGTGTATCTGGAGACCATCGGTAACCCGGCGCTGAACGTGCCGGATTTTGAAGCCATCGCCGCTGCCGCCGCCGATCACGGCGTTGCGGTGATCGTCGACAACACCTTTGGGCAGGGCGGTTACCTGTTCCGCCCGTTCGAGCACGGCGCGAACGTCGTGACGCACTCGGCCAGCAAGTGGATCGGCGGCCACGGCGCCGCCATTGGTGGCCTGCTCGTCGATGGGGGGAATTTTGACTGGGGCAACGGACGCTACCCGCTCTTCACCGAGCCCAGCCCCAGTTACCACGGTCTGAACTTCTGGGAAACGTTCGGCTTTGGCAACCCACTGGGCCTGCCCAACGTCGCTTTTGCGATTCGGGCGCGAGTCGAGAACTTGCGTGACCTGGGCCCCAGCCTATCGCCCCACCACGCGAGCCTGTTCATTCAGGGCCTGGAGACGCTCTCCCTGCGCGCGGAGCGGCACATCGAGAACACCCGCAAGCTCGCCGCCTGGCTGGCCACGCGGCCCGAAGTGGCCCGCGTCACGCACCCCGACTTGCCGTCGCATCCACATCACGCACATGCCCGGCGCTACTTTCCGCGCGGCGCAGGGTCGATTCTGACTTTTGAATTACACGGTGGCCGGGAAGCGGGCGAATCGTTCGTGAACCATGTCCGTCTGGCGAGCCTGCTGGCCAACGTCGGCGACACCAAGACCCTGGTGATTCACCCGGCGAGCACTACCCACAGTCAATTGAGCGAAGCCGAGCAGATCTCGGCGGGTGTGACGCCCGGTCTGGTGCGCGTGTCGGCGGGCCTGGAGCACATCGACGACCTCACCGCCGATTTCGCGCAGTCGCTGGCCGCCAATCTGCAACTCGCATGACGGGCGCCTTTCTGACCGAAACCTTCGGTGGGCGCGATGCCGCCGTGACACTCACACGGCCGACCGGTGCGGTCCGGATGGTGACGCTCTTTCGTGAACGGGCGCTCGAACTCGATTGTGGCGCCAGCGTCCGAAATGTGCGCGTCGCCTTTCGCACCTGGGGTGAACTGAACGCTGCAGGCGACAACGCAGTGTTGATCATGCACGCCCTGACGGGTGACCCGCACGCGGACTCGTGGTGGAGGCCCCTGCACGGGCCGTCGCGCGCGCTCGATCCGCAGGAGCGCTTTCTGGTCTGTGCGAACGTCATCGGCGGCTGTGCGGGCTCGAGTACCCCCGCCGAACTCGGAGGGCACCGCCTCGGCATTTTTGACATGGCGCGCGTGCAGGGTGAATTGCTCTCGCATCTCGGTGTTTCGCGCTTCGACGTGGTGGGCGGCTCGATGGGGGGCATGCTGACGCTTGCCTGTCTCAAGCTGTTCCCCGGGCAGCTGAAACGTGCCGTGGTGATCGCGGCCCCGCAACGTCAGTCGGCCTGGGCGCACGGTTGGAACGTGGCCGCCCGCGCGGCACTGGCGCTCGACCCGGCGCGTGGGCTGGAGGTCGCGCGCATGTTCGCGATGCTGAGTTACCGCTCACCCCTCAGCCTGGAACTGGCGCAGTCCGGGCCGAGCCCGCTGGGCAATGGGGAGCGCGCCATCACGACCTACCTGACCCATCACGGCGCCAAGCTGCGCCGACGCTTCACGCCGGAAAGCTACGCCTGTCTGACGCAGGCCATGGACGACTTCGAAATCGATGACCTGACCCTACGGACCAACCGCGTGCTCACCCTGGTTGTCGGCATCAGCAGCGATGAGCTGTACCCTGCCGAGGAGGTGAGACGGCTGGCGCACAAGCTCGGTGAGAGCACCTATTACGAGTTGACCAGCGTCGACGGGCACGACGCTTTTCTGATCGATACACAGGCGCTGGGAGCGCAGGTCGGGCGGTTTCTCCGTCTTGGTGACGACGCGTGCTGAGCAAGCCAGCATTTCCGGTTGTGGTGACGTATTCCATTGCAGGCGACATAAGGCGGTGTCCGCTACACCGCCTTATGTCGCCTGCAACTCCAGTGCGCGCGCGAAGTTGGCAAACATCAAGGCCGAGGTGAGGGGCCCCACCCCACCCGGCACGGGAGTGATGGCGCTCACGGCGTCTGCCACGTCCGGAGCCACGTCGCCTACGACCATGTTCGCCACGACGTTGATGCCCGCGTCGATCACCACGTGATGGTGCTGGACGTGCCGCGCTTCGAGCAGGCACGGTCGGCCGACGGCGACCACCAGCGCGTCACACCCTTCCAGCACGCGGGCCAGCTGCCGGGTGTGTGGATTGCATAGTGTTACCGTAACCCCGCGGTTGTTGAGCATCCACACGAGCGGCCGGCCCACTGTCCGCCCGGGGCCGATCACGGCGATGTGCGCGCCGCGCAACTCAAGCTGACGAGCTTGCAGCCCCAGCTCCAGCAGATTCAGGCAGGACGTCGGCGTGGGCGGCAGCAGCGCCTGCTCCTCGCGGCCTGCCGCGATCAAAGCCAGGTTGGCAGGGGAGAGGCCCTCGACGTCTTTGTGGGGCGCGATCGACAGCAGTGCACGTTCTGCATCGAGGTGGGGTGAGAGCGGCAACTCCAGCACCACCCCATGAACGCCCGCATCGGCGCTGAGTGCGGCAAGCTGATCTTCGAGCTGCTGCTGGGAGGGCTGCGCTCCCAGATCGACCGTGCGAAAGGTGACGCCCAGCTTGCGGGCACGGTTGGCCTTGCGCTCGACGTACACCCGGGTGGCCGGATCGTCCGAGGCGATCACTGCCGCGAGGGTCGGCGTGAGGTGCGCGAAGTGACCCAGCCGCTCACGGGTCTCCTGAGTCACGCGCCGGGCCGGAGCGCCGCCTTCCAGCAGCTGAGTGGCAGTGCTCGAAAGCGGGCCAACGGGACGCCGGGCCAGCATATCAGTGCCTGAAGTGCCGCGAACCGGTGAAAATCATGGTGAGCCCCAGTTCATCACAGGCGGCGATTACCTCGGGATCGCGCTTGGCGCCGCCCGGCTGCACGACCGAGGTCACGCCCGCCGCCGCCGCCGCCCGCACCACGTCATCGAAGGGAAAGAAGGCTTCGGATGCGAGTGCGCTGCCGGCAGCGGCGGCGCCGGCATTCAGCAGGGCGCGCTCGGCTGCCCAGATGCGGCTGACTGCGCCCGTGCCGAGCCCCACCGTCACGCCGCCTTTGGCCAGCACGACGCTGTTGCTGCGCGCATGTTTGGCTACCCGCCAGGCGAAGGCAAGGTCGTGCCATTCTTCCAGGGTCGGTTCGCGCTTCGTCACGACTTCCGGGCACAGCTCGTCCCAGGTGCGCTGGTCACGCGCCTGCACCAGAAAGCCGCCGACCAGCGGGCGGTACTCGAGCGTCGTGGCGCCCCTTTCGCCGGCCAGCAGGACCCGTAGGTCGGGCTTCTTGGCGCGCAGCCACTCCAGCGCTTCCTCGCTGACTTCGGGCGCCACCAGCACTTCCAGAAAGGTGCCGCGCATGGCCTGCGCCGCCGCCAGGTCGATCGGGCGGTTCACGGCCACGATGCCACCGAACACGCTCAGCGAGTCGGCGTCGCGGGCGCGCTCCCAGGCCGTCCTCACGTCCTGTGCCAGGGCGACTCCGCACGGATTGGCGTGTTTCACCGCCACGCACGCGGTTTCCTGAAATTCCTGCACCAGCGCCCAGGCTGCGTCAGCGTCAGCGTAATTGTTGAAACTCATCGCTTTGCCGGCCAGCACCCGGGCGTCGAGCAGTGGCCCGCGCTGACCCTTCAGGCGGTACACGGCCGCCGCCTGATGCGGGTTTTCGCCGTAGCGCAGTTCGGTCGTGCGTGACAGCTGCAAGTCGATCTCGCCGGGCAACTCTTCGGTGCCGTGCGCGGCGCTGTCCGCTCCCAGATAGGCGGTGATGGCCGCATCGTAAGAGCTGGTATGCGCGAAAGCCTTGGCCGCCAGCGCTCGCCGTTCGTCTATGCTGAGTTCGCCTTCCAGAACCCGGGCGTAATCGGACGGATCGACCAGCACGATGACGCCCGGAAAGTTCTTGGCCGCCGCGCGCAGCATGGCCGGTCCGCCGATGTCGATGTTTTCGAGCGCTTCAGCGAGGTCTACGCCCCGCGCGACGGTTTCGCGAAAAGGGTAGAGGTTGACGCAGACCAGATCGATCGCCGCGATACCGTGCGCACGAAGCTCGCCCAGGTGCCCCTCGTCCCGCCGGGCCAGAATGCCACCGTGGATGGCGGGATGCAGCGTCTTGACGCGCCCGTCCAGAATTTCGGGAAAGCCGGTCACGTCACTGACCGCCGTGGCCTGGACCCCGGCTTCGAGCAGGGCGGCCAGGGTGCCGCCGGTTGAGAGGACTTCGTGACCGCCCTCGGTCAGGGCGCGCGCGAATTCGACCACGCCGGTCTTGTCGCTGACGGAAATGAGTGCTCGCATGTTCACCTGGAAATGTCGAAAACGGTGTCGGACGGTAAGGATTGCTTCCCGTCAACAGGTTCTCGGCCCAGGCGCGCGGCCCGTGGATTCTTGCGGCTCCCCCGCGGTTGCCCGCGTCGCGTCGCCAGTCACCGCAACGTGCTGCAGTATAACAGGTCCGGTGAAAAGCGCTCTTGGGCCTGCCGGCGTACGGGAGACAGTATCCTGAAAGAGGCCGACGCGCCTGAAACGAGAAATCTGTTTTCGCGCTCGGTGCGTCCGCATCTCGCGCTGTAGGCGCGCTCCCCCGCGCGTCCGACCAGCCTCATCCGGGTACCGTTTATACTTAGACTCAGTCCAACTTTTATCGGAGGAGCCCTTGCTTCCGCTCATTCACCAGATTCTCTTCTTTGTGTTCGCGCTGATTGCCGGTGCATTCGGCCTGTGGGGTTTTTACCGCCTTTACCTGCGCGTCCGCCGTGGCCGCCCCGACCAGGAACTGCGCGCGGACCAACCCCTGGCGCGGCTCTGGTACGCCCTGCGCGTCACCCTGACCCAGGAGCGCACCTTCCGCAAGCGTCGGGCCCTGAGTGTCTTTCACAGCCTCATCTTCTACGGATTCGTGTTCTACCTGCTGGTGAACATCATCGACGGGCTCGAAGGCTACGTGCACTTCAACATCGCGTCGACCCATCCGCTTGGCGCGACCTACAACTTCCTGGCCGACCTGCTCAGCGTCCTGGTACTCGTGGGTGTCGTCGCCTTCGTGATTCGCCGTTACTTCGCGCCTGCCCGGCGTGATTTCCGCTTCAACGAAAAAACACTGCTGCACCCGAACGTCAAGCGGGGCGCAATCACCCGGGATTCGGTCATTGTCAGCAGCTTCATCCTGTTTCACGTCGGCAGCCGTCTGATCGGCAACGGCGCCAAGATGGCCGAACTGGGAGGTGACCCGTACCAGCCTTTCTCGAGCGCGCTGGGTGCCCTTTTTACTCCCGAGACTGCCGAAGGCTGGCGCATCTTTGGATACTGGGGCGCCCTGGGCAGCGTTCTGGCGTTCCTGGCATACTTTCCCTACACCAAGCACATTCACATCTTCGCCGCACCGGTCAATTACTTTTTCAAGCGCGACCGGGTGAGCGGAGAACTGCCGCCCATGAAAGTGGACCTCGAAGCCGCCGAATCGTCAGAGCACGGACCGGAAATGGGCGCGCAGTTCATGGAGGATCTGGCGTGGCCGCGCCTGCTTGACGCTTACGCCTGCATCCAGTGCAACCGCTGCCAGGATGTCTGTCCGGCCAGTGGAACTGGCAAGGCCCTCAGCCCGGCGGCACTGGAGATCAACAAGCGCATGGAGCTCAACGTGATCGCGGCGCACCCCAGCCCGTTCACCCTGAAAACGGCTGCCTTCGAGCAGGGCGCGCCCAGCTCGCGTCCGCTGCTGGAGTTCGCCATTTCGCCTGAGGCCGTGTGGGCCTGCACCACCTGCGGCGCCTGCATGGAAGTCTGCCCCGTGCAGGACGAGCAGATGCTCGACATCATCGATATCCGGCGTCGTCAGGTGATGGTGGAGGGCGAGTTCCCGCCGCAGCTGCAAAGTGCCTTTCGCGGGATGGAGCGCGCCAAAAATCCCTGGGGCATCAGCCATGAAAAGCGCATGGAGTGGGCCGAGGGCCTGCGCGTTCCGACCACCCTCGAAAACCCGCAGCCGGACGTTCTGTACTGGGTCGGCTGCGCCGCCGCGTACGATCCGGGCGCGCAGAAAACCGCGCGCGCCTTCGTGCAGCTGCTCGACCGTGCAGGGGTCAATTACGCGGTGCTGGGCAAGCAGGAAGCCTGCACCGGCGACAGCGCGAGGCGTGCCGGAAACGAGTACCTGTATCAGCAACTCGCGGAGCAGAACGTTGAGACCCTCAACGAGGTGCGCCCGAAGCTGATCGTGGCAACCTGTCCGCACTGCATGAACGCCATCGGCAACGAGTACCGCCAGATCGGCGGAAACTATCAGGTCATGCACCACACCCAGTACCTGGAGACCCTGGTCGGGCAAGGCAGACTGGAGACTTCCCGGCTCGACGAGGCCGTCACCTACCACGATCCGTGTTACCTGGGCCGCCACAACGGCGTGTACGACGCGCCGCGCGAAGTCATCCGTTCGATGGGCCTCGAGATTCTGGAACTGGAACGCTCGCGGGAGGCCTCTTTCTGCTGTGGCGCGGGAGGCGCGCAGTTCTGGAAAGAGGAAGAGGAGGGGCACGAGCGCATCAGCGACAACCGTTTCAAGGAAATTCAGCGCCGCCTCGATCAGGCCAAAGCTGGCAAGACCCTCGCGGTAGGCTGCCCCTTCTGCAAAAGCATGATGAACAGCACGCCCAGCAAGGCGCAGGCGGAAGGCATCGTGGTGAAGGACGTGGCCGAGCTGCTGCTCGAAAGCGTTCAGCGTGCCCGCGGTGAGGCTCTCTCACCCGAGGCCGCAGAGCCCGAGGCTCCTGCCGAGATTGAAGCCCAATTTGCCCCGCTGATTTCCGAAACACCGGCGTCCAACTTCATTCCGGAGCCGCGTCACGATGACCCGCCCTTTGCCAATGCCGCCTACGAAGAGCCCGGCACGACCACGGCAGAAGTCGAGGCCGCGCAGGCCGCCGGTGAACACCTGGGCGACCGGCCCGGTTCAGGTGAGGTTACTCCGCCAACGACCGGTGAGCGCAAGAAATGGAGCCCGAAAGGCAAAAGTGCCGACGACGTGTCGAGTGGCGCGCCAACTGCTCAGGACCTGCCCGAAACGCCCGGCGAAGCTCCCGTTCCTCGGCAGAAGTGGGCCCCGGCCCGGAGTGGATCGGCGGCAACGCCATCGCCATCGCCCGAAGCCTCGGGCTCCACTGCTGCTCCGGAGCCATCTGGCACCCTTGCGATTCCCGCTGAAGCGCCCCGGAAGAAGTGGTCTCCCAAAGGCGCCCCCATCCTGACTTCGCAGGAGGCACCCGAAAGCACACCCGGCCCGTCTGCTACAACGGCAGCCCCCGGCGCGGGCGAGCGCCCCAAGTGGAAACCCAGACAGGCGACCGCGGTTTCTGTGCCTGGTCAGGTCGAGGTCGCCGCGGACGCTCCGGGAACACCCCTCACGCCCGAAGAGCGTCATGCGGTCGCCCTCACACCCGACCCGACGGTCGACGACGCCATGACCTCCGGCGCCCCGTCTGCCGCAGAGACATTCAGCTCCGAGTCATCGCCGGCAAGCCAAAACGAGACTTCGCCCAGCGTGCCCACTGGCAACGCTTCCGTTTCGGGTGGCCCGGCCCAAGACGCGCCACGCAAAAAGTGGACCCCCAAGCGCAAAGACTAACAAGCGAGACGGCTATCCAGAATAAGCAGAAATCCGGGCCCTGGCCCGGATTTCTGCTTATTCGTGGTCGATGATCTTGTGACGTTTCTCGAAGCGGATGACCAGAACCCCGGCGCGCAGCTGCGCCTGCCCGGTGCCCGGCACGGTCTCCACCGGAAAGCTGAACGTGCGCTGAAAGCTGCCCTGAGGACGTTCGACGCTCAAGAACGAGCCGTCGGTCTCGGGCGGTGGCCGTTGACCGCGCACAACCACGGTGTTTTCTTCCTCGATCAGTTCGAAGGCGTCACTTTCAACGCCGGGAACGTCCATGATCAGCAGCAGTTCGGTGTCGGTTTCCAGCCAGTCGGCCGGGGGCGCCCAGGGTGCGCCATGCGAAAGGGCCTCGACTTCCTGGCGCAGTTGCATCAGCGAATTGATCCGTCGCAGAACGGGTTCGGAGCCTCCGCTCATGGCGTGACCTGTGTGATGAGCTGGGGGCAAGGGACGAATGCACGGCAGGCGTTCATACTCTTACCTTATCGCGCCTCGCTACAATGACGCCTGTGACGTGCCTTCCAAAGCGGCTTTCCATCGGTTGGCCCCGCTCGGGGAGGCGTCCGTAACCGCGCCGATCTGCGTCCTTACGGCCCCCACGGCGGCCGGAAAAACCGGGCTGTCCTTGCGGCTTGCCCGGCGCCACGGTCTGGAGGTGGTGTCGGCGGATGCCTTTCTGGTCTACCGGGGAATGGACATCGGCACCGCAAAGCCGACGCTGCGGGAGCGTGCACAGGTCAGGCACCATCTGATCGACATTCGTGATTCCCGACAGGAGTACGATGTAGCGCAGTTCGTGCGTGACGCCGAGGCGGCCATCGCGGACATCCGGCGGCGCGGCGCCGTCCCACTGGTGGTGGGCGGTACCGGCTTTTACCTCTCCGCGCTGCTGAGCGGCCTGCCCACCACCCCGCGTGCCGACTTGGAAGTGCAGCGCACGATCGAACGGGAACTCGACGAACGGGGACTCGACGCGCTGATCGCTGAAATTGCCTCGGTGCAGCCGGGAGAAGTAGAGCGGTTGCAGCGCAATCCACGCCGGGTGGTGCGTAGCTTGGAAGTCTACCGCCGCACGGGTCGCTTTCCCTCCCAGTTTGGCAGAACCATCCCGACCTTCACCTACCAGATCGTTGCCTTCGCACCGCCCGCCGAGCTGCTTGACGCCCGGATTGTGGCGCGCGTTGACGCCATGTTCCGCCAGGGCCTGGTCGAAGAAGTTCGCGAACTTCTGGAGAGTGCACCGCTGACCGACCGACCCACGACGGCCTGGCAGGCCATCGGGTACAAGGAGGTCGCGGCGCACCTGCGTGGAGAACGTTCTTTGGACGAAACCCGGGCCGCGGTTGTCGCCGCGACACGGGCATACGCCAAGCGGCAGCTCACCTGGATTCGCACGCAGCTTCGAAGTGAACTGTTGCCGGATGACCTTGCCGCCGAACACCGACTGGACGAAGTATATGGGCACTAAAAAATTCACGAGCCCCGCTTATCGTGAAATACTTCACTAGCTATCGGGTGTTTTCTGAGGCGAGAAGCAATACCCCTTCCCCTGAACTTCAGGTCGCCTATCGGGTACTGTCAGCCGCTTGTCGGCTTTCCAGAAACGACTTGACCGCGCGCGCCGCGACCAGATTCATTCCCGGTACCCGCGCGATCTGTTCCACGCTCGCTGCCCCCAGGTCTTCGAGGCTGGTGAAGTGTTCGAGCAAGGCGTCCTGCCGCTTTTTGCCGATGCCCGGCAGTTCGTCGAAGACGCTGCGCAGCATGCTGTCACCGCGCAGCTTGCGGTGATAGGACACCGCGTAGTTGTGCACCTCGTCACGCACACCGATCAGCGTGCGCAGGGCCGGGTGGGTGTGAGGCAGCAGCAGTTCCCGCTCACGCCCGACCTCGCTGCCCCCCGTGAGCCACCATTGCGCGCCATACACCGACGGCAAAACGATGCGCTCCTCGCGCTTGGCGAGGCCGATCACCGGAATCTGCACGCCGGCGTCCTTCATCGCGTCCAGCGCCGCATTGAGCTGCCCCCGCCCACCGTCGATCAATACCAGATCGGGCAGGGGCAGCTTGTCGGCCAGACTTCCCGTGAAGCGTCGCGTGATGGTCTGCCGCATGGCCTGGTAGTCGTCCGGATGATCGAGGCCCTGGACCTTGAAACGGCGATGCTCCCCCCGCCTCGCGCGGCCGCCCTCGAACACCACCATCCCGGACACGATGTTGGTTCCGAAAAGGTTCGAGTTGTCGTACCCTTCGATGCGCCAGGGCCGTTCGGGCAGCGCCAGCACTTCGCGCAGCGCCTCCAGCCCCGGGTGGTCACCACGCTTTTCCAGGCTCATCAGCTCGGACTCCAGACCCATCTGGGCATTGCGTTGCGCCATGTCGACCAGATCGACCTTGTCGCCGCGCTGAGGCATGCGCAGTTCAATGCGGCGCTCGGCCCGTTCCGAGAGAAACGCGCTCCACAGGGCGGCGTCCTCGAATTCGGCTGGAATCAGAATCAGTGGTGGAACATGCGTTGC
Source organism: Deinococcus peraridilitoris DSM 19664 (assembly GCF_000317835.1). NCBI lineage: Bacteria > Thermotogati > Deinococcota > Deinococci > Deinococcales > Deinococcaceae > Deinococcus > Deinococcus peraridilitoris. The sequence goes on along the minus strand of NC_019793.1, from coordinate 3,768,721 downwards.
CTGGGTGTAGTAATCCTGCACGAAGGCACCGATGATTTCGCTCGGTTCACTTTCGGCCGCGCCCGACAAGAAGCGCTTGTCCCGCCCGACGACCCGTCCGCCGCGCATGCGGAAAAGCTGAACCATCGCGTATTCACCGGCCGCCGCGAAACCCAGAAAATCGAGGTCCTCCGCGCTTACCTGCATCGCCACCTGTTCATTCCCGAACAGTTTCTCGACTGCCTGCAGCCGGTCGCGGACGCGTGCGGCCTGCTCGAAGTCCTGCTTGACCGCCGCGTCCTTCATGGTGTCACGCAGGCGCGCGATAACCGGCGCCGCACGGCCTTCCAGCAATGCCTTGACGTCCTCGACCACGGCGCCGTACTCGGGCAGATCGGCGGCCCCGATGCAGGGCGCCAGGCAGCGGCCCATGTGGTAGTTCAGACAGGGCCGCGGCTTGCGCTGCATCGGCAGACCGCTGTTCTTGCGCAGCGGGAACATCGTGTCAATCAGATTCTTGACCCGCCGCACGGCTGCCGCGTCCGGGTAAGGGCCGTAGTAACTGCCGCCGTCGTTCACCACGCGCCGCGTGACCACCAACATGGGATAAGTCTCGCTGGTGAGCTTCAGGAATGGATAGTGCTTGTCGTCCTTGAGCAGCACGTTGTAATGCGGCCGGTGCTGCTTGATGAGGTTGGCTTCCAGCACCAGCGCTTCGACCTCGTTGCGCACGGTGATGAATTCCAGCGCGGCTGCCTCGCGGGTAAACCTGCCCGACTTGCCGCCCGCCTTGAAATGCGAAAACACCCGGCTGCGCAGGTTGTTTGCCTTACCGATGTAGATCGCTGCGCCGGACGCACCACGAAAAATGTACACGCCGCTGTGCGTGGGAAGAACCGGAAGGTCGTCGAACTGCATTGCCTCAATTTTACGTCAGGGACGAAACGGCAACCATAAGGTGAGCGGGAATTCTTTGTTCACAACTGCGCGCCGAGCCACTTCAACCAGTTTCCACCCATGACCTGCTCGCGGTGTTCGTCGGGCAGCAACTGCGCCAGGCGGGGCAGGTCGGCAGCACTTTCGAGCCCGCGAGGCAGCTCGTGCACGCCGAATCCCCCGTCGAGGTCCGAGCCCAGCCCGACCTTGTCCCAGCCCACTTCTTGCGCAAGATGATGCAGCATTTCACCGACGAGCTCCAGGGGGAGGCGCGCGTCCCCGCGCTCCCAACCGGCCCTCAGGAACTTGTTGAACAGCACGCAGCCCGTAACCCCGCCGAGCTGTGCGACCGCGCGCAGCATGTCGGCGCTCAGGTGCCGGTCGGTCGGAACGATCGCGCGGGCATTGCTGTGCGACGCGATCACTTTGGGCTGCAGGTTGATGGCCTGCCAGAACGCCTCTTCGGCCAGGTGCGAGGCGTCGAGGATCACCCCAAGTTCGCGCATGGCCACCATCAGGTCCTCGCCGCGCTCGGTCAGCCCGCCACTTTCGCCGGTGCCTCCGGCGAAGCGGGTGCGTTTCCAGGCCGGGCCGATGACGCGAACACCGGCGCCGGCCCAGTACGGCAGGTCATCTGCCGCGCGCAGTGGATCGGCGCCTTCCATCAGCAGCACGACGCCCAGCGGCGAGGTGTCTGCACTCCAGCGGCGCGCGTGCTCCACGACCTCTTGACCGCTGGTGAGCAACACCACGTGCCCGTGGTCCTGCCAGCGCAGGTACTGCTCGAGCTGCCGCTGGGCCTGTGCGCGGGCACCCTGCCAGTCCTCGTACCCCCAGGGGTGCGCCGCGTCCTGGGGCATGGCGAAGAGGGTACCCAGGCACAACCCTACCCCGCCACGCCGCAGGGTTTCGAAGGTCACCGTCGCCCGATCCGTGAGCGGGTCCTGTTCGCGCAAGGCGCCCAAAGAAAGCGTGAGGTCGCGGCCGAGCATGGCGTTGTAGGCGAGGTCGAGGTGTGCGTCCACGATCATGATGCGGCCCAGCATACGGCACGAACATGCACGCGCAACGACGAAAGAACGGAGGGTGGTTCTCACGGCGACTTTATGCAAACTTAATGTCACGGCAGGTGTTAAAAATTCGCTCGCTGCGCCCATGGGCCAACGGTTTAGATGAGCCTCGGTGATCACCCACAATTCAGTTCCGACCGTGTGAGGCGCCGCCTCATCAGGTTCCGACGGCACTTCCAAATGCGTGAACGTCGGGCCGCCGAATCCCAGCGTTCCTCAAGCCCTTTCAGACTGTTTTCGGAGGACACCCTCGTGCAATTTCCCAAGTTCGCCCTGAGCATCGGCCTGGCGCTGACTCTCGCCGCCTGCGGTACGACCCCGACTCCCCACAGTACCCAGGCAGATGCCGGCCTTGCGCCCCTGTACGCCGACGGCGAGACGATTCCCGGACAGTACATCGTGGCGCTCAAAGACGGCTCGCTCGTCAGTGGAGGCGTCAGCGCACAGACCACTGCCTCACTGCTCGGTGCGCTCGGCCTCAGCTCTGCCGACGCGCAGGTCCGGCACGTCTACTCGGCCGCCTTTCAGGGGTTTGCCGCGCAGCTCAAGGGTGAGGCCCTCGAAAAACTGCGCCGTGACGCGCGGGTCGCGTACATCGAGCAGGATCAGGTCATGCGGGTGGTTCCTCAGGGTGAAGGCGGAATCGGCACACAGGCGACCCAGTCGAACGCTACCTGGGGCCTTGACCGCATCGACCAGCGCAACATGCCGCTCAACGGCACGTACGTCTATAACCGCACCGGCTCGGGCGTCACCGCCTACGTTGTCGACACCGGCATCCGCACGACCCACACGCAGTTCGGTGGACGGGCCCGCGCCGGCTACACGGCCATCAACGACGGCCGTGGATCGAGTGACTGCAACGGCCACGGAACGCACGTGGCGGGCACCGTCGGCGGCAGTACCCACGGAGTGGCCAAGAGCGTCTCGCTCGTCGCCGTGCGCGTGCTCGACTGCAACGGCAGCGGCGCGACATCCGGCATCATCGCCGGCCTCGACTGGATTCGCACCAACCGCCGTGGCGCCAGCGTGGCGAACATGAGCCTGGGAGGTGGCGCTTCGAGCAGCCTCGACACCGCCACCAACAACCTGTGGAATTCCGGCGTGACGGTCGTGGTGGCCGCCGGCAACGAGAACCAGAACGCCTGCAACGTCTCGCCGGCGCGTGCCAGCGGGGTTATCACGGTGGCCAGCAGCACGAGCAGCGACGCCCGCAGCAGCTTCAGCAACTACGGGTCGTGCGTGGAACTCTTCGCGCCGGGCAGCTCGATCACCAGCACCTGGCACACCTCGGACACCGCCACCAACACCATCAGCGGAACGAGCATGGCGAGCCCGCACGTGGCCGGCGCGGCCGCGCTGTACCTGTCCGGCAATACCGGCGCTTCGCCCAGCACCGTGCGCAGCACCATCATCAACCAGTCCACCGCGAACGTGCTGAGCGGCGTGAACGGCAGCCCCAACCGCCTGCTCTATACCCCCGGCCTCTGATTTTTGCTGAGTAGCAACAGCGAAACCGGTCCTTGCCGCCAAGGACCGGTTTCGCTGCCTCATGGCCAGCGCTCAATCGAGTTCGAAGGCGACTGCCGTCCGAGGAGGCAGCGACAGGTACACCACGCCACCCTGAACGCTCAGCTTGGCATCCTGACCGAACAGGTCGCCGCGCAGTGCGGAAATTCGGGCGGCCACGGTGCTGCGCAGGGCCACCGTGCGCCGCTCACGTCCGTTGTGCCAGGCCACCAGCACGCGCTGCTGACCGTTTTCACGCGTGAACAGCAGCAGATCGCTTGCCAGACGCGCCGGCGTGGCGAGCAGCTTCAGGTTTCCCACTGACAGCGCCGAACTGCTTTTGCGGGTGGCGATGGCCCCCTTGACCGCCTCGTATACCGCCCGCTCGTCCGGGGTCCATACGTCCGAGAAGCGCATGTCGCGGCGGTTGTCGGGATCGCCTCCGCCGCGCATGGCGATTTCGGTGCCCTGCCAGATCACCGGAATGCCGCGCAGCGTCATGAGGGCGCGGACGCCGTAGACGGTGCGTTCGCGGCCCACATCCTCGAATGGGGTGCCGTTGGCAAAACGAGGCACATCGTGATTGTCCAGAAAGAGTGCGACCTGATCCGGCTCGGGAATCTCGTCCTGACGTTCCAGCATGGCCCGCACGCCGTCAAGACCCTGACCGCTCATGATGCTCTGACGCATGGCGCCCTGCAGCGCAAAATTGAACAGCGAGCGAAAGCCCAGCTGCTGGTACTCGGCCACAATGCCCGGATCGGCGTCGAAGTACTCGCCGAGGGTAAAGGTATTCGCGCTGGCATCGCGGCTGAGCAGCTCGCGCAGAAAATCTCGCGGCACGTGCTTGATCGCGTCATAGCGAAAGCCGTCCACGCCGAGGCGACGCCAGAAGTCGGCATTTTCAAAGAGAAACCGGCGCACCTCCGGCTGCTGTTGCGCCAGGTCAGGCAAACCGAAAATCGGGCAGAACACGTCGTTGTCTCCCTTGCCGGCGCAGGAGGACGGATCGTTGAACCATCCTGGATTCTGGCGCACGAAAGGTGCGGTGTACCCGAAGTGGTTGACGACCTGATCGAGCACCACTTTCATGCCCGCTCCGTGCGCGGCGCGGGTGAACGCGCGAAAGTCATCGAGCGTACCGAAACGCGAATCGACGTTGCGGAAATTCTGCGGCCAGTACCCGTGATAGCCGGTGGCCCCATCAAACGTGCCAGGCATCTGTTCGTACACCGGGGTGAGCCAGACGCTGGTCGCGCCGAGCTCACGAATGTAGGGCAGCTTCTGGATCAGTCCGGTCAGGTCGCCGCCGTGCCAGGCCTTCGGGTCGTCACGGCGGACGACGCCGTCGTTGGCCTTGTCGCCGTTGAAGAAACGGTCGGGCATGACTTGATAAATGATTTCGCCGCGCCATGACACGGCGTTTCCCCCGCTCATGGCCATCAGCGCGGCCAGCGCCAGCACTCGTTGCATACGGGTACTGTACACCTCACCTGAGCGGGCGGGCTCGGGAGTCCGACGCACCGGGGCGTACAATGCGGGCGTGAGCGAACGTGCCGGACTGGTGGTCAGCCTCACCATCAACCGCTTTCAGGCGCGTAGCTGGTGGCATGGCTGGCGCAAGATGGCCCTGGACGGTCGCCACCTGCGCCATGTGCCGGGACTGCGCTTCGTGCGCCTGCTGGGCACTGGGCGTGGCGGTGACCTGACGCTGAGCGCCGACCCGCTTCGTTGGGCCCGTTTCGCGGTCTGGCAGGACCGGGCCGCGTTCGAGCAGTTCGAGCACAGCCTGTTTCACCGCCGCGAGTTTCCGCTGCTGGCGGAAAGTTACACGGTCATCATGCGCCCGGTCCAGTGGCATGGCGCGTGGGACGGGGCTCTACCTTTCGGCGCGGGCACGCCAGGGGGCGTGCCCGCGCCCTCCGCGCCCGTGGCAGTGCTCACCCGCGCCACTCTCCGGCCCAGTAAGCTGCGTGCCTTCTGGCAGGCGGTGCCCGCTTCGCAGCGAGCACTGCATGCGCAACCCGGTCTGCTGGCGGCTCTGGGCGTCGGCGAGGCGCCGCTGCTGCGTCAGGCGACCTTCAGTCTGTGGCGGGACGCGGCCAGCATGCGCCGTTTTGCGTACGCTGACGGGGAACACCGCACGGTCATCGCGCGCACCCGGCGGGAACGCTGGTACCGCGAAGAACTGTTCGCGCGCTTCGAGGTGCTTGCCAGCCGCGGAAGCTGGAACGGACGCGATCCGCTGCAGGCCATGACGGGCGAGGGACGCGATGTCTGACCTCCGGGCAGCGCGCACTGGCCGCTTCGCACCCAGCCCGACCGGCGTCATGCACCTCGGGAACGCACGAACCGCGCTGCTGGCCTGGCTGCACACCCGTGCGCTTGGAGGGAGGCACCTCCTGCGGTTTGAAGACCTCGATGTGGGCCGCACGCGTCCCTGGGCCTACGACCTGACCCGGCGGGATCTGGCCTGGCTCGGCCTGACCTGGGACGCCGAGGTGGTGCAAAGCGAGCGGCGCGAAAGGTACGCGGCGGCGCTTGGCAGGCTCGATACCTACCGCTGTCAGTGTACCCGCCGTCAGATCGCCGAGGCTGTCAGTGCGCCTCACGGGACCGAAGCCGTGTATCCGGGCACGTGCCGCCCGGCTGGATTGCCGCCCTCCCCGGGAGCGGCCGTGCGCTGGCGCGCGCCCGACGGCGTGGTCTGCGCGCACGATTCGCGGCTTGGCACGCTGTGCCAGTCGCTGAGTTCGGACATCGGCGATTTTGTGCTGCTCCGTGCCGATGGCGCCTACGCCTACCATCTGGCCGTGGTGGTGGATGACGCAGAGCAGGGCGTCACGGACGTCGTGCGTGGCGAGGACCTGTGGCCCAGCACGCCGCGGCATGTGGCGTTGCAGCAGGCCTTGGGCTTTACTTCGCCACGCTACCTGCACGTGCCCCTGATGACTGACTACCGGGGTCAGCGACTGGCAAAGCGGGGCGGCGCTCCCAGCGTGGCGGAGTTGCGCGAGGCCGGCGAGCGTCCGGAGCGGGTGCTTGCGTCCCTGGCGCGTTCCCTGGGGTGGGACGTTCCCGCCGAGGTGAGCGCCGCTGAGCTGCTCACGCCATATGCGCGAAACTTAGACCGCTTGTCTAAAAATGAAGGGATTCTCCATCCGGGTGAGCGCTAGCCTGAAAGCACTTATGACTTTGCCGCGTTATCCGCAACCGGACGCGCGTGGGCGCTTCGCCGAGTTCGGCGGGCGATACGTGCCGGAAACCCTGATTCCTGCCCTCGACGATCTGGCCGCAGCGTATGAAGCTGCCCGGACCGATCCCGAATTTCTCCGTGACCTGGGTGACTACCTGCGCGAATTCGTAGGCCGCCCCAGCACCCTTTACCTGGCCCGAAACCTGACCCGGCAACTGGGCGGCGCGAAGATTTACTTCAAGCGCGAAGACCTCAACCACACCGGCGCGCACAAGATCAACAACACCATCGGTCAGGCCCTGCTGGCGCGTCGCATGGGTAAACGGCGAATTATCGCCGAGACCGGCGCCGGTCAGCACGGCGTGGCCACCGCGACTGCTTGCGCGCTGTTCGGGCTGCAGTGTGTCGTGTACATGGGCGCCGAGGACATCCGCCGCCAGAGCCTCAACGTTTTCCGGATGAAGCTGCTGGGCGCCGAGGTGCGTGAAGTGACCAGCGGCACGGCCACCCTGAAAGACGCCACCAACGAAGCGATCCGCGACTGGGTCACCAACGTGCGTGACAGCTTCTACATCCTCGGCAGCGTTGTCGGTCCGCATCCGTACCCGGCGATGGTGCGTGACTTTCAGAGCGTGATCGGTGAGGAGACGCGCCGGCAGCTGCTCGAACGCGAAGGACGCGACGTGCCCGACGCGGTGGTCGCCTGCGTGGGCGGGGGAAGCAACGCCATCGGTATCTTCGCGCCGTTTGCTTACCTGCCCGAAGAGCAACGCCCACGGCTGATCGGTGTCGAGGCGGCAGGCGAGGGCCTGGAGAGCGGTCGCCACGCCGCCAGCGTCGGTGGCGGCAAAGTCGGCGTGCTGCACGGCGCCAAGATGTACCTGCTCTTTGACGAGAACGGTCAGATCGTGCCGGCGCACAGCATCTCGGCGGGTCTCGATTACCCGGGCATCGGACCCGAGCACAGCTTTTACGCGCGCTACGGGCTCGCCGAGTACGTGCCCGTCACCGACGACGAGGCGCTCGCCGCCTTCAAAACCTTCACACGGTCCGAGGGGATCATCCCGGCCCTCGAAACCGCGCACGCCATCGCCCACGTCATGAAGCTCGCGCCCCAGATGCCAGCCGACCAGATCATCGTCGTGAACCTTTCGGGCCGTGGCGACAAGGATGTGACCGAAGCGATGCGCCTGCTGCAGCGCGAACTCGACCTGGAAAGCCGTGAAGCAATTCAGGAAGTCGAGCGGGAGGCCAGACTCGCATGACCGCCACCCAGAACAGTGCCCAGAACCGCATCCAGAGTGCGTTTGACGCCGCACAGGCCGAAGGACGCGCCGCGTTCATCGGCTACCTGCCTGCCGATTACCCGGACCAGGCCGCCTTTCAGCGCGAAGCGCGCACGCTGCTGGCCCACGCCGATCTGCTCGAAATCGGTCTGCCGTACTCCGACCCGCTGGGAGACGGCCCGACCATTCAGCAGGCCAGCGAAGTCGCGCTGCGGGGGGGCGCCACCATCGCGCGGACGTTCGAGGCGGCCCGCTCGCTGCGCAGCGTCACCGACAAACCGCTTGTCATCATGACCTACTACAACCCGATCCTGGCCTGGGGCGAGGAGCGCTTCGTGCGCGAAGCCGTGGCAGCCGGGGTGGACGGCCTCATTCTGCCCGACCTGCCACCCGACGAGGCGCACGAGCTGCGCGAGCTGGCCGCCGCCCACGGTCTGCGCCTGACCTTTCTGATTGCCCCGACCAGCACGCCCGAGCGCATTGAGCTGGTCGCGGGTGCCACCACCGGTTTTCTGTATGCCGTGAGCGTCACGGGCGTGACAGGCGCGCGTTCGGGCAGCGCCCTGCACGAGGTTCCGGCCATGCTGGAGCTGGCACGCCGCTTCACTGACAAGCCGATCGCGGTGGGCTTCGGGGTCGCGGACCGCGCGTCCGCCCAGGCCGTGGCGCGCGTGGCAGACGGTGTGGTGGTGGGCAGCGCGCTGGTGACCGCAGCCCGGCAGCCCGGTGGTGTGGGCGAGCTGGCGCGGGAAATCCGCGCTGGTTGCGTGCGCGGCGCCTGAAGCGCGGTTGGCTGCACCGTTCATCTCTGGAGATGGCTTCAGCTTTTTCCTGACCTGACAGCCTGCGCACCCTCTAGACTTCCCTCATGACTTCTCTGGCGCCCACTGCTTACGACTGGTTCAACGCGCACGACACCGAGCGGCGGTTTGCCACCGAAGCGGCTGCCGAAGGCGACCTGCGCGATCCGTACGAACGCGACCGGGCGCGCATCGTCCACAGCGCGGCCTTTCGGCGTCTGCAGGGCAAGAGTCAGATTTTCGCGGCGGGCTGGTCGGGCTACCTGCGCACGCGGGTAACCCATGCCATGGAAGTAGCGCAGATCGCTCGTGCGTTGGCCAGCAATCACGGCTTGCCCGGCAGCCTGGCCGAGGCGGCCGCACTGGCCCACGACCTCGGGCACCCACCGTTCGGTCACAACGGCGAGGACGCCCTGGCCGCCTGCATGGCTCCCTACGGCGGCTTCGAGGGCAACGCGCAGACGGTGCGCATTCTGACCCGCCTGGAACCGCTGACCACCCGACACCCGGGCGTGAACGTCACGCGCGCCACGCTGCTGGGGGTACTGAAGTATCCGGGCGGTCATCACGGTCTGCCGGCCCTGTACGAGGACGACGCCGATGACTATACCCACTGGCTGTACGCTGGGGTGTCCGAGGCGCAGCGCCACACGCCGTCGCGCAGCGTGATCTGCCAGATCATGGACTGGGCCGATGACATCGCCTACTCGCTGCACGACCTGGAGGACAGCCTGACCTCGCAGCTCTTGAGCGCGCATTCACTGCGTTCACGCGAGGTGGTGGAGCGCGTCGCGCGGCGTGCCCGAAGAAGCGACCCGGCCCTGAGCGACGATCTGGTGCTGCACGTGCTGCACTCGCTGTGGTCGCGTCTCGACGACGGCTGGAGTGCCGCCCCCAGCACCGCCCGGGTGCGCGAGGTGGGCGCTTCGTATGTGCACCGCTTTGTCACCGGAACGCGTGTGGCACCCCTGACGGAAGGTGGCCACGTGGCGCAGAGCAGCTTTGACTTCGCGTTGCTGGTGCCCGACGAGGACCGCCAGGAATGCACCATCCTGAAGGCCATCACGCAGGAGCTGGTGCTGCGTGACCAGCGCACGGGCGTGCAGGCCCGCCAGGCAGTGCGAATTGTGCGCGACCTGTTCGAGTTGCTCCTTGAAACGGCGCTGGGCGATCTGGAGGACATCCGCGCGGCCGTGTTGCCGCCTGCGATGCGCTCGGCACTCCAGGACACGGTGTCCGAGCGCGCCCGGGCCCGCATGGTCTGTGATTTCATTGCCGATATGACCGACGCGCAGGCCGGTCAGTACCACGAACGCCTGTTCTCGGCGCGCCAGTCGTCTCCCTTCGCGCCGCTCTGAGCACGCGGCGACGGTGGACGGTGAATGCTAGGCTCGGCGCATGTGGCTTCACTCCCTCAAAATTGGTCAGGCGCGCGTCACCTCGCTCACCGATGGCCGCTTCCGGCTGGACGGCGGCGCGATGTTCGGGGTGGTGCCCCGGGCGCTGTGGCAGAAGGTCGCGCCGCCCGACGAGCACAACCGCATCCAGCTGCGCATCAACCCGTTGCTGATTCAGCTTGGCGGACGCAACGTGCTGATCGAAACCGGCTTCTGGGACCGCGGTGGTGACAAGTTCGAAGCGCTGTACGCCGTCGAGCGCGACGAGACGGTTTTCGACGGCTTGCACGCCCTCGGCCTGACTCCCGGCGATATTGATCTGGTCATCAACACCCACCTGCATTTCGATCATGCCGGGCGTAACGTCACGGTCGACGGCACGCCGACCTTTCCGCGCGCCGCCTACGTGGTGCAGGCACAGGATCTGTACGACGCGACGCATTCCCACGAGCGCAACCGCGCGAGCTATCTGAGCGAGTACATCGAGCCCGTCGAGCGAGCCGGCCTCTTCGAAATCGTCGAAGGGGAAGCCGAGCTGCTTCCCGGCCTCAGCGTAATCCCGTTGCCCGGTCATAACCTGGGCCAGCAGGGCGTGGTGCTTCGCTCGGAAGGCGAGACGCTGGTGTACACGGCAGACCTGCTGCCCACCTTCGCTCACCTGCCGTATCCCTACATCATGGGTTACGACCTGTATCCGGTGACGACGCTCGGGGTGCGTAAGCAGTTCTTTCCGCGCTGGGCCGCCGAGAACGCCATTATCGCCGTGCCTCATGACGCGCACCGGCCGTTCGCCCGCCTGAAAGAATCGCCGAAAGGCGGCTATACGGCAGAACCCGTTGACCGGAGCTAAACAATTCACGAGCCCTGCTTATCGTGAATATATTCACTAAGTCGTCTTCTGGAGGACATCCTTGAGCGTTCTCGTACTCAATGCCGGCTCGAGCAGCCTGAAGTACAAGCTTCTCGGCGCAGACGACCTGCGCGTGCTGCACAAAGGGCTTGTCGAGCGGATCGGAGAAGCGGACGTCCCCGACCACCGCGCGGCCCTGAAGCGCGTCGTGAGCGAGTTGCCCGTGGGGGATATCAAGGTGATCGGTCACCGCGTGGTGCACGGGGGCGAGCGCTTTCGCGCGCCCACCCGGCTCGACGCCGCGGAGCTGCGGGTGCTGGAGGCCATGACGCCGCTCGCGCCACTGCACAACCCACCGGCGCTGGCGGGCATCCGCGCGGCGCTCGAGATGCTGCCCGGGATTCCCAACGTCGGTGTCTTCGACACCGCCTTTCACGCGACCCTGCCGCGTGAAGCGTACCTGTACGCCTTGCCGTATGCCCTTTACGAGGAACACGGCGTGCGCCGCTACGGCTTTCACGGCACCAGCCACGCCTACGTGACGCGCGAAGCGGCCCGCCATCTTCAACGTCCGTTGAGCGAACTGCGGCTCGTCAGCCTGCACCTGGGAAACGGCGCCAGTGCCTGCGCCGTGCGTGGAGGTCTGTCGATCGATACCAGCATGGGGTTCACCCCGCTCGAAGGGCTGGTGATGGGCACCCGCAGCGGCGACCTCGATCCTGCCGTGGCACTGTGGCTCGCGGAGCGCGAAGGAGCGGCGCGGGCCAGCGCTATTCTCAACCGCGAAAGTGGGCTGCTGGGTCTCAGTGGCCTGTCAAACGATCTGCGTGATCTGCACCGGGCACGTCAGGAAGCGCACGAGCGCGCAGAACTCGCCTTGCAGGTGATGGTGTACCGCCTGCGGCAGCAGGTCGGCGCGTACGTGGCCGTTCTCGGCGGCATCGACGCGCTGATCTTCACCGGAGGTGTGGGTGAAAACGACGCCTGGACCCGTTCGGAGGTCATTCGCGGACTGGAAGCTTTTGGGTTTCAGCTCGATGAAGACGCCAACCAACGGGGCGACACCCAAGTCACCCTGACGCCCCCGCACGCGCTGGTGATTCCCACCGACGAGGAAGGGGAGATCGCCCGGCAGACCGTCGCGTGTCTCGCAGCGAGCATCTGAAGCGCGCACCTGCACCGTGGGCGTGCTGGTGTGAACAACTTGCTCCAGGCGCGTGCAGCCGGACGCTACACTGCACGGAATATGCGCCCCAGCCTGCCTGAACCCGTGCTGCTGACTCCCGGACCGACTCCCATCCATCCGGACGCGCGCGAAGCCCTGATGCGCCCGATGATCGGTCATATGGACCCGGAACTCTTCGCGCTCAATGCGGAAATCCAGGCTGACCTGCGGGTTTTGTACGGTACCGCGCCCGAAGCTTTTACCGCGCTCGTGGCCGGGACGGGCAGCCTGGGAATGGAGGCGGGCTTTGCCAACCTGGTCGAGAGTGGTGACGAGGTGCTGGTGTGCGCCAACGGCTCGTTCGGCCGCCGCATGGCCGAGATGGCCGCACGTTACGGCGCACGCGTCCGCCTGGTCACGGCGCCGCTGGGGGAGAGCATCAATCCCGCCGACGTGGCCGCGCACATCGATGGCGTCAGCATGGTGGCGGTGGTACACGGCGAGACGAGCACCGGGGTGCTCAACCCGGTTCCCGAAATTGCCGAGATCGTGCGTCACGCCGGGGTATTGCTGACGGTCGATGCGGTCACCACGGCCGGGATGCAGCCGTTCCGCATGGAGCAATGGGGCGTCGATTATGCCTACACCGGTTCGCAGAAGTGTCTTTCGGCACCTCCGGGGACGGCCCCCATTGCCGTCAGTGAACGGGCACTGGCGCGCTTCAGCGCCCGGCGCTCGCCTGTCCCGCTGTGGTACTGCGACTTCGAGGGCCTGCGGGACTACTGGGTCGAGCACACCTACCACCACACGGTGCCCGTCAACCTTCACTTCGCGCTGCACGCCGCGCTGCGGGCCGCGCTGCAAGAAGGTCTGGAAGCGCGCGCCGAGCGGGTGCGTCAACTGGGTTACGCGGTGGTGAGCGCGCTGGAACCACTGGGATTCAGTCACTATGTCAAGCAGCCGGAAGCGCGCCTGCCCACCGTGCTGGCCTTGCGCCTGCCCGAAGGACTCGACGACACGATTGTCCGTCAGGCCCTGCGCACGCATGGCATCAGCGTTACGGGCGGGCTTGGCCCCACTGCGGGCGTCATCTGGCGGCTGGGCCTGATGGGCGAGGCGGCACGCCCTGCGCCTTACCGCGCCTTGATGGTCGCCCTGGAAACGCTGCTCGGCGCACACGGTCTGGTGCGCCGTTTCGAGGCGGCCCTCCAGGGTGAGCCGCTTTCCGCCTGAACTCGGTTCCCGGAGGCTTTGAGCCGGCCAGGCTTACTCGCCCACGAGCACTTCGATGGGCAGGTCGTAATGACGTTCAATCTCGGCGGCCTGCGCCGGACGGCCGATCAGAAAGCCCTGTCCGAGGTCGCACCCGAGCTCCGCCAGCATTTCGAGCTGTTCGCGCTCTTCGATTCCCTCGACCACGACCGTGAGACGCAGATCGTGTGCCAAAGTGGTGATGGCCCGGACAAACGCTTTTCCACCGTCGTCGATCGACTGTACAAACGAGCGGTCGATCTTGAGGACATCCACTGGCAGCTGACGCAGGTAACTCAACGAGGAGTAGCCGGTGCCGAAGTCGTCCAGGGCCACCCGCACTCCCAGATTCCGAAGAGCGTTGATGGTCTGAGTAGAGCTCTCGATGTTTTCCACCAGGCTGCTTTCGGTCAGTTCCAGCATCAACGCGCTGCCGGGCAACTGCGCGTCGGCCAGCATTCCTTCGACGGTTGCGACGAAGCCGGCCTGACTGAACTGCAGGGCCGAGACATTCACCGACACGTACACCTCGTCGTGCATCGACTCACGCCAACGCTTGATCTGACGCAGCGAGCGCTCCAGCACCCACTCTCCCAGCGGAATGATCAGGCCTCGCTCTTCGGCCAGGGGAATGATCGAGGCAGGCGAAACCACACCAAGTGTGGAAGAAGTCCAGCGAATCAGGGCCTCGAATCCGGCAATCCTGCCGCTGCTCAGCTGCTGCAGCGGTTGATAGTGCACGGAAAGCCCTTCGTGCTGCAGGGCGTGGCGCAGGTGGCTTTCGAGCTGACCACGATGAACGAGCGACTGCGTGAGGTTCTCTTCGTAGAAACGGATGCGGTTCTTGCCCTGCTGTTTGGCCTGCTCGACGGCGAGATAGGCGTTGTGCAGGGCCAGCTCGGCGTCGCCGGCATCTTGCGGGCACATCGAAATTCCGATGCTGGCCGTGAGATACAGCTGGTCCTCGTTGAGCGTGAGGGGCTGCGCGATGCTCTGCAGAAAACGTTCGGCGATCAGTCTGACGTCGGGCGCACCGGTCAGGTTGTGCAGTACCACCACGAATTCGTCTCCGCCGAAGCGGGCCACCAGGTCACCCTGCCGCACCAGCTGTCCGAAGCGCTGCGCCATGGCCTGGATGACCACGTCGCCCTGAGCGTGGCCGTACCAGTCGTTGACGTGCTTCATCCGGTCGAGGTCTACATACATTACCGCTACCAGGTGACGGTCGCGCTGCGCGCCGCGAATGGCCTGCGTCAGGTGGGTGAGCAGTGCTGCGCGCCGGGGAAGGCCGGTCAGGTCGTCGTAACGGTCGCGCCGGAACAGATCGGCGGAGAGGCTCTGGCGCTCGAACACTCCTGCAACCTGCCGGCACAGCACCAGCAGTACCACGGCGGTGAGGCCCGCTTCGAAGTTGGTGTCCCGGGGGCCTGTCATCTGCAACACCAGGAATGCTCCGAAGGAAGCGAGAATGGCGGTGGGCGGCAGCATTTCGCGCAATGACCGGGCGCGCTCGCGCGACTGCGTGGGCGATGGCTCCGCCGTTTTGGCGTGGCGCGAACCGGGCGCCAGGTGCCCTGCCCAGCCGAACAACGCCAGACCCCACAACCAGAACACATCAACCGCGCCCCATTCCTGGTAAAGCGCTTTGCTTTCGAGGTATCCGTAGGCCAGATCGGCCCCGAGAAACATCAGCGTCCCGGCCGTCAGCAACAGCAGCTGCAGACGCGACAGCCCGCGCGGTCGCCACAACGCGGTGACCAGCAGAACCGCGGCCAGCAACAGGTCGGACAGTGGGTAAGCGAGGCTCAGGACCCAGGCCAGCGGGTTGTCGACGTTGCCCGCGAGTGTGGCGGGCAGTTCGGAAGCGTGCCAGATGATGTTGGCGATGACCGTGACTGCAATCGCCACGTCGAGCAGGAACCCGACCAACTGTGGCCTGGTCAGCGGTTCGCGGGGAAAGGAAAACAGACCCAGCATGAAGAGCGGAAAAAAGCTCAGGTAAAACAGATCGGCAGGCGAGGGAAAGACGGGCAGTTGCCATACCGCGTCGATGATTCCGTAGGTCGCTTCACCCAGTCCCCAGCACACCACACCCGCGCCCAGCAACAACCAGCCGCGGGCCCCGGGATGTTCCAAGCGCTTCGCGGCTTTCAGCAGCAGGCCGGCGCTCAGTGCGCACACCGGCAGGTACAGCAGGTAACCCAGCGAATGTCGATGTTCCGCAGGCGGCGCACCGCTCAGCATCCAGACGGTGAGTGTGACCGTAAAGAGCATCAGGGCGAGAAACAGCGTCCGCGCGTGTGGCGAGTCGCCTTGTTGACGTTGCGACTTTGCCCGCACGACGGCCATGACCTGAGTATAGGTGAATGTCTTCTGAGTACATGAACAAGACGCGTGAGCGTCAGCTGGCCATGTGGCCCGAACGGATGACCTCGGCGATCACGGGGGGCAGGTTCCAGGCCACGATGTCGAAAGCGGCCGCATGAACGTCGTAGGGTACTTTGTGGAGTTTGACGCTCACGTCCTTGTTGGTGATTTCGAGCAAGGCCACGTCCGCGCCGGGTTCATGGTTGAGCGACAGGCCCACCGAGCCCGGATCGATAAAGATCCCCCCGTCGACTTTGCGAAAGTAAGGCACGTGGGTCCCGCCGCAGACGACGACCTTGGCGCCCAGATTTTCGAGGACACCCTGCAGTTCGCGGTCGTCGGCCATCAAATCGATTCGGGAATCGGGGTCGTGCGGGCTGCCGTGAAAATAACGCACCCGGCCCATCTTGGTCATGATGCGCCCCCCGGCGGGCAGACGGCGCAGGAATTCCATCTGTTCGTCGGTGAGCATGGTCCGGGTCCAGGCGAGTGTCTGTTCTGCCACCCCGCCACGTTCGCCACGCGCCGCGAAGTCGAACGCGGCGCGAGCGTCGCTGGAGCCCAGGGCCGTGACCCACCCGGCGCGCTGCACCAGGTCGATGACAGGTCCGGGGCTGGCACCGTAACCGACCAGGTCGCCGAGAATGAACACCGACTCGACCTTTTGTTCGTCGAGAAAGCGCTGCACCGCGCTGAGCGCGTGGATGTTGCCATGGATGTCACTCAGAAAGGCCAGTCTCACAAATTCCTCATTGCTTTTCGCCTTCAGCGTACTACAGAACCGTCCACCGTGGCTGAGTCCGCACGTTGCCCCGACGACGACTTGGGCCTCTCAGTTTCCGGGGATAGAGTGAACGGGTGCCGTCCGCCCTTATTGCCCTTGCGCTGGGCGCCTTGCTCGCTGCCTGCGGAATTCCCTTTGCCTGGAGTTTTCTGACCCCCGTCGTGCTGGGCGTCCTGTTCGCCTTCGCCGCTGGTGCCCCGACCTCGCGCGGCGCGGCGGCGCGTCTGTTCTGGGCGGGGCTGGCCTTTTTTACCCTGACGTTGTACTGGCTGCCGCAAAGTTTCGGCACCGGATTCGGCATCTTCGGGGTGTTGATGTTCGTGCCGCTCTATGCCCTGGAAGCGTTTTTCTGGGGCGTGTTGGGGTGGGCCAGCTGGCGTCTCGGCAGTCGGACCGAAACGCGCCTGTGGCTGCTGGCCTTTCTGTGGGTGGTGCTGGAGTGGCTCAGGCACCTGGGCCAGATTGCCTTTCCCTGGGGAACTGTCGGGTATACGCTGCTGCCCTTGCCGGTCGTCCAGATCGCCGACCTGGGTGGGGTGCTGCTGCTCAGCCTGCTCGTGAGCACCACCGCCGCGGTGCTGGCCCTGGCGCTGCGCGGGCACACGCGGCCACTGCTGGGCGCTGTGGTGGTCTGGAGCGCGGCCGTGGCGTACGGCCTCACGCGTCCCGAGCTGACCGGCGAGCCGGGACGGGCACTGCTGCTGCGCACCAACGTGAACTCGTTCGAAAAGGCCAAAGGCGCGGGCAGCTCATTCGAGTCACAGTTCGAAGCCCAAATGCGCCTGAGCCGCCAGATCGATCCGGGTGAAGTGCTGGTGTGGTCGGAAACGGCCGTGTTCGTGCATCCCGACTTCGACCAGCGCACGTTGTTGCCCCGGCGCGAGATGATCACCGGAGTCGGGTTTCCGCAGCGCAACAGTGCCGTCAGCTGGAACGGAGCGATTCTGGGCGAGTACGACAAGATGCAGCTCGTGCCCTTTGGTGAGTTCTATCCCTGGCGTGAGCCGCTGCGCCCGGCGTACGCCTGGATCTGGTCGCGGCTGCTGGGTGTGCCTTTCAATCCGCCCAATCCTGGGCGTGCGGCGACGCCGTTGCCGCTCGGCCCGCACGCTTACGGCACGTACATCTGCTATGACAGCGTGTTTCCGGGCGTGACGCGGGGTCTGGTGGGAGCGGGCGCCGAGGTGCTCGTCAACGTCTCGAACGACGGCTGGTACGACGAGAGTCTGGGCGTCGAGCAGCATTTTCAGATGGGTCGTCTGCGCGCCATCGAAACCCGCCGCTACGTCATGCGTTCGGTTAATCTGGGCGTGGCGGCAGTCGTCGACGAGCGAGGTCGGGTTCGCCAGCGCTTCAGTGGCCCTGGAGAAGAAGCACTGCACGCCCGCTTCCAGTATCTCAGGGGCACGACGCCGTTCGTGCGCTTTGGGAATGGGCCAGTGCTGGCGTTGTGTGTTCTGGGCCTGCTGGCAAGCGTGCTGGTCGACCGCTTGGCCGGGCGGGCGCCCCGGTAAGCAGAAGAACCCGGGAGGCCCGGCGGATTTCGGTGAGGGCCTTCGCCTTCTTGTGACATGCCGAACCCGACGGCCCTGTTCGTGCGGTCTTCGATTTTTCTCCTGAACAGTAAGTCCTCGCCTGCAGCTGCGTGGTAGAATTATCACAAGTCCGGCTTATCGTGAATAATTTCACTTAGCCAATCTGTGCGCGACCTGAGAGCCCTGCTAGAATGCCCGCGTGTATACCAACCGACGCGCCCATTACGAATACGAACTGCTGGAGCGCTTCGAGGCAGGTATCGCGCTGACGGGCAGCGAAGTCAAGAGCGTACGGGCCGGGGGGGTCGACTTCCGGGACGCCTACGCGCGCGTCGAAGGACACAACGTCGAACTGGAAGGGCTCTACATTCCGCCCTACACCCAGGCGTCGTACAACAACCATGAACCCCGGCGCAAACGGCGACTGTTGCTGAAGCGCGAAGAGATCCGCAAGCTCGAACGGACGCTGAGCCAGACCGGCCTGACCCTGGTGCCCGTTCGGCTGTACGAAAAGGGTCGGCACTTCAAAATCGAGCTGGCCGTCGCGCGCGGCAAGAAACTGCACGACAAGCGACGCAGTGAATCGGAGCGCGACG
>NC_019793.1:2505000-2725000 GCF_000317835.1 Deinococcus peraridilitoris DSM 19664 | reverse complement strand
CAGGCTGATGGCCGTCGATGACGCGGACATTGCGGATGTGGTGATGCTGTCCTTCGAAGACGAGGTGGTTGTCGTACTCGCCCTCGGTACCCTCGCCACGACCAGGCTCGATCAGCACGCGCGCGCCCTGCGGCAGCCACGCGAGTGGGCTTTCGAGTACCACATGCTCGTTTTGTGCGCCGTTCGGAATGGTTTCTACGATGACGTCCATGCCGGCATTGTTCCGGGCCCGCCGCCGGGCGCCGTGAGGAGCGCCTCAATGCGTCTTGACCCAGTACCGCGCGAGCTTAGAACAGTTCGTCGAGCAACTGGTAAAACTGCAGCTTGTCCTCATCGACCAGGGCACGCCCATACGTGTCCAGGAACAGCAAAGCAAACTCTTCACCGTAGTTGCGTCGCAGGCTGCGCACGGCCAGGGCGAGGTCGGCATGCCGGTCGGCGATGCCGGCGCGCCCCACATCGACAAACCCCGCCACGAACTCACCGGCCACGATCACGTTGGGCAGACAGGCGTCGCCGTGGGTGAGCACCAGGTCCTCACGGTCCGGGCGAGTGCGCACCACCTCGCGCAGCACGTCCCGCGCGCGGTGCCCGGCACGCTCCCCGTCGAAGTCGGCTTCGTCGACCAGCCCCAGCCCGACCCGCTCGCGGGCTTCTGCCAGCATGACGCGCAGACTCATGTCGAAAGGACAGTCGCGTACAGGCAGCGCGTGCAGTTCCCGCAAAGCGCGCGCCAGCAGTTCGGTGTTGCGACGGGCGTGCAGCGCCGCGTCGGGATGGCTCATATCGATGCCCCGCAACCGCTCAGTGGCCAGGTACTCGGTGCCGCTTTCCTGGTGATAGGCCACCACGCGTGGAACGGGAATGCGCGACGCCAGCCAGCGCAGACGCTCTTTTTCGGCGAAGAGCGTGCCGTGGATGCGTTTCGGCTGAATTTTCAGCATGAAACGCGAGGAACGCAGCACGCGCGCACCGCTCTCGCCGACCGTGACCTCTTCCCAGCGGGCAGCGGGCAACGTGGCCCTCAGCGCACCGGGCAGCACGAGGCTGCGCGTTTTCAACGACTCGGAATCGCTCACCCGCGCAGCATAGCGAGTCTGGGACAAGCGCGGGAACTTTTTTCGATCGGCGTCCTCCAATAAGGTGAGGAAAGCTTGGAGCACTGGAGCGACGAACAACTGCTCGCCGAAGCACGGCGAAGCGAGGCGGCCTTTGAAGTCCTGATGCGCCGTCACCTGCCACGTGTTCACCTGCTGGCGCACCACCTCGTGGGCCGCGGCGCGGCGAACGATGTGGTGCAGGAGGTGTTGATGAGCGTGCACCGGGGCCTGCGCTCATTTCGCGGTGACGCGCAGTTCTCGACCTGGCTGCACCGTGTTACCCTCAATGCCTGCTACAAGGCGCTGTGGGCCAGGCCGAGCCTGCCACTGGACGACACGCCGGACCTGGTGGCGTCCAGCGATCCGGTGCACGTGGGTGAAATCGCCGATCTGCGGGCCCGGTTGGCCTGGGCGTTCGCGCAATTGCCCGCCGATCAGCGTGAAGCGGTGGCACTGCGTGAACTTTCCAGTCTGGAGTATCAGGAAATCGCTCAGGTGTTGGGCGTGGAACTCGGCACCGTCAAGTCACGCATCTCTCGTGGACGCCAGGCGCTCAGGAAGCTGCTGATCAAGGAGGGAGTCACTCCGTGAAGGGTCCCATGAAACCACAACCGTTCGACGACGAGAACCTGGACGCGCTGTTCGCCGGCGCGCGAACCCTCACGAGCCTTGACGAAGCTGCGGCAGAACGTGCCCTGCGAAGCTGGCGGCAGACCCGCGCGCGCCGCAATGGATGGCGCTGGGCTTCGGGACTGCTGGCCACGGCAGCGATGCTGGGCGGCGTGTTGTATCTGCAGCACGGTCAGACGCTGCCCACGCACGCCGCGTACGAGGTGTACAACCAGGCCAGCGGGGTGGGCTGGTGAGGCGTTTCGCCTGCGGCGTCCTGGCACTGCTGCTCGGCAGCAGCGCCCAGGCCCAGGACCTCGCTTCCTTTCTGGACGCCATGCGCCGTGCGCGGCACCTGGAGGTCCACGGCACCGTCGAGAGCAGCGTCTATTTTCCACCGCGCGGAAACCCGACGCGGCGTGTGCGTACTTTGCCTCGGGTAGAGTTCGTTCCCTGGCTGGTGCAGCGCAACTTCGACCTCAGCGCGGGCACGAACGAGACGCTGGCGGGTCGTGGGGTGGTGCGTTACGACCTGACTCCCAAACGGGGTTCAGCCGACCGCTGGACCATCTGGCTCGACGCCCGCTGGGATGTGCCGCTGGCCTACGAACAGCGTACGTCCACCGGCGAGGTGATCCGGCGTGCCGCCTTCACGCGTGTGCAGGGCAAACCCAGGCGGCGCCTGAACATCATGACCGAGCGCGTCAGTGACCCACCGTTCCGCCAGGCCGTTTTGCGTGGCTTGCCCGGCCTGGCGTTGCCCGAGACTTTCGAGCCGGTGGGCTGTCACGCCAGTGAGACTGGACGCGAAATTCTGCTGTCAGACGGCCTGAACGTGCTGGCGCTCGTGATCGCGCCGCGCGATGTACAAGGTGGCAGCGGCGTGACCTCGCGCCGCGTCGGGCCGTACTACCTGTGGCTGATCGGCAGTCTGCCGCAGGCGCAACTGCGCGACGTCATCGCGCAGGTTCAGGACGTGAAACTCGAAGCGCTGGAATTTTTCGCTCCGCAGGAGGGTGGACGCTGACCCCAACGCGAACTCAAGAAGACGATTCGGAAAGGGTTGCCGCGCGAAAATGTGCCGTGACGCTTTGCAGGGTCCGCTTGAGGTCCTGCAGTTCCTCGACCGAGAGTCCGGTCAGGCAGGACACCTGAGCGGGGACGTGCTCGAGCTGCTGTTTCAGGGCATGACCAGTTGGGGTCAGCGAAATTCGCAGCGTCCGCTCGTCGCGCTCATCACGCACGCGTGAAATAAAGCCGCCCGCTTCCAGGCGCTTGAGCAGGGGCGAGAGCGTACCCGCGTCGAGGACCAGGCGTTCGCTGAGTTGGCGCAGACTCTGGGCGTCGTGCTCCCACAAGGCCAGCATGACCAGGTATTGGGGGTAGGTCAGCTTCACCGCTTCAAGATGCGACCGGTACGCCGCGATCATGGTGCGTGACGTGACGTACAGATCGAGACACAGCTGATCGTCGAGCAAAAAGGTGGTGACGGGGGCCGTTGATGGGTCCAAGGGAGGACACTCTCTTCCTGGCGCCGTACGCCAGCGTGCGCCGGGACGCCGGCGGTACTGGGCTGATTATGGCACGCCGCTCGTGGGCGTGCCCGCTTGACGCGCAATAGTTTGTATGCAAAGTATAGGGCGGAGCTGCCCTCTTGCCCTGTGTGCGGTGACGCCGGACCGGTCGGTTCCCTCAGCATTGGCGTTTCATGACGAGCGGCCGGGTGGTATTGGCCACCGTGTCACAAACGAATGTCAAGGGAAGAGGACAGCGACGCCACCCGAGGAGGACACCATGAGCGAGACCAAAAAACCACCGACCTCAGTCACCGACACCCCCAAAGAGCAGACCCTGACCACCCGCCAGGGGCACCCGGTCTACGACAATCAGAATCTGCGCACCATCGGCAGCCGTGGACCGACCACGCTCGAAAATTACCACTTTCTGGAAAAAATCACCCACTTCGACCGTGAGCGCATTCCCGAGCGCGTGGTGCACGCGCGCGGCGCCGGAGCACATGGTTACTTCGAAACGTACGGCAAGGTCGGTGACGAAAATATCGCCAACTACACGCGCGCCAAGCTGTTTCAGGAAGCCGGCAAGCGCACTCCGGTGTTCGTACGCTTCTCCTCGGTGATTCACGGTGGACATTCACCCGAAACCCTGCGCGATCCCCGCGGCTTCGCGGTCAAGTTCTACACCGAGGACGGCAACTGGGACCTGGTCGGCAACAACCTCAAGGTGTTCTTTATCCGTGACGCCATGAAATTCCCGGACATGGTGCATGCCTTCAAACCCGACCCCGTCACCAACGTGCAGGACATGGGGCGCTTTTTCGACTTCATCAGCAATACTCCGGAAGCGCTGCACATGGTGACCTTCCTGTTTTCGCCCTGGGGTATTCCTGCCAACTACCGCCAGATGCAGGGTTCGGGCGTGAACACCTACAAGTGGGTCAATCAGGACGGCGAAGGGGTGCTCGTCAAATACCACTGGGAACCCAGGCAGGGCATCAAGAACCTCACGCAGGAGGAAGCCGAGGCCATTCAGGCCAAGGACTTCAACCACGCCACCCTGGACCTCTACAAGGCCATCGAGCGCGGCGAGTTTCCGGAGTGGGAGCTGTGCGTGCAGATCATGTCTGACGGCGAGCACCCGGAACTCGACTTCGATCCGCTCGACGCCACCAAGCTGTGGCCCGAGGACCGCTTTCCTTTCCTGCCCGTGGGCCGTATGGTACTTGACCGCAACGTGGTCGACTACCACGCCGAGGTCGAGCAGGTGGCCTTCGGGACGGGTGTGCTGGTCGACGGGCTGGACTTCAGCGACGACAAGCTGCTGCAGGGCCGCACCTTCTCGTACTCGGACACCCAGCGATACCGGGTGGGGTCGAATTATCTGCAGCTGCCCATCAACGCCCCCCAAAAGCAGGTGGCCACCAACCAGCGTGGCGGGCAGATGGCCTACCGCGTGGACCTCGCGCTCGGTCAGAATCCGCACGTCAACTACGAACCGTCCTCGCTGGGGGGTTTGCGTGAAGCGAAAAGCGCGGGCAAGGACCACACTCCGACCGTGCAAGGTCCCCTGGTCCGCCAGAAGATCGCACGGCAGAACAACTTCCAGCAGGCCGGTGAACGCTACCGGCTCTTCAGCGACTTCGAACGTGATGAGCTGATCAAGAATCTGGTCGGTGCCCTCAAGGACGCCCGTGAAGACATTCAGGAGCGCATGGTGTTCCTGTTCTCACAGTGCGACGAGGACTACGGCCGCCGCGTGGCAGAGGGCCTGAGCCTGGATGTCCAGAGCGTCAAGGACAAGCAGGACCAGGCGGTCAGCCAAGCCGAAGAGCAAGGACACGAAGCGCAGCCGTACTGATCATTTGGACGTAAAGCGAGCGGCGCTCTGAATATCAGAGCAGGGGAAGTGAACCTCGGCTTCCCCGCTCACATGTCTCATTTTGTCCGTTCGGCGCGCCGTCGTACAAGACAGGAAGCGCCTGGCACGCTGGCGCGTCACGCGCGACTGGCGTCTGGATCTTCTCCGTCAACGTAGTCACCGGTGTCGGGTGCATTCTCAAGTTCGACTTTCGGCTTCGAGCGTGCGAGGCGTTCCTCGAAGCGGCTCATGGCACTTTCGAGGTCATCACGCGCCGCACCGCCGAAGTCCTGAGGAGAAGCAACGCCGCCTGGGTAAACGCGCTCACGGTATATACACAAAGCGCGGGCCAACAGGAAAGTTTCGTGTTCCATCAGCGCTGCACCGTTCCCGGGCGCCTCGCCGAGCTTCTCGATGGACGGCGGAACAGGCACCGGGCGGGCAATGGTGCCGATCAGTTGCTGCACCCAGCCGCGAAGCTCGGGACCAAAGTCCGGGAAAAGCGTGATGGCGGACTCGAGCAGGTTGAGCGCTTTGTTCTCGGGGTGCAGGGTCGCGAAGTCCATGCCTCATGCTAAGAACGCCGTGCGGCAGCATTCTCTAGGTTAAGGATCCCTGAAATGGCCATGTCAATATTTCACAAAATCACATTTGCCCGTGATGTTTTTAGCGTAATATGAGCGCACTGGAACAGGAGCGCCGTGAGCGTGCTCGCCCGCAGTTTCCAGCTTGCCCTAGAGGCTCAAAGCTTGATCGCAAGAAAGTCCTGCCTCGCGCGAGGCAGGACTTTCTTCTCATCATCCTGTGCGCTGCGTATATCCGCACGGCCACAGTTCCCGACACAGCGCTGTCCCACCAGGGCGTGTATCCTGCGTTCACTGCATGAGCACGCCAACGAACAGCCCACAAGAGCGACTGGTCAGCCCGAACTTCATCACGGACGTGATCGACGCCGACGTGCAGTCCGGACGCGTTACGCAGGTCGTCACGCGTTTCCCACCCGAACCCAACGGATACCTGCACCTCGGCCACACCTACGCCAGCTTTCTGGACTTTCAACTCGCCAAAGATTACGGTGGCCGCTATCACCTGCGTCTGGACGACACCAACCCTGAAGGTGAATCCGAAGAGTATGCCCAGGGTATCGCGCGTGATCTTCGCTGGTTGGGGTGGGATTGGGGTGAGCATCTCTACTACGCCAGCGACTATTTCGAGCAGTACTACGCCTACGCGCAGGAACTGATTCAAAAAGGGCTGGCCTACGTCGACAGCGTCAGTGGGGAGGAGATGGCCCGGCTGCGCGGCACGGTCGATACGCCCGGCACCCCGAGTCCCTACCGGGAACGCAGCGTCGAAGAGAACCTGGATCTGTTTCGTCGCATGCGTGCGGGAGAATTTCCGGATGGTGCCCACGTGCTGCGCGCCAAAATCGATCTGGCGAGCCCGAACTTCAAGTTGCGCGACCCGGTGCTCTACCGGATTCTGCGTGCCCATCACTACCGTCAGGGCGACGCGTGGTGCATCTATCCCCTGTACGACTTTCAGCATCCCCTGCAAGACGCCATTGAAGGTGTGACCCACAGTCTCTGCTCGCTCGAATTCGTGGACAACCGCGCCATCTACGACTGGCTGATGGAACACCTCTTCGCCAATCGGCCGAGGCCGCATCAGTACGAATTCGGCCGGCGAGCACTGGAGTACACCGTGGTCAGCAAACGCAAACTGCGCAAGCTGGTCGAGGGTGGCCATGTCAGCGGATGGGACGATCCCCGCATGCCGACCATTGCCGCGCTGCGCCGCCGGGGGGTCACGCCTGAAGCCGTGCGCCGCTTTGCCGCCGGCATCGGCGTCAGTCGCACCAACCGCACCGTGGACATCGCAGTGCTGGAACACGCCATCCGGGATGACCTCAACACCCGCGCTCCGCGCGTGATGGCCGTACTGCGCCCCCTGCGGGTGGTCATCGAGAACCTCCCAGAGGGTGATGGGCAGAAGGTGAGCCTGCCATACTGGCCGCACGACGTGATCAAGGAGTCACCCGACGGGCTGGTGGCCCTTCCCTCCGGCGAACGGGTTCCGCCGGAGCAGGCCGTGCGTTTCGCGCGCCTCACGCGTGAAGTGTTCATCGAGCAAGAAGACTTCGCCCTCACGCCATCACCGGGTTTCAAGCGTCTTTCGCCGGGCGGACGGGTCCGGCTGCGGGGCGCGGGCGTCATCGAGTGCCAGGAAGTCATCCAGGATGATGCGGGCGAGGTGAACGAACTGCGCTGCACGCTGCTGCCCGAGACCGAAAATGCCAAAGGCGTGATTCACTGGGTCAGTGCTTCACAGGCGCTGAGGGCCGAGTTCCGCCTGTACGACCGCCTGTTCACGGTACCCAGCCCTGAGGAGGGTGCAAGTGACATCGAGCCTCAGGACGGTGAAATCAGCGATGCCAGCCTCGGCCCGGTTGACACCGACTTCCTCGCTTACCTCAACCCCGACAGCCTGCACATCCTGCACGGCTTCGTCGAGTCCAGCGTCCTGCACGACCCGATGGACACCCGCTACCAGTTCGAGCGTACCGGGTACTTCTGGCGCGACCCAACCGAGAACGTGCAGCGCCCGTCGGGGGCGCCACTGGTCTTCAACCGCATCATCACCCTGCGTGACTCGAAGCCCCGCGAAGAAAGCGCGCCAGACAGCAAAAACAGAAACAGCAGGTCCGAGCGGACCCGCCCCCCGCAACCCGCCAGCGCGGGCGCCGCTCCGCTCCTGACGCCTCAGCAACAGGCAATATATTCTGCCTGGCGCGAACGGGGCACCGGGGACGCCGAAGCGCTGGTGCTGGCCCGTGAAGCGACGTTGGCCGCCTGGTTAGAAGAAGCCGCCGTCCACGCTTCCGTCAGCGTGGGAATTCTGGCGGGTTGGGTGGTCAACGAGCTTGGCAGCGCCCTGCGCGACGGCAGCAACCGAATCTCCCCCGCCGCACTCGCGCAGTTGGTCGCCCGCCTCCAGGACCAGACCATCACGGCCCGCATCGCCAAGGAGGTGCTGGCCCAGGCCCAACTGTCGGGCGAGGACCCGGTGCAGATCGTGGAGCGTGAAGGACGTCGCACGGTCAGCGACCGCGCCACGCTGATGGCCGTGGTTGACCGCGTCATGGCCGACTCACCTGACAAGGTTCAGGCTTACCGCAGTGGCCGCACCGGCCTGATCGGCTTTTTCACCGGTCAGGTCATGCGTGCCACAGGCGGCCAGGCCGACCCTCAGCGGGTCGCTGAACTGCTCCACGAAAAGCTGGACACCTGAGTGCATTCTCGGTTCATGGAGAGCGCCGGGCCGCTGTGCCCGGCGCTCTCCATGAAAACTGATGAAGGCGGCGTTCACAGTGTCAGTCGGGGCTGTCAGTGGGGCCGCACCAAGCGGGCAGCTTTCAGAACGCCTGAGCCGCAAAGGCTGTCCGGTCGGCGGGCAGAAGGCTCATCTTGGGAAGAGCTTTTTCTTTCAATGTTGCGCTAAAGAAAAATGGACGCCCCGCGCGGCGGCGTTCACGAAACCAGATGTCGGGCCGCATTCCGGCCTTTTACGCTGGGTCATGGAAGTCATGATTCTTTGCGAGGCTGGGAACTTCGAGCATGGCGTGCCGGGTCATGTCGTGGAGAGTTCGCTGGGTTGGCTGAAAACAGGTGATTCGGTGGGGTTTCAGGTGGCGCAGAACGGAACCACCTGGGTCCAGCACCACGGCCATGACTACCAGTTCGCCTTGCACGGACTGTCCGATGTGGTCGAAGAAAAACAGGTGTTTCTGCTCGCCATTGTCAATTGACCCGGCCAAGGGAGCTTCAGGCGCTGCCCTTCTCCGTGAAAACGGTTGACCGTGTTTCGTCCGCTCATCCGGCGGCGCTGGGCTCAAGCCGATGGTTGTGTGGCTCCCCGAATGAACGGTAGTTGAGCTGTTCTGTACGGTAGGTGCGCAAGAGACCCTCAAAGGTCGCCTCTCCCCCCTGGCAGACCTGCTCGATTTCGCTCATAATCACACTCCGACCGGCCAGGTGTAGGGACAGGAGCTGCAGCAACTCGGTCAGTGCCTGCTGCTCAGCTTCGTTCAAAGCGAGTCGGGTACCGAGCAGTTCCCTACTTCCGTTGCCAACCGGGCGTTCACGCCATCCAACCACATGACTGTACTTTACTCAACGTTCACCCGCCTCACCTGACAGCGTCATGACCAATCGTTGACTTTTTACTCATGACGCACGGGCTGCTCCGTGTTTCTGCACGATGAGGGCGGTTTCTGGTCGCGCTTCAACGCGCTTCTCGCAGATCGAGGACCCGCTTGAGTTTGCCACCCTCGCTGCGCGGCACCGTGCCCACTTCGCACAGCTCGCAGCTGATGCTGATACCAACGCTGTCCCTGACGCGCCGTACCACTTCCTGCGACAGAGAAGCGTCGCGCCGTGCGCTTTCGATGCGCAGTTGCAGCTCGTCCATCAGGCCGGTGCGGGTCAGTACGATCTGGTAGTGCGGCGTGAGTTCCTCCAGTTGTGCCAGCACCGCTTCCAGCTGGCTGGGGTAGACGTTCACGCCCCGCAAGATGATCATGTCATCCACCCGGCCCTGAATGCGGTCCATTCGCCGCACGCTGCGTCCGGTGCTGTTTTCACCGGTCAGCAGTCGGGTGATGTCGCCGGTCCAGTAGCGCAGCACGGGCATCGCCGTGCGACTCATGGAAGTCAGGACCAGTACACCCAGCTCGCCGTCGGCCACGTTGAGGCCCGTTTCGGGATCGACGATTTCGGGATAGAAGTGGTCTTCCCAGAGGTAGCTGCCGCGCTGTTCGGTCACGTCCTCGTTGCTGACTCCAGGCCCGATGATCTCGCTGAGACCATAGATGTTGGTGGCCTTGACCCCGAGCTTCTGCTCGATTTCACGCCGCATGCCTTCCGACCACGGTTCGGCGCCCAGAATCGCGTACTTCAGGCGGGTGGTGCCAGGCGCGTGGCCCCGTCTGCTCAGCGCTTCAGCGAGCACCAGCGCGTAACTGGGCGTGCAGGCGATGATCTCAGGCTCGAAATCCTCGATCAGGGTGACCTGCCGCTCGGTCATGCCGCCCGAGACCGGCACGGTGGCGAGGCCCAGACGGTCGGCACCTCCATGCAGTCCCAACCCGCCCGTGAAGAGTCCGTATCCGTAGGCGTTGTGAAAGACCATCCCCGGTCGGGCACCGGCTGCATACAGGCTGCGTGCCACCACCTCGGAAAAGACTTCCAGGTCATTTTCGTCGTACCCGACGACGGTGGGTTTTCCGGTGGTACCGCTCGACGCGTGAAAGCGCCGGATGTCCTCACGCGCCGCGCTCAGAAGCCCGAAGGGGTAGTGGTCGCGCAAATCCGCCTTGCGGGTGAAGGGCAGGCGCGCGACGTCGGCCAGGGTCCGGAGTTCCCCAGGGTTCATGCCGACCTCGCCAAGGCGCCGACGATAAAACGGCACCTTCTCGTGCACGCGCGCGACCGTGTCCTGCAGGCGCTGCAGCTGTAATTCCCGCAGTTGCGCGAGGGGCATGCTTTCAGCGGTCGGGTTGAACATGTTTCCTCCAGAAGAAGCAACTTCTGAACTGCGCCTGGACCGTACTTACCCCTGCGTCCGCTCGACCAGCGTCAGGATCGAGTAGGTCGCCACAAGCTGATCATGCTGGTTGGTGATGTCGACTGCCCACTCGACCACGCCGGTCGGCCGCTCGCCGGGACGCGTGTCCTTGGCGGTCTTGCTTTTGACGGTCAGACGCGCACGGATGGTATCACCGATGCCCACGCTCTCGATGAAACGCAGATGCTCCAGGCCGTAATTTGCCAGCACTGGGCCAGGAGCCGGGCTGACGAACAGGCCGGCAGCGGCGGACACCAGAAAATACCCGTGCGCGACGCGGCGCCCGAAAATCGAGTCGCGCGCGGCAATCTCGTCGGTGTGGGCATAGAAGGTGTCACCGCTGACGTTGGCAAAGTTCACCAGATCCGTCTCGGTCACGGTGCGGCGGTGGGTCAGCAAGGAATCACCCACCTGCAGCTGCTCGAAATGCTTGCGAAACGGGTGGACGGCGTCCTCGCTGACCTGCGCGCCACGCACATACTCGCCCGTCAGCGCCATCAGGGTGGTGGGATCGGCCTGCAGGGCAGTGCGCTGCAGATAGTGCTTGACGCTGCGCAGCCCTCCCAGTTCCTCTCCTCCACCCGCGCGGCCCGGCCCGCCGTGCTTGAGCTGTGGCAGCGGAGAGCCGTGGCCGGTGCTTTCCCCCGCGTTGTCGCGGTTGAGCATCAAGACCCGCCCGTGCGCGCTGGCCAGCCCGAAGAAAAGCGAACGGGCTTCGGTGCGGTCATAGGTGACAATGCTGGCCACCAGGCTGCCACGTCCGCGCCGCGCCAGCGCGCTGGCTTCCTGTTCGCCCTCGTAGGGCATCAAGGTCACGACCGGCCCGAAGGCTTCGAGTTCGTGCGGCGCGTTGGCCGTCAGTGGCCGCTCGCACAGCAGCACGGTCGGGGCCATGAAACCGCCCTTTTCCCAGTCACCGCCCCGCAACTCGGGCACCTCGCCGCCCACCACCAGCTCGGCCTCACCGCACAGGGCTTCCACGACCTTGCGGGTTTCGTTACGCTGATGCGCGCTCACCAGTGGACCCATGCGCACATCCTCGCGCGAAGGGTCACCGAGGGTCACTCCCGACAGTCGCGTCCGCAAGGCTTCCACCACCTCTCCGGTCACGCTGCGTGGCACGATCACCCGCCGGATGGCCGTACACTTCTGCCCGGCCTTGGAGGTCATTTCGCCCGCCACCTCACGCACGAACAGGTCGAATTCGGGGTCGTGCGGACGCACGCTCTCCCCCAGCACGATGCAGTTGAGCGAATCGGCCTCGGTGTTGAAAGGAATGCTGCGCGCCACGATGTTCGGGTGAACTTTCAGGCAGCTTGCGGTGGCCGCCGAGCCCGTGAAGGTCACCAGGTCCTGCTCCTCGAGGTGATCGAAGAGATCGCCCGTACCGCCGCAGATCAGCTGCAAAGCGCCTTCGGGCAGCAGACCCGACTCGGTGATGGCGCGCACGACCGCCTCGGTCAGGTACGCGGTCTGGGTGGCCGGCTTGACGATGGCCGGCACACCCGCGATGAAGTTGGGCGCGAATTTCTCCAGCATGCCCCACACTGGAAAGTTGTAGGCGTTGATGTGCAGCGCCACCCCCTCGCGTGGTACGAGCACGTGGCGTCCCACGAACGACCCTCCCTTGGAGAGCTGCTCGACCTCGCCTTCCAGCAGGAAACGCTCGTTGGGCAGCTCGCGCCGCGCGATGCTGGAGTAGCTGAACAGCGCGCCGATACCGCCTTCGATGTCCACCCAGCCGTCACGCCGGGTGGTGCCGGTGTGAAAGGAGAGCTGGTAAAAGGCTTCTTTGCGCTCCAGCAGGTAGCTGGCCAGGGCGCGCAGCATGCGGGCACGGTCGTGAAAAGTGGTGCGCGAGAGGTGCCGGCAGCCGGTTTCGCGTCCGTAGCGCAGCACCTGCGCAAAATCGATGCCGTCACTGCTGACCCGCGCGAGGGGCGCGCCGTACACGGCGTCGAGCACTTCGGTACCGCCCTGGCCGTGGATCCATTGACCGTGCACGAAGCTGGCCAGCGACCGGGCGGATGAAGGAGGAGAAGTTGTCATGTTGCTTCCTTTCAGGCTTCAGGCGAGGAGCGTGGGCGTCCGAAGGGCAGGACCCGCACGGGAAACGAGCCGGCAGAGTCTACCTGAGCCTACCCGGTCCGAAATCACCCAGGAAGCAGCACTTCCGGGCGACATTTAACTGGCCTCTCCAAGCGCTTCCTAACATTAGTTAGGATGATTTAAGCAGGGCCCGTCACCGGTGTCAACGCGCTTGTCTGGCAGCCGAACGTCAGACTGCGTCTGCCAGAGGAGCAGGCATGAACGAATACCCGCACATCGCCGGTGTGCACTTGCCCCAGGTGCCCGACGCGCACCCAGTCGAACTCGTCTTCGACGACCTGACGCTGGGAGGCTATCTGCTCGAAGCGTGGACCTCACAGCGGGCGTTGCTGCTGCTGCACGGCTGGGGCGAAGATGCCTCCAGCCATCTGCATGCCGCGCGTTTTTTTCGTGAGCGTGGCTTTCACGTCCTCACGCTGTCCCTGCGCGGCTCACGAGGCTCAGGGGGCTGTGACGACTACGGCCTGCGGCAGCCTCACGACACCATCCGGGCACTGAACTGGCTTCAGGCACGCACCGGGGCCCAACAGCTGTATCTGTACGGCTTTTCGCAAGGCGGTCTGGTGGCGCTGCTCACCCTGGCGCAGGGCGCCCCGGTCACGGCCACCGCCGTCCTGAACGCGCCCACGGACGTTAAGGATTTTGCGCGCACCACGAGCTTCTCTTTTGTCACCCGTTACCTCGAAGCAGTCTGCGCCGACGGCCTGTGGCAGGAACGCTCGCCGCTGCATCAGGCCGGGCGGATTCGCGCGCCCGTACTGATCGTCGCGTCGACTGCCGACCGGCAGGTGCGGCCTGAGCAGAGCGCCAGGCTGCACGCCCTCCTGCCCGGCAGCACGTTGAAGACCCTGCCCGACGAAGACCACCTGCCCGGCGAAACGGTTCTGCGCGAAGTCTGGGAAGCAGTCGCCCGCTTCTACGACGCGTCCTCTCTCCGTTGACGCGGCACACCCCCAGCCCGACATACCCTCAGCTCGACTCAGAGCGGCAGTAACGGCGGCTGCGTCCGCAGCACCGCGTGAATTTTCTTGGCCACCGCCCGCACCTTGCGCTTTTGTTGCGGGCGCAGTCCGTTGAGCGGTGAGGCGATGAACACGGCCGGATCGTTGCGCAGGGCCTGCATCAGCTCGGGGCGGCCGGCCAACAGCACGTCGGCGCGCGACAGGAGTTTCACCAGTTCACCTTTCAAGAGAGGTGTAGTGTACTACCTTCAGGCCGCCAGGGCGTAAAGATGACGGCCGCGACCGCGAGACGCGCCGATCCTGACCACCGTGCGAATCAGGTAGCCGTCGGCGGCCAGTTCCTGCGCCACGCGCTGGGTGGCGCTGCTGCTGGCCCCCAGCGCCTGCGCGATCTGCTCGGAGGTCAGCGGCCCGATGGCCGACAGCAGCCGCAGGACACGCATGGTCAGGTCGCCGTCCGGCTGGGCATGCAGCCGCAAGAACAGCACGTCAAGCCGGTCTTCTCCCTGGCGCGTCAAAAAGTACAGATCGCCACGCCGAACCAGATACCCGACGGCGACGGCTGCGAGGAGCGCGTCGCGCCCACCGGGCACCACACCGTACAAGGCCTGCGCGCTGCAACCATGCGCGCAGGCGCGACTGAGCAACGCGTATTCCAGGGCCTCGTGGACGAGGGGGCCAAATTGAGCCTCGGTCATGCCCCAGGGTACGAAACAGCTTCTTGCAAGGTTCTTACGAAGCAGATAAAGGCCCGTCGGCGGGGCCAGGCGGGCAGCAGCCAGACCAGCAATTTATTGGGGGCGCAGCAAGCCGATCAACTGCGACAGCCGTTGTCCTGACAAGGACACGGCTGCGCTCAGCACAAAAAAAGCCAGCGGTACCAGCAGGCTGGCCGACCACAGCGGACCCCGCTCGATTGGACGCGTTTCACGCACCCGCAGCCAGGCCGCCGCACCCCACAGCGCGGCGAGCGCCACTACAAGCGCTGCCAGGCCCGCTGCCAGTGACACCCGCGCGCTGGAGGCACTTTCCTGCAGCAGTTGCTCGAAGACGGGACTGGAGAGCAGCAATGCAGCCAGCCCCAGTGACAGCGAGTTGTTGAGCACGTGCATTCCTACCCCGGTCCAGAAACTGCCGGAAAACTGCACTGCCCGCGCGATCACCCAGCCCAGGGGCAGCACGGCCAGCACTTGTGCCGGCACGCCGTGAATCAAGGCAAAAAGCAGGCTGGTCCACAAGGCCGCCATCAGTGGCGATCGCCGCCGCTCGTAACCGGTCAGCCCGAAGCCCCGAAAAACCCATTCCTCGACAAAGGGTATCAGCAGTCCGCCGCCGATCAGGACCAGCAGCACGCCGCCGCCCTGCAGAAACTGCAGATTGTACTCCTGCAAAGCCTGGGAGCTGCCCGGCCAAACCGCCTGCAAAAACACCGTGAAGGCACGCGAGGCGACAAAACCCAGACCAAACGCGCCCAGCATGGTGAGCAGGTCGGGGGGGGTGCGCCATCGGTGATGCTGGCGCAGTTCACGCCACGCTCCCGGAAACATCAGCGGCAGGAGGATGATCAGCAGCAGCCCTTCGATCACCAGAATCGCGCCGATGGACAGGCGGAAAACCAATCCCAGCAGCAGTTGCAGTCCCGCCGAGAACAGCAGGTACAGCAACATCGCGCGGTTGGCGGTCACGGGATTGAGGTGGGACAGTTCGGGGGCAGCGGAAGGCAAAGAGGCGCCGGACTCGGACGTCATGCCGCCAGCCTAACCGAGGACCGGGCAAACGGCGTCATAGCCGAAAAGACCAAGCGTGGAATCATCCTTGCCACGCTTGGTCTTCTTCCCGTTTCAGGCTCCCAGCACGGCAATGGCGCGCGTGAGCATCTCGTCGGTGATCTGGTGATGCAGCACGAAACGCACGGTGTCCGGTCCCAGCGCATTGGCTTTCACGCCCTGCGCGCTCCAGGCGTCGACCCGGGCCTGCGCGCCCGGGACGGTCGCGTACACCATGTTGGTCTGCACACTGCTCAAATCGACCGAGAATCCGGCGTTGACCAAAGCCTGCGCCAATTCACGGGCACGGCGATGATCGTGTGTCAGTCGGGCGGGCCCTTCGCGCAGGGCCAGCAGGCCGGCGGCCGCCAGCATCCCTGCCTGGCGCATACCCCCACCCATCATCTTGCGGTACCGGTGAGCGCGCCCAATGAATTCGCGTGATCCGACCAGCACGCTGCCCACCGGCGCACCGAGCCCTTTGGAAAGGCACAGACTGACCGAATCGAAGGGACGGGTGATCTCGGCCAGCGGCACACCAAGCGCGACGGCGGCGTTCATCACCCGCGCGCCGTCAAGGTGCAGGGGAATTCCCTCAGAGTTCGCCACCTCGCGCACCCCGTGAATGACCTCCAGGGGTACGACCGTTCCGCCCGCCTTGTTGTGGGTATTTTCCAGTACGATCAGGCCGGTGGGGCTCTGGTGAATCGAGCGGCGCACACCCGCCCGGACGCTTTCGGGCGCCGGTACTCCGGCCGGCGCAGGCACGAAACGCGGCACAACGCCCGAGAAGGTCGCCATCATGCCGAGCTCCCACTCGTAGACGTGCGCTCCCTCGGGCACGATCACTTCCTGGCCGCGCTGCGTGTGCACGGCGATGGCCACCTGATTGGTCATGGTGCCGCTCGGCATGAACAGACCGGCCTCGAAGCCCATGAGTTCAGCGGCCTCCGCCTGCAACTGGTTCACCGTGGCGTCTTCACCGTACACATCGTCGCCCACGACGGCCTGCGCCATCGCGCTGCGCATGCGCTCGTCGGGCACCGTGACGGTATCCGAGCGCAGGTCAATGGCCTGGCTGGAAAGCCGAGTGCGTGATGCTTCTGTGTCAAGCTGCGTCATGAAGTAAAGACTAGCGCGCAGCCCGCGACGAATTGAGGCCCGGACGGGGTTCCGGAAAAGCGGGCGCCTCCGGTGAAGGTATGCCGCTTGACGTATTGAGCCGGCGCAGCAGGCCCGTTAAGGTGAACAGGTCCCGACCAGGTTTCCTGGGGGAAGGCCCGCCGTCCTCGTAGGAGTGAAGCTGCATGACCGAACGCCGCTGACCGAACGCAACAGTTGAACGTTCGTTTCTCTCCGAGAGGAGGTCAGCGTGGTCATGCACGGTGTTTCCGTAAAACGTGTCGCCAAGCAATTTGGCGACCACAAGGTATTCGAAGGCGTGTCGCTTGAGCTGAGCGCGGGCGACAAAGTTGCCCTGATCGGTGCGAATGGCAGCGGGAAAAGCACATTGCTGCGTCTGATGGCGGGCACGGAACGGCCCGACGTGGGCAGCGTGCACACGTCCGGGCGGGTGGCACTGCTGGGCCAGCATGCCGAGCGCGTCGCAGGAACCGTGCTGGAAGCGGTGACACCACGGGAGCTGCTCACTGCCCGCGCCGTCCTGGAAAAAGCGCAGGACCGCCTCACCGACCCCACGTCCGCGCACCTGGAGGCGTTCTCGCTTGCCGAAGAGCATTACCGGGTACTGGGCGGCTACGACTTCGAGGGACGCGCGGCGGCCGTCCTTGCTGGTTTGGATCTGCGCGCTGAATTGAGTACTGCTGAACTCTCGGGCGGTCAGGGACGCCGGGTCATGCTGGCGGCGTTGCTGCTCTCTCGTGCCGAGGTGTGGCTTCTGGACGAACCGACCAACCACCTCGACACGGAAAGCCTGGCGTGGCTGGAGGCGTGGGTGCGCGCTTCTCCTGCGGCAACCCTCGTCGTGTCACACGACCGGGCTTTTCTCGATGCGACCGTGACGCGCGTGGCAGAGCTGGAGCGCGGGCAACTCCACGAGTTCAGGGGCAATTACTCCGAGGCGATGGCGGTCAAGCGTACGCTGCGCGAAGCGCAGGAACGACAGTACGAAGCACAGGAACGCAAACGTACGGCCCTCACCGAGGAGATGCAACGGCGGCAAAGCAAGGCCCGCAGCGCGAACACCTACAACCCGAGCCGTGCGTCCGACGGCGACAAGCTGCTCGCAAAGGGCAAGGCGCAAAACGCCCAGAACGTGAACGCCTCGCGGGCCAAAGCCCTGGAAAAGCGGCTGGAGCAGATGTGCGTGCTGAAGAAACCCTATCAGGAACGCGCACGCGTGGAGGTGCCACTGCCCGGTGTGCCGCCCGGACCCTCGGACGTGCTGCGCGTGGAGCGTCTTGGCCTCACCCGCGGCGAGCGAGTGCTGTTCACCGACCTCAGCTTCACCTTGCGGCGCGGAGAGAAGCTGGCCCTGAGGGGTCCGAACGGCAGCGGCAAGAGTTCCCTGATCGCCGCCCTGCTGGGCCAGCTGACACCGACGACGGGCAGCGTGGTCACCGGTCATGGCCTCAGCGTGTACTGGGCCGGGCAGCATGGCGAGGAGCTGCACGGGTATCGCACCCAGGACGAAGCCTTGCGCGCGGCACAACCGGCGCTTCGTACCCAGGACCTGCACCACCTGCTGGCCCGGCTGGGCTTGCCACCCCAACCGGATTTTGTGCTGAGCGGGCTTTCGGGGGGTCAGCATACGCGTCTGTCTCTTGCACGCCTGGCCGTGACGCGCGCGTCCCTGCTGATACTGGACGAGCCGACCAATCACCTGGACCTGGAAGCCATCGGCGCGCTTGAGGAATTGCTGCGCGAGTACCCTGGCACGGTGCTGTTCGCGTCGCACGACCGCAGGCTGGTCGAAAAGGTGGCCACCGGTATCCTCACGCTCCCCACGGGCGAGGTGCGTTGAATCCGAGGCAGCCGGGGGCTGTGATCTTCGGACACTGTCCGGCTTGCATCCGGTTGGCCACGAACTGCAGGCTACACTGCGCGCATGTTTTCGACTTCTTCCTGTTTCGTTTTCTGTTATACTGACCCGAGGTGGTTACGCTGATAGCAGAAATCGTGAGTGTAGGGACCGAGTTGCTGCTCGGAGAAATCACCGACACCAACGCGGCCTTCCTGGCCAGCGAACTCAAGTCACGCGGCGTGACCTTGTATCACAAAAATGTCGTCGGAGACAACCTGGGGCGTATCGTCGACACCCTGCGTCTCGCGCTGTCACGCGCCGACCTGGTCATCGTCGGCGGCGGTCTCGGCCCCACCGACGATGACCTGACGCGTGAAGCCATCGCCGAGGTCGCAGGAGAAACCCCCACCATCGACGACGAGCAGCTGCGGCACGTCCGCGGCCTGTTCGAAAACCGCGGGCGCAGCTTTCCAGATGCCAACCGCAAGCAGGCCTGGCTGATTCCCAGCGCCCAGGTGCTGCCCAATCCGGTGGGCACCGCACCCGGCTGGTTCGTGCGGCAGGGCGGCAAGATCATCGTGGCCCTGCCGGGTCCGCCGCGCGAAATGCAACCGATGTGGCGTGAACAGGTGGTGCCACGGCTGGAATGGCCGGCCAGAGCCTTGTGGTCCACCACCCTGCACACCTGGGGTCTCGGCGAGAGCCACATTGCCGAATTGCTGGGCCAGCTGACCACGCTGGCCAATCCTTCAGTGGCCACGTATGCCCGTCGGCACGGCGTGGACGTCCGGGTGGCTGCAAGCGCGCAGACCCTTGCCATTGCCGAGCAGCTCGCCGCGCCTACCCTGGAGCAGGTGCAGTCGGCGCTGAGTGAATCCATTTATGGCCGCGACGGAGAAATGCTGGCAGCCAACGTGGCACGCCGCCTCAAGGCCCGGGGCGAAAGCGTTGCCAGCACCGAGCTTGGCAGCGCCGCCCTGACGCACCAGCTGGCTTTGCAAGGCTTTTCGGGTGGCACGGTCGTCGGCAGCGAAACATCCGGACCGTTTGATGAGCAAACCGCCCTGCAGCTGGCCCGGCAGGCCAGAACGCAATTTCATGCCGACTGGGGCGTGGCGAGCATGGTAGGTGACTCCAGCGTGGTGGCGCTCAGCGGTCCCCTGGGTGAACGCAGCCTGTGCCTCGACTGGCCTGCCGAGCGCTCCCTGGTGGCCGAACGCGCCGCATCCTCGGTCCTGATGCTGATGTTGCAGCAGCTGCGCGAAGTCGAGCGCCAGCCCGAGAAGGTGAACGCGTGAGGCTCTTTTACGCCGTGAAAGTGCCGGACCGCGTCGCCGGCGAGCTCGCACCCGTTCAGCAGGAACTGCGGGGGAGCTGGCGCGCCGTGCGTCCGGACCAGTTCCACATCACCCTGGCCTACCTGCCCGACGTGCCCCAGGAAGCCCTGGACCACCTGCGCGAGGTCGGGCGCGAAGCCGCACGTGAGGTGAGTGCCTTTTCCCTGCGGGTGCGGGGAAGCGGCTACTTTCCGAACGAAGGCAGTCCACGGGTCTGGTTCGTGAAAGTCGAAGCTCCCCAACTCGACGACCTCGCGCAGCAGGTGCGCTCGCGCCTGAAGGTTCCCTTTGACGACAAGCCCTTCAAAGCGCACATCACCCTGGCCCGCAAGAAAGGCCCCGCGCCGCGCGTAGCGCCCAGGCAATGGGACGATCTCGCCTGGGACGTGGCGGACTTCTCGCTGGTCCACAGCACGCTGACCAAGGCTGGGCCGATCTATGAAGCCGTCCGGACGTTCAAGCTCACCGGCTCACCAAAAGTCACCGAGCGCGAACTCCCCGACGCCCACTGAAGCTGCCGCAACCGTCCTTTCACTCACCCCACCCGCCCCGGAGGCACTTATGGATAAGGAACGTTCAAAGGCCATCGAAACGGCCATGAGCCAGATCGAAAAGCAGTTCGGCAAAGGCTCGATCATGAAACTCGGTGCCGAAACCAAGCTCGACGTGCAGACCATCTCGACGGGCAGCCTGTCCCTCGACGTCGCCCTGGGCGTGGGCGGCATTCCGCGTGGCCGCATCACCGAAGTCTATGGCCCCGAATCGGGTGGCAAGACCACCCTGGCGCTCTCGATTGCTGCCCAGGCCCAGAAGGCGGGCGGCACGGCCGCCTTCATTGACGCCGAACACGCCCTCGACCCGGTGTACGCCCGCGCGCTGGGCGTCAACACCGAAGAGCTGCTGGTGAGCCAGCCGGACAACGGCGAGCAGGCGCTGGAAATCATGGAACTGCTGGTACGCAGCGGCGCGATTGACGTGGTGGTGGTGGACTCGGTCGCGGCCCTGACACCCCGCGCCGAAATCGAAGGTGAGATGGGCGACAGCCTGCCCGGTCTGCAGGCCCGCCTGATGAGTCAGGCGCTGCGTAAACTGACGGCGGTACTCAGCAAAACCGGGACTGCTGCCATTTTCATCAATCAGGTGCGTGAAAAGATCGGCGTGATGTACGGCAACCCGGAAACCACCACGGGAGGCCGGGCCCTCAAGTTCTACGCCTCGGTGCGCCTCGACGTGCGCAAGATCGGTCAGCCCATGAAAAGCGGCAATGACGCGGTCGGCAACACCGTCAAGATCAAGGTCGTCAAGAACAAGGTCGCCCCACCCTTTCAGGAAGTCGAACTGGCCCTGATCTTCGGCAAGGGCTTCGATCAGCTCAGCGACCTCGTGACGCTGGCGAGCGACCTCGAAATCATCAAGAAGTCGGGCAGCTTTTACAGTTACGGCGACGAGCGCATCGGTCAGGGCAAGGAAAAAGCCACCCAGTACATCGGCGAACGCCCCGAGATGGAGCAGGAGATTCGTGACCGTGTGCTGGCGGCCATCCGCGAAGGGCGCAATCCGACCCTGATCAGCCCTCCTCCGCAAGGGGATCCGGTCGGCGAAGCGTAAAACGCAGCCTGACAACAGCAGCGGCCCACTCTGTGTGGGCCGCTGCTGTTGTCTCATGAGGCGGCGCACCAAAAAAAGCTCGTACTGCACGCACACCGAACGGCACCAATACCGTTTGTAAGAAACTCGTGAGACCGAATGTGATTTTTTATATACAGCCGCGCGCAAGAGCGTGGTACCCACACTCACGTCACAGTCTGCTGTTTCTGGCCCACAACCAGAGCGCTCTCCCCTGAGTCACGCTTTGTTGCGGCGTGGCGTTCAGATGAGCTGCATTTTTCTTGCCGTCGACCCCGCGAAAGGTGGTTCAGCCATGACCGCACAACCCCATTCACCCG
Organism: Deinococcus peraridilitoris DSM 19664; assembly: GCF_000317835.1. NCBI lineage: Bacteria > Thermotogati > Deinococcota > Deinococci > Deinococcales > Deinococcaceae > Deinococcus > Deinococcus peraridilitoris. The sequence continues at coordinate 2,703,188 of NC_019793.1, read as the reverse complement.
ACTCCACCATTTCTGCTGGTCAGGGCGCCCCTGACGCCACCTTACGCCGCTATGAATTTCAGGTACTCGGACACCTGCTCGGCCGCAAAGAGAATGTGCAAGGCATCGCCCTGGCGGTCGGGCTGTCCCTCGCCCAGGCTCAGCAGGTCTGTCAAGCGCTGTGTGCGCAAGGCAAGATCAGCGTCACCACGGAGGGCGCTGAGCAGATCTACAAGGTGGCTTCACCCCCACGCTGACCTGAGCGCTCAACGCTCTTCAGTCTTCCAGTGGGCGTCGCGTTTTTCCAGAAACGCACTGACTCCTTCTCGCAGATCATCCGTGGTCCGTGTCCAGGCATTCACGCCCACCGCGTAACGCAGCGCCTCGGCGAGGCCCATGCCCGGAACGAGCGAGAGCATCTCCTTGGTGGTTGCCAGCGCCGTGGGGGAATTGCGGCTGATCTCGGCGGCAAGCGATAAGGCGCGCGTCAGCGCTTCGCCGTCGGCCACCACCTCGCTCACCAATCCCATACGCCACGCCTCGGGCGCCGACACCAGCTTGCCGGTCAGGAGCAGCTCACGTGCGTGCTTTTCTCCCACCACCCGCAGCAAAAACACCATCACAATGGCCGCCACGAACCCCAGCTTGACTTCGGTATAACCGAATTTCGCATCTTCTCCGGCCACAATCAGGTCACACACCGACGCCAGACCCGCGCCGCCCGCGACAGCCGCGCCCTCCACCGCCGCGATGACCGGTTTGGGATACGTATAAATGGTCTGCAACAAGTCTGCCAGCCGGGCCGAGTCCGCCTTGTTCGCCTCGCTGGAAGCGCCGCCCAAATCGGACAGCGCGCGCAAATCGGCACCCGCACTGAAAGCCTTGCCCGCACCAGTGATGACAATGGCGCGCACTCCCGCCTCATCACGCAAGGCAGCGAACAGCACCTGAAGTTCGGTGACCAGCTCGGCAGAAAGGGCGTTGCGCACATCGGGCCGGTTGAGTTGCAGCAGGCACACGTCAGCATGACGCGTGGACAAAACATTCGACATGCGACGACTGTACCGCCTGGGAACGCCAAGGGTCACCCTGGCTGCACACCTGATGAGGCCGTCGACTGCCTTTTCCCCGACAACTTTGGTCCCAAACGACCCACCGTCCATCACGCTGGTGCGTGAAGACTTTCTCAAGGTCACATTTGCTGGTCGACCTTTTGCTAGCATGATTTTTCGGAGGACCAACATGCCAACGTACCTCTACAAAGGCTTGGAAAGCGGCGAAATCTACGAAATCAAACAGAGCATGAAAGACGCAGCCCTGGAATCGCACCCCGAAACGGGCGAAAAAATCAAACGAGTTCTGGCACGGCCGGGCATCGCCTTCAGAGGCTCAGGCTTCTATGTAACGGACAACCGTCCTAAGGAAAGCACCGGCGCGGCCAGCTCGGACTGAGCGCCACAACGCGCCCCGGGCGGGGCAACACGCGAGTGCAGTGAAAGGATCTTGGTGGGGAAAACGAACTTGAAGCTGTGGCGGCGCCTGGCCTTGATGGGGAGCCTTGCCGCCGTCGCCAGCCTCGCCTACGTTTCCGGGCGCGTCAGTGCCCAGCGAGCCCTGATCACCCCCGACGAGATCAACACCGTCGAAGTTACTTCCAGCGCGCTCAAGGCGGTGGTCCGGGTTGACGTGCGCATTCCGAAAGCGCAGCTGCAACCCGGCGAAGACCCCATCGAGACCGGCTCGGGATTTTTCTACAAGCCCAACCTGATCATCACCAACTACCATGTGGTGCAGTACCAGGAAAGCATCACCGTCACGCTGTACGACGGCCGGACCGTCAACGCCCGCCTGGAAGGCGTAGACCCCGGCATCGACGTGGCCATCTTGCGGGTGAGCGGCGTGAACGCTCCCAAAACACTGCAGTTCGGATCGAGCGCCCAGCTGATTCCCGGACAGAAGCTGATGGTCATCGGCGCTCCATTCCGCTATCAGAATTCCATCTCCACCGGCATCTTCTCCACCACGGCCCGCACTCCACCCCCCGGTGAGGATATCGGCCTGGAAATTCCCAGCATGCTGCTCACCACCGCCAGCATCCAGTTCGGGAACTCAGGCGGCCCGGTGCTCAATTCACGCGGCGCGGTCGTCGGCATCGCCGACGCGAACCTGTCCAGCAACAACCTGGCGCCAGGGCTGATCGGGCTGGCCGTGCCTTCCGATCTGGTAGCGCAGAGCGTCGAGGACCTCGAAAAGGTTGGCGTACCCCAGCGGGGCACCCTCGGGGTCAGCCTGGTGGACCTTGGAAACCTCGATCCGGCCTTCCGGCGTGGTGTCGGACTGACCAGCAGCGAAGGCGCACTGGTAGACGAAGTTCCCGCCGGATCGACCGGAGCGCGTGCCGGGCTGCGTGGCTCACTGCGCAACGCGCAAGGACAATTGGTCACCCTGGGAGACGTAATCGTCTCGGTGGACGGCAACCGGGTACGCAGCCAGTTCGACGTGATTCGCCTGGTGGCCTCCAAACGCCCTGGGGAGTACATCACGTTGAAGGTCTGGCGCAACAAACGCGAGGTCAACGTCCGGGCACAACTCCTGAAACGCACCCTGCAGTAAAACCACCTCACGACGCCCGCACTGCTTTTTGGCACCGTGCGGGCGTCGCCCTGTCACAATAACGGCGTGTCCCTGATTCGTCCCGCCACGCCGCAAGACGCGCGCCGTCTGGTGGAACTGCTCAGCCCCACGCGTCCACGGCCCCTGACCCTCGAAGAATTTACCCGGCAGGAATCCGAATGGCCCGCCCCGCAATACCGTCAGCGCTGGGTTCTCGAACAGCACGCCACGCTCGTGGGGACTGCCCAGCTGTTCTGGTGGCCGTTCATCGCAAAAGACGCGCTGCAGGGCAGCGTCGTCGTCTCGCCAGACCACCGAACGCAAGGACATGGCTGCAGGCTGCTCGCGCACCTCGAAGAAGTCGCGCACTCGCGCCGCACCACACGGTTACTGGGCAACATCCTCGATCAGGATGACACCTCCCGCAACTGGGCCGAACGTCACGGCTACCGCGAAGACATGCACCGTTTCGCCTCCGAGCTGCCCTTAGGGAGCTTCGATTGGGACGCTTTCGCCCCACAGCTGGCGCAGGTACAGGCGCGCGGCGTCACCTTCCAGACCATGCAGCACGCCGACGCGGAAGAGTGGGCGCGCTTCGACGATTTCGCTGCCGACCTGCTGAGCCAGACACCCGACCTGCAGGGTCTGCCCCGCTGGACCAGCGAGCAGGTTCGCCTGGAATTCCAGACGCGTCCGGTTTCACGCCCCGACTGGATCTGGATTGCCCGCAATGAATCGGGAACGTGGCTTGGACTGACCGCCCTGGCGCAGTTTCCCGACCTGGTTTATAACAGCTTCACCGGCGTCATCGCCCCAGCACGCGGTCAAGGCCTCGCACGCGCCCTCAAGCTGCTGGCCATTCAGGCGGCCCGCCAGGAAGGTGTCACGCGCATGCGCACCAACAACCTGTCCATCAATGCGCCCATGCTGGCCGTGAACCACGCGCTGGGTTTCGAGCAGCTCCCCGGTCACTGGGTGATGACGCGCGATCTTCCTGCGCCGCCACCGCTCACCTGAGGCTTTCGTGAAATCGGCTAGGATGACCCTCAATGTATCTGGTTGTCGAAGGTCCCATCGGGGTGGGCAAGACCAGCCTCACCCGACTGCTCGCGCGTGAGTTCGGCGCACGCGTCAACCTGGAAATCGTCGAGGAAAATCCTTTCCTGGCCGCATTCTATGAAAATCCAAGTGCGTTTGCCTTCCAGGTGCAGGTGTTCTTTCTGCTCTCCCGCTTCAAGCAGCTTCAGGCGCTTTCCCAGGCCGAGCTCTTCGCGGGCAACGTGGTGTCAGACTACCTCTTCGACAAGGACTTCATCTTCGCCGCCATGAACTTGCGCGATCACGAATTCAGCCTGTACGAGGACCTTTACCGACACCTCAAACCTCGCCTGGCCCGCCCGGACCTGGTCGTCTACCTGCGTGCCGAAAGCGACCTGCTGCTCGCGCGCATCGCGCAGCGTGGCCGTCCCTTCGAACAGGCAATGGAAAGCGCTTATCTCGCAGACCTCACGAAACGCTACGACGAGTACTTCCGCACTTACGACGGCAAGGTGCTCTTCGTCGACGCCAGTGAGTACGACTACGTCGGCAACCCGAGCGATGAAACGGCCATTCTGCGGCGCGTACGGGACGCCCTGCACGACGAACTCGTGGTGAGCTGAATGTACCTGGCGATTTCCGGCAACATCGGCAGCGGCAAAAGCAGCCTGACCGGGCTGCTCAGCGAACGCTACAACCTCGCGCCCGTCTACGAAGCCTTCGATCAGAATCCCTACCTGGAAGACTTCTACCGGGACATGCGCCGCTACAGCTTTCACAGTCAGGTCTTCTTTCTTTCCAAACGCCTGGAGCAGCACCTTGCCCTCATCAACGGCGCCAGCGGCGTCATTCAGGACCGCACGGTCTTCGAGGACGCCGGTATCTTCGCCCGCAACCTCTTTGAGACCGGACAGATGGAAGCGCGTGACTGGGAAACCTACCTTGGCCTGTTTCAGGGCATCCTGCCCGCCCTGCGTGCGCCCGATCTGCTCATTCACATCGACGCATCCCTCGGCACCCTCAAGGGGCGCATCTCGAAACGGGGGCGCGATTACGAGCAGACCATTCCCGACGCCTACCTGCGCAGTCTGAACCGCCTGTACGACGAATGGGTCACCTTGTACGACCACTCGCCCGTGATTCGCGTTCCAGGCGACCGGATTGATTTCGTGCAGGAGCGGGGAGGGTTTGAGTGGATTTGTGAGCGGATTGAGGGGTTGGGGTTTGGGGTGCCGCTTTTGCGGTGATGGTGAAGAGGTTTTGGTGGGGGTTGTTTTTTTATCGTTTTCTTGCTTTACCCCACCCCCAGCCCCTCCCCGGAGGGGAGGGGGAGCGAAGCGCTGCGCTCGGCAGGTTCAGGTGGAGCGCGCCACAAGGCGATGTTGCGCCACCTTTCGGCAACGGCCCACCTGGGCGTCCACACCAGAGCAGGCGTTGAAGGTGGTCCGGGAAGTTGGTGTGCGCCGGGCGGGCGTGGCCGGAGCACACTGAAGGTCCGTCACACGTCAACCTTTGTGGGCTCCCTTCGTGGGCTCTCCTTGTTCAAGATGCCCTGGCTCCAGGCGCACCCCGCCTTGCCCCGTACCGTCCCGACCTCCAACCCCACGGGTCATGAAGGTGTTCGGCCACTTCCCGGCGGCACCACCCACTTGAGAAACACCCAGGAACCCGGCGCTTCAACGGAACCTGCCGAGCGCAGCGCTTTGCTCCCCCTCCCCTCTGGGGAGGGGGCTGGGGGGTGGGGCAAACGCAAGAAAACTGAAAAAGACAACCCCTCCCCGCCACCTTCTCCGCATTAGACTCAACCCGTGAAGCTCTCCCACCTCGCCGCTGCCCTCCACCTCCCCTCCCCACCCCACGACCCCGAAGTCGAGGGCGTCACCCACGTCGCGCAGTGGGTCAAGCCGGGCGACGTGTTTGTGGCGATTCAGGGCGCGCGGCATGACGGGCATAACTTCATCGCCCAGGTGGTGGAGCGTGGCGCGGTCGCGGTGGCGGGCGAGGGCTACGCTAGGCCCTGCGCCGTGCCGTACCTGCAGGTGCCAAGCGCGCGGGCTGCGCTGGCCGACCTGGCGGCGGAGCTGTCGCAGCATCCCAGCCGGACGCTCCGCACGGTCGGTGTGACCGGCACCGACGGCAAGACCACGACCAGCTGGTTGACGCTGCATCTGCTCCGGACGGCAGGGCTGCAGACGGGCTTGCTGTCCACCGTGGGCTACCAGCTGCCCGATGGGCTTTTGCGGCACTTTCCGGCGCACTTCACAACGCCGGAAGCGCCTCAGGTACAGGCGACGCTGCGCGAGATCGTTGAGGCCGGCGGTCAGGCGGCGGTGGTAGAGGCGAGCAGTCACGCGCTGGCCCTGGAGCGTTTGCGGGCAGTGGAGTGGGAGGTGGGCGTGTGGACGCACTTGTCGAGCGAGCACCTGGATTTCCATGGCACGGTCGAGGCGTACTTTGCCGAGAAACGCAAATTGATCGAGCGGGCACGGTTTGCGGTGCTCAATGCCGATGACCCGTGGACCGAGCGGTTGAAGCTGGGCGATCACACGACCTACGGGGTGGACAGCGAGGCCACCTGGCGGGCGCATGGCATCGAGGAAATCGCGGCTGGGCTGCGGTTTCGCGTGACGTCTCCCCTGGGTGACTTTGGGGTGGAGCTGCCCATGATCGGACGCTTCAACGTTCAGAACGCCCTCGGGGCGATGGCGGCAGCGACACATCTGGGAGCGGACGCAGCACAGCTCCAGGCGGGCCTGGCGTCGTTCGGCGGAGTACCGGGCCGCATGCAGATCGTTTCCGGGGGGCCACGCCGGGTCATCGTGGACTTCGCGCACACCCCGCCCAGCCTGGAGAAGGCGCTGCTGGCTTTGCGCCAGACGACGGCGGGCCGCCTGATCGTGGTGATCGGCTCGGCGGGTGGAGCGCGTGATCCTTCCAAGCGCGCCCCATTGGGCGCCGTGGCCACGACCTTGGCCGATCAGGCGATCTTCACGGAAGAGGATCACCGGGACACGCCGCTGGAGGAAATCCTGACTGAAATGGCGCGTGGCGCGCGCGCTGCAGGCAGGCAGAACTTCGAGCTGGTACCTGACCGGCGCGACGCGATTCAGCGGGCGCTGTCTCAGGCGCGTGCGGGTGATACGGTGTTGCTGGCCGGTAAAGGACCGGAAGACACCCTGGAGCGTGGCCATGTGCTGCTGCCCTGGAACGAAGTTGAAGAGGCCCGGGCAGCCCTGGCGGGAGGTGCGCATGTTTGAGCGGGTGCTGGTGATGATGGACTTCTCCGAGGCGGCGCTGCGGGCACTGGAAACGGTGAAGACCCACTTCCCGACGGCCGACATCACACTCCTGCATGTACTGGAGTCTTCCAACCTGTCTGAAGCCTTTCGGACACCCTCGGCGGGCATTGGAGGCACGCCGAGGGTACGTGAGGCCCGACAGGACGCCTGGGAAGCCGAGGTGCTGACGCGTCTGGCCGAGTTGGGTGGTGGCGAGGTGCTGCGCGGTGATCCGGCCGAAATCGCGCTGGCGCACGCCGACCGGATCGATTTGATCGCGGTGGGCACCGGTGCGAAGAGCGGCCTGTCGCAGCTGCTGTTCGGTTCGGTCGCTACCCGCATCGTGCGGGATTCGCCGGTACCGGTGTTGACCGTGCGGGCGTTGTAGAGGTTTCTCAGCCTATGCTCCGTCCGCTCAGCGCCCGGTCGAGGTGAAAGGCCGCTGAAATCAAGGCCAGGTGTGACAGGGCCTGCGGCATGTTGCCCAGCAGGCATCCGCTTTGCCCGAACTCTTCGGACATCAGGCCCAGCGGCGAGGAAAAGGCGAGCAGCTGCTCAAATTTGGTGCGGGCTTCTTCCAGGCGCCCGGCGCGCACGAGGCACTCCACCATCCAGAAGCTGCACGCCAGAAAAGCCCCTTCCTCACCTTCCAGGCCGTCGTCCGCGCCGTCCTCCAGCCGGTAGCGGTACACGAGCGGTCCCACTGCCAGTTTTTCCAGGCTGCGATCCAGGGTGCTGAGCCAGCGGGGATCACGGGGTCCGACAAACTTGACAAGCGGCAGCAGCAGATTGGCGCCGTCCATCAACTTCGTGTCGTAGGCCTGCGTGAAGGCGCCGAGTTCGGGGTCAAAGCCACGCGACATGACTTCCTCGTAGATGGTGTCGCGCTCCTCACGCCAGCGATCAAGCTGACCGGGCAGCCCACGGTAGTTGGCAATGCGGATGCCGCGTTCCAGTGCCACCCAGCACATCACCTTGGAGAGCAGGTGAGGCTGCTGTCCGCTGCGCACTTCCCAGATGCCGTCGTCGTCTTCACGCCAGTGCTCGCAGACCCAGTCGAGCATGGCGCGCACCTCGCACCATTCGTCGTAGGACAGCGGTTCCCCATGACGGTTGTAGAGGTAGATGGCATCGATCAGCTCGCCGTAGATGTCGAGCTGCTTCTGGCCGTGTGCGCCGTTGCCGATGCGCACGGGACGCGAACCTCTGTAACCTTCCAGGTGCGGCAGTTCCTGCTCATCGAGGCTGTTGCCGCCGTCGATGCGGTAAATGGGCCGCACGATACCACTGCCGCCTTCGCGCGAACGGGCTTCGATGAAGTCGTTGAAAGCCTTGGCCTCGGCAGTAAAACCGAGGCGCAGCAGGGCGTACACCGTGAAGGCCGCGTCGCGTGGCCACATGTAGCGGTAGTCCCAGTTGCGCTCTCCACCAACGTGCTCGGGCAGCGAAGTGGTCGGCGCCGCCACGATCGCACCAGAGGGCGCGAAGGTGAGCAGCTTGAGGGCCAGCGCGCTGCGCCACACGGCCTCACGCCAGCGACCGGTGTACTGGCACTGCGAGATCCAGTTTCGCCAGAAGTCCAGGGTATCGCGCTCAAGGGCCGAAAGGTTCTCCGGCACCGGATCGTCATGTGCGCCCAGCGTGAAAGAAACGTCCTCCCCCTGACGCAGCGTGAAGCGGGCGACGGCCGCGTCTTCCTCTGCTGCGAGGTCCACGCTGGCCCGCAGCCGCAAAGCGAGTTCTGGAGTGCGGAACTCGGCGTCCCGTCCACGCACTTCGAGCGCGTGAGGTTGCCGGGCATAGTCAAAGGCCGGTCGGCAGGACGCCTTCACCGGCAACTCCCCCGTGAGCGCGCGCACCAGCCGGACCAGCCGGGGCGGCGGTCCACCCACACCAAGAGGCCGATCAGGCGTGATGCGGGCCTCCGGAGGCACCGGCATGAAATCGATGACTTCCAGAATGCCCTGTTCGCACATGAAGGCGGTGACCAGCACATTGCTGTCAGGCAGATACAGCTGCCTCGTCGACGAGACCTCGACTTCCGGAGCGATCTGGAAACGCCCACCTTTGGCGTCGTCAAGCAAAGCGCAGAAAATGCTGGGGCTGTCGAAACAGGGGTAACACATCCAGTCGACACTGCCATTCTTGCCAATCAACGCGCTGGTACGCATATCGCCGATCAGGCCGTAGTCTTCCAAGGGCAGGTAGGGCACGAGAAAACCTCCTGAGCGAGGTGTATCACGCGCCGGCAAAGGGTACCCGTCAAAATTACGCCAATACTTCTTTACTCTTGCTTGACGCAAGGGCCCGGCAGGAGCGTCCTGCTGATACGGATGAGAAACGGAATTTTATGCAATGTCGCGGCGTGGGCCTGAATTTTGATTTGGCAGTCGGGGCCGAATGGGCTTACGAAGCGAATGGGTCCTGCGGTTTGGGCGGTGTTCGTTGCAGTGGGTTGTGTTGCAGTGGGTTGTGGGGTAAACGGGGGCGCAGAGGGTGTGGCGAGCTGGTGCGGGAGGAGCGTTTGGGTGGAAATTTTTATGGTTTCCTTGCCCCACCCCCAGCACACCCCATCACTCACCGCTCTCCCCCCGCCGCACATACCGTTCCCTCTTCTGCCGGTACATCCGCTCATCCGCTACCCTCAGCAGCGCCGAGAGGCTGCGCCCTTCAGCTGGCGCACTGGCCACCCCCACACTCACGCTGAATCCTTCAAAGCCTGTGCGACCCATGATTTCGCTGATGCGCTCCAGGCGCTGCACGATGTCCTGTTCCATATCCTGCACCCCCGGGCTGGGCGGCGGGCGCACGACAATGGCAAATTCGTCGCCGCCGAGGCGATAGACCCGGTCCGCGTGGTCCACGGCCGTGACGAGGACGTTGGAGAAGCTGCGCAGCAGCAAGTCTCCTCGGGCGTGCCCTTCGCGGGCGTTGAGGCCGCGCATATCGTCGATGTCGAGGACGGCCAGGCTGATGGCAGGGTAGCCCTGCAAGGCAGTTTCGACGTGCATTTCGAACGCGCGGCGGTTGCCAAGACCAGTGAAGCTGTCGGTCAGCGCGGCAGTCTGGAGTTCGCTCAGGTGCCTGCTGCGCTGCAGGGTGACGCTGACGCTGCGCGCGGCGGCCTCGATCAGGGCGCGGTCCTGGGTACTCCAGCCTTGGGCACCGGTCAGGCGGACACCACAGAACACAAAGGTGGCGCCGCCGACCTCACCGAGCGGCACGAATGCCGCCGACTGCACTCCGACCTCGATGAGCGCCGGCAAGGCACCTGTTTGCTCGGCGTAGCGCTCGATATACAGTGCCTCACCGCGCTCCAGCGCCTGCCAGATCAGACCCTGTCCGCGGGGAACGCCCTGCGAGACGATGCGTCCGAAGTTTTCACTGAGGGCCGAGCGGCTCCAGGCGGTGACCACCTGGGCCTGGTTTTCGGTGACGAGAACCAGGCCGCCCCAAGTGGCTTCGGTCACGTGCGAAACGAGCTCAACGACCCGTTGTGTCATTTCACGCGGCTCCAGGTCGAGCTCCAGCAGGGTCGAAACGGCCAGCAGCGTTTCGGCGTAGGAAGTGTTTTTCCGCAAACTTTGAATCAGCAGAGCCGAAGCTTGCGCTTCTCGCTCCAGCTCCAGGCGTTTCAGGCGCAGTTCGAGTTCGTCGATCACCATGGCAGCGAGGTCCTGCAGAATGCTGCGTTCGCGTTCACCAAAAGGTCGGGGATGGTCGTCGGTCACGCAGAGGGTGCCCAGGGGATAGCCGTCCGGGGTGATCAGCGGCGCGCCAGCATAGAGATGCACATGGGGCCTGCCGGTCACCATGGGGTTGTCAGCAAAGCGCCCGTCGTTTCGGGCATCGGGAACCACCATCACCTCGTCGGAGAGGATTGCCCAGGCACAGAAGGAATCCTCGCGGGGCACCTCACTGCTCCCCAGGCCGTAGCAAGCCTTGCCCCACTGCCGGTGCCCGTCGATGAAGTTGACAATGGCTACCGGGACATCGAGAACGCGGGCTGCCAGGCGGGTGATGCGGTCGAAGGCTTCCTCGGGCAGGGTATCGAGCACCTGATAGCGGGCCAGCGCTTGAATCCGCTGGTATTCATCGTGCGGCAACGAAGGAGGCATAGAACGCCTTAATCTAGCAAACTGGCTTTTGGCGCACGGCGTCGTTCCTTGGTCCGTCCGAACGTTTTGCATGAAGATGCGCCAAGTGTGTATACTTATTCTCTATGACGCTTTCGGCTTCTCCTCACCCTGACCGTCCCGGACCACACGGGGAATTGCCCACGCCCATTTTGCAAGGCCGGGACTTTCTCTCCAGCCTCGACCTCAGCGCCGGAGAATTGCGTACTGTTCTGGATACCGCACACAGCATGAAGCGCGGCGAGTGGCGCGGCACGCGTCCGCTGGCAGGTCTGGCGCTGGCTCTCATTTTCGAGAAAGCCTCGCTGCGTACCCGCACCACTTTCGACGTCGGCATGTACCAGCTGGGCGGACACGCCATCACCCTCAGCAATCAGGAAATCGGGCTGGGCAGCCGTGAACGCGTGGCCGACGTGGCCCGCAACCTGGAGCGCTGGGTGGACGGCGTGATGGGCCGCGTCTACGAGCAGACCACGCTGATCGAGCTGGCCGAGTGCTCGAGCGTTCCGGTGATCAACGGTCTCAGTGACGCCCTGCACCCGGTGCAGCTGCTGGCAGACTACCAGACCATCGAGGAACGCTTCCCCGATACGCGCGGTGTGAGAATCGCCTTTCTGGGTGACGGCAACAACCTCGCCAACAGCCACATCGAAATGGCCCGCCTGACGGGCGCCAGCCTGACCGTCTGCACTCCAGTCGGTCATGAGCCCAACGGTCGGGTGCTGATGGAAGCCCTGAAGGCGGGGGCCGAGGTCAGGCTCACTCACGACGTGAACGAGGCCGTGACGGGCGCTCAGGTGCTCTACACCGACGTGTGGATCAGCATGGGCCAGGAAAGCGAAGCCGAGCGCAAAAAGCGGGTGTTCTACTCGCAGGGCTTTCAGGTCACGCCGGACATGCTCGAACGTATTGCGCCCGAAGGCATCTTTCTGCACTGTCTGCCCGCACACTACGGCGAGGAAGTGGTGCCCGAGGCCACCGAGCATGCCAAGAGTTTCGTGTTCGATCAGGCCGAAAACCGCCTGCACGCCCAGAAAGCGCTGCTCTATCACATCCTGGGTGGGCAGCTTCCACGCTGGTGACTTGCCGCCACTTTCGCCCTATCCTCAGAACAAACGAGGTACGCTGACCACATGCCATCTGCCGCCCGCCTGTCCGACCTCCACACCTGCCCGATGGTAACCGGCACCGTTGCGCACGTCGGCGGCCCGATTTCGGGTCCGGGCGTGCCCAGCGTGCTCATTTCCGGCCTGCCGGCAGCCGTGGCCGGTGACGCATGCGTCTGTGCCGGGCCCCCCGACACGATTGTCGCCGGCTCCGCGACCGTGCTGATCGGCGGTCGCCCGGCGGCGCGCCAAGGTGACCCGACCGTGCACGGTGGCGTGATCGTGGCGGGTGCACCGAATGTCATGATCGGCGGATAGGGGCGAGGGTGCAACGCAAGGTTGCCGAGGAACAGCTCTTGGGAAAGTTCCGTTTTCCGGAGGAAGACCCCACAGCCGTGTTTTACTGCCAGAACCTGCTTCCCTGGCCGAATGACGCGCAGCCGTTCTGGACAGGTTTGCGACAAGGTCGGCGCAGGCTGGTCTCCATGGCCGCTCTTGACCTCTTCGATCAGCCGCTTGTGCAGGCCGCCCAAGTGGCACGGGTGGTTCTCACGCCTCTGCAGCCGACAGCCTGGCTGTGGACCCACCTGAAGGCGGGCGAGGCTGTCGAATGGCAACGGCCTTATCGAGGTGACGTACTGATTCAAGTCGAAGAGCCGCTCGGTGCAGAGTACAGAGAAGCGTTGCTCGCGAACCTGGACCGGGCGCAGAGGCTTGAACTCACCAAAATGCGCGCCGCGCGTTTTTCTTCCAAGGAGTTGTCCCTTGAGTAAACCCACCATCTTCATCGACGGCGAAGCGGGCACCACCGGTTTGCAGATCCGCGCCCGCCTGCGCCACCGCCGCGACCTCGCGCTCGTCAGCATCGACCCGGCGCGCCGCAAGGACGAAGCGGCCCGCCGTGACCTGCTCAACAGCGTGGACCTCGCGGTGCTGTGCCTGCCCGACGATGCCGCCCGGGAAGCGCTGCGCCTGATCGACAATCCCCAGGTGCGGGTGCTGGACGCCAGCAGCGCCCACCGCGTGCAGGACGGCTGGACTTACGGTTTTCCGGAGCTGACCAGGAATCAGGCTCAGGCCATCGGCGAGGCACGCTTCGTGAGCAACCCGGGCTGCTACGCCACCGGCATGATCGCGCTGGTGCGCCCGCTGGTGGACGCGGGTCTGCTGCCCGCCGATTACCCGCTCAGCGTACAGGGCGCGTCGGGGTACAGTGGCGGCGGACGGTCGCTGGTCGACGCCATGGAAGGGCGCGGCGGTGAACACCCCCTGGCCGGACCTTACCGGGCCTACGCGCTGGAGCTGGCGCACAAGCACGCGCCCGAAATGCAGCGGCACGGTGGCCTGAGCCTGAGGCCGCTCTTCACGCCTGCCGTGGGCGCCTGGCGGCAGGGCATGCTGATTCAGGTACCACTGCACCTGCGCACCCTGGGCGGGGTCACGGCATCGGAGCTGCACGGCGCCCTGCAGCAGCACTACGCCGGCCAGCGCTTTGTGCAGGTCATGCCACTGGAAAGCAATCCGGCTGTGCTCGATCCGGAGGCCCTCGCCGACACCAACCAGATGGAACTCTTCGTGTATCACAACGAACATCACCAGGTGCTGCTGATGGCGCGACTCGACAACCTGGGCAAAGGGGCTTCGGGCGCGGCCGCGCAGAACGTGGACCTGATGCTGGGGCTCACAGGTGACCATTCATACACCGTGCATCAGGACACCGTGCAGGGCAGCATGCCCGCAGCCTCGCTGGAGCCGTCCTCCTGACAGGGCGCGCGGCACGGCGCTATCCTGCCTGTATGTCCGATTCCCACATGAGCGAAGCGCGCTTCCGGCTGGCCCTGAAGGCTGTCCGGCAGGGCGCGTGGGAATTCGATCTGCGCACCAACGAAGGCTACCGCTCGCCCGAACTGGTGCAACTGCTGGGCGTTCAGCAGGCCCATCCCACCCTGAGCGACTTCCTTTCGAACGTCTGGCCCGACGACCGCCCCCTGGTAGTGCAGACTTTCGGACAACTCCGCCGGGGCGAGCGGGACGAGTCGGTCCTGCAGTTTCGCTACCGGCGTGATGACGGGCAGACAGTCTGGGTCGAGCAGCACACCCTGGTCGAGCGGGACGAGTACGGTGAGGCCTGCCGGTTGTACGGCCTGTCCCGCGACATCACCCTGCGCAAGCAGGCCGAGCAGGACCTGCAACAGCTGAACGCCACTCTGGAAGCGCGCGTGGCTGAACGGACCCGTGAACTGGAAGCTGCCGCCATGCGGCTGGCCACCCAGAACGCCGCACTCGAAGCGCGCACGATGGCCCTGGAAGGGTTTGCGGAGCTCGCGCGGGGCCTGACCATGCAGGCCGATCCCCAGGTGCTGCTGCGGCGTGCCCTGGAGTTCGCGCTGTCCGTGCTGCCCGAGGGCTACGGAACCTACTCTCAGCTCGAGGACGGCTTGTGGCGCACCAAAGTGCTGGTCGGCAACCGGCGCAACGCCGAGCTGCAACAGGTCATGGAAGCCGGGGTCCCTTATGACATGATGCCCAGTCTCTCGGAACCGTGGAGCACGCGCCAGCCGCTGTATCAGGCTGTCTACGCACCCGGCAGTGACCTCGACGAGAAGCTCGGCAGCGCCATTCACGCGCTGGCAACCCTGCCGGTGCTGGTGAAAGGTGAACCGGTGGGAATTCTGGGGGTAGTGTTGTTCGAGCAGCGTCCCTGGGCTCACGTCGACAAGGTGGTGCTGGAAACCGTAGCGCGCAGTCTGGGCGTGGCCATGGAAAATGCGCGCGGGGTAGCGGAACTGGCACAACGCACCCAAGAGCTCGAACGCAGCAACCAGGAGCTCGAGCAGTTCGCCTACATCGCCTCGCACGATCTGCAGGCACCACTTCGTGCGGTCACCAGCTTCGCGCAGTTGATCAGTGACCGCTACGGCGCGCTGCTCGACGAGCGCGGCCAGGTTTACCTGCGCCAGATCGTTTCGAACGGACAGCACATGAAGCACCTCGTGGACGATCTGCTGGCGTTTTCGCGCCTGCACACCCAGCGGCGTGCCCTGAAACCGATCAGCAGCGCCGCCGTGCTCGCGACCGTGGTCGAGCGTCTGAAAGCGGACATCGAGGCCCTCGGAGCACAGGTCGCCTGGGATTCGCAGGCCTTGCCCAGCGTACTGGCCGATCGGGGACAGCTCGACTCGCTGCTGCAGAATCTGCTGCAGAATGCCCTGAAGTATCACCGCTCAGGCGTCGCGCCGCACGTCCGGGTGAGCGCGGAGCGCGACGCCGGGTTCTGGCGCTTCGCGGTGACCGACAACGGGATTGGCATCGGTCAGCAGCACTTCGAGCGGGTCTTCGAGATTTTTCAGCGCCTGCACTCGCGCGCGGAGTACGAAGGCACCGGCATCGGTCTGGCGGTCTGCAAACGCATTGTCGAAGGACACGGCGGACACTTGTGGCTCGAAAGCACGCCGGGAGCGGGCAGCACCTTTTACTTCACACTGCCCGCCGTACCTGTCCCGGAAGTCAAGACAAAGGGCGCACCCTGGAGGGTGGCGCACCGCGACGCTGGGCATGGAATTTGAGCTGCCCGAAACGAGGAATATATGAATCTACCCCAGGGCTTTCAGACGGCCTCACTGGCCGCCGGCATCAAACCTTCCGGAAAAACCGACCTCACGGCAGTCGTGAGTGATTCCCCGTGTGCCTGGGCCTTTGCGGGAACACTCTCCACGGCGGCGGCGGCGAGCGTAGCGCGCAACCGCGACCTGTACGCCTCCGGTGAAGCAGTGCGCGCCCTGCTGGTGAATGCCGGGAACGCCAACGCCGCAACCGGGGACGGTGGCGCGCAGGACAACGAGGAAATGGCGGGTCTGCTCGCCGGTCTGCTGGGGCTCGCGCCCCAGGCGGTGCTGACGGCCTCGACGGGTGTGATCGGTCACCGCCTGCCAATGCCGCGGGTACGCTTGGGGGTGGAGGCCCTTCGTGGCACCTTCGAGGAAGCGCTGACGGCACATGCGCAGGCCATCATGACGACGGACCTTGTACCAAAGACCGCCGAGCGCACCCTGTCCACCGGGCAACGGCTGGTGGGAGTCGCCAAAGGCAGCGGCATGATTCATCCCAACATGGCGACCATGTTCGCTTTCGTGTACAGCGACGCCGAAATCGATCAGGAGTTGCTGCGAAGCCGCTTCGGCGCCATCGTCGACCGAACCTTCAATGCCGTCACGGTCGACGGGGACACCAGCACCAACGACATGGCCGTGGTGCTTGCCAACGGCGCGGCGGGGCGGGCAGACACCCGCGAATTTCTGGTCGCCCTGGAAGAGGTGATGCGCGACCTTGCTCGTCAGATCGCCCGTGATGGAGAGGGGGCAAGCAAGCTTCTCACGGTGCGGGTGACGGGGGCGGCCACGGAAACCGAAGCGCTCGTTGCGGCGCGCACCTGCGCCGTGAGCCCGCTGCTGAAAAGCGCCGTGCACGGCAACGATCCCAACTGGGGGCGTACCATCATGGCGTTGGGACGCTCCGGGGCGACGCTCAATTTGCCGCAGCTGCGCGTCAGCGTGCAAGGCACGCCGGTCTTCGCCGGCCAGCCACTGAATTACGACGCTGCCCAGGTCTCGCAGACCATGCGAAGTGAGGAAGTGGTCTTCGACATCGACCTGGGCGTCGGAAGCGCGCATGGAGAAGCCTGGGGCTGCGATCTCAGCGCCGAGTACGTCCGGATCAACGCCGAATACACCACCTGAAGCGGGTGTGGCGGCGCCCGGTCTCCCGGAGACGGTTTTCGCTGCTCAACTCTCCTTGCCCGGTAAGATGGTGGTCTGGCTGCGCAGCACCAGGGCCCCAGGCTGACTCAGGCCGGTCAGTTGGCCAGGTAACGCACGAAGGACAGCATGTCGTTCACGCAAGGATCAAGCGCGCCGTCGCGGAAACTGCCCGTGAAGGTACGCAGCTTGCCTCCTTCGGACAGATAAAGCTGAGTGACTTTGAACACTTCATTGCCCGTGGTGTATTTGTAACTGGCCAGCACACCCCACTTGCCGCTGCGCTCCACGGGTTGGGTGTAGACAGTCTGCATCTTCTGGGTGTAGAGCGACTTTTGCAGGCGGGCAGCGAACTTGGCCGCTTCCTCGGAGGTCGCGAACGCCGGAAAGTCCTGGACGTATTTCTCCTCGCGTATCAGACACGTACCCGAGTCGGCACTCCAGGTGGTGCGGTCCTGGGCACTCCAGCCGCTGAAGGGTACGGTGTAGGCCGGCACGGGTGGGGTGGGCGCGCTCACCCCGGAATTCACGGGGGTTCCGGGTACGCTCGGGGCAGACGGAGGTGAAGCGGCCGGAGGACTGGCCGGCTCCGAATTCACGGGTGGTGAGGTGATGGGCATGCCCGGCGGAATCGTGCTGGCGGCCTGGACCCTGGCCGCCGCACTGACCGGGACACCGTAAGCCAAGGTCGACGTCGAGAGCAGCAGGAGGACAGGAAGCGCACGCATACAGTCAAGCTAACACGTACCCTGAAGATCTGATGAAGCGCTGCTAAGACGATCCCGTCCGGCCTTGAGAACTTGCAGGCGGAGCGTGTGGCAATGTCGGGATTGAGCAAGGGCGGCGGTCAGGGCGGTGTAAGGTGAGCGCAGGAGCCAATTGATGACCAGCCTGTCTCAGCCTGCCTTTCACCCTTCCCTGCCCCGGCTGCGCGCTTCACCTTCTCAGAATGTCATGACCCTGTTCGTCAGCTGGTGGCTGATGATCGGCATTTTTGTCGACGGCTGGGCACACAACACCTTCGGTGAAACTCTGGAAACCTTTTTTACGCCCTGGCATGGCGTCTTTTATTCGGGTTTCCTGGCAACGGCTTTGTGGGTGGGAATTCTTGTCGTTCGTGGTGTGCGGACCGGGCGGCGTGGTCTTGCGGCGGTCCCGCTGGGGTACGAACTCGCCGTGATCGGAATGCCCGTCTTCGCGCTGGGCGGTCTGGGCGACATGATCTGGCACACGGTGTTCGGCATTGAGGTCGGTCTCGAAGCGCTGCTGAGCCCCACTCACCTGCTGCTGTTTCTGGGTGCGGAGTTGCTGGCGCTCGCACCGCTATCGAGCGCCTGGCAGGAGCGCACGGGGCGTGTGTCGCCGCCTGGGGTGGTCTGGCCGGCCGTGCTCTCGGCCACGGCCGCACTCAGTTTCGCCAGCTTTATGCACATGTACGCCTGGGCACTGGTCGAGTCACCTGCGCCCGTGGATTACCTGTCCACCCGCGCGCACCTGACCGGCACGCTGTTGACGGCCCTCTTGCTGACCGCGCCGGTCCTGCTGCTGCTCAAACGCTGGCAGTTGCCGCCCGGCGCAGTGACGGTGCTGTACCTGGTGAATACCTTGCTGATGAGCGCCATGACGGGGGACCTCACGCGAAGTGGTCCGGTGCTGCTGCTGGCGCTGGTCTCCGGCCTGATGAGTGATCTGCTGATTCGCGGGTTGCGTCCTTCTCCCTCGCGGCCGTGGGCGTTCCGTGGAGGGGCACTGGCGCTCCCACTGCTGGTGTGGGCGCCTTTTTACGCGGGGGCCAGCGTCCTGGGCCTGCTTTCCATGAGCCTGGAATTGTGGCTGGGTGTCAGCGTGATGAGCGCGCTGGGCGGTTTGGGCCTCAGCGCACTGATCCTGCCGCCCGCTTTGCCGACCGAAGCAACCGTAACCAAAGAACCTGCCGGAAGCGACCTCTCGGTTTCACGACCTGGCACTGCCAGCCAGTAGTCCCGACTGTGCTTTCGTGCTTTCTTGCAGACCTTTTGCCAAGAACGCGCTGTATGCCCCATGCCCCGCCGTGTGCTCTTCAGTCGGTTCACTGTCGTTGTAAACGGCGCCTCAAAGCCCTGGGCACCGCTCTTGTCAACCAAAACACGGAGGCTGGCAGGCACCCGTCGTGTCTGCCACCGAAGATGACTTTTATGCTGTCTGCGGCAAGAGACATCACCACGCCGACACCGGTTTCCCCGGTCATCTTCATCAGGCGAAGCTGGCACTTCATACCGACTGTGTAGAATGAGCGCTCGAAACACCCCGCGTTTGCCCAAACCAGCCGTTGGTCTGCCCCGGAATTCCGATCCGCGTTCGACCATCCTTTGGGAACCATCTATGAAAGAGCGTCCTGCGCACAATCCACAAGACCTCCGCACCGCGCAGCGGGTCGCGGCAATCACGCTGACCACCTTGCTGGTGGTCGGCCTGATGGTGAGCTTGCCCCTCAGGCGGGCGCCGGGCATCCAGGCGGCGCCCGTGGTGCCGGGTTCGGGTGGCAGTGCCCGACTGGTTCGGCAGCAACACTTCGGGATGGCCTGGCCCTTGACCGTCAACTCAGGCGAGTTGCGCTGCTCGGATGGCGGGGAAGTGACCTTTACGGCGGGCGGCACCACTTACGCGGTAAACGCGGCAGCCCAGCGGCATAAGGTGTACGTACCTATCCGCAAAATCTGGGTGGAGCGGGACAACTTCTACCTGCCCGGCAAAAGCATGCAGCCCCTCATCGAGGCCGGTCTCAGCCTGTGCCCGCTTCCTGCCCATCTGCGCTGAACGTTCCGATGTCCCGGGCAGCCGACAAGGCCAGCCGGATGTGCGCGAGGTGATGACGGATGTGCCATTCGTGCTTGGCCAGCAGACGCCACAAATCCTGCTCGCCTTCCTGGGGATGCCGTAGGGTTCTTGACAGCGCGTTGGTGTCCAGACCGACCAGCAAGGCCATCCAGCGCTCGTTGACTGCTTCCAGCAAACGCAGGGACACGTCCGGCGGCAAGGCGTAGTCAGCGAGCGACGCCCAGGTCACCTGATTCATTGGCACGATCACAGGATGATCGTCTGTCAGGCCCCAGCGGAAGCGCATCAGTCCCTGCTCGTGGGCATCGGCGATGTGGTGCACCAACTGACGCACGGTGAAGCTGTCCGGGCGATACGTGCTTGCCAGTTGCGGTTCGGTCAGGCCCGTAACGGCAGTACGCACCTGGGCCACGCCCACACCCAGGCCTTCCGCATATTCACGCACTGCCTGAGCGTCCCGGCGCTCAGGCAGCACGATTTTTCCTATCGGGTACTGGTGGGCATCAAGCGCTGAGTTCATGCGTTGACCTCCTGGGGTGAGTCCGGGTTTCCGACCACCTGCGTGTAGGCCGAGGCAGGCAAAACAGAAATCAGCCTCAATGGCGACTCCACGCCTGCAGCTTAATACACAAAGCCCGCTGGGCACGAAATCAGGCGCACGAGCGTGCTTGCCGACATGAGCCGTGGTCTTCACAAGTGCCCCGAAACACGCAGACGGACAGCAGCCGTCCACCGTCCAGACAAAGAAAGAACGGCGGATGATCCGCCGTTCTTTCTTTGATGTGAGGTTTAGAAGTCCATTCCGCCCATGTCGCCGCCACCCATGCCGCCGCCCGCGGGAGCGGCAGCTGCTTTCTCGGGGCGGTCACTGACGATGGCTTCGGTGGTGAGAATCAGGCCGCCGATGCTGGCCGCGTTCTGCAGCGCGGTACGGGTCACCTTGGCGGGGTCCACGATGCCTTCGGCGATCATGTCGTCCACGAACTGGCCGTTGGCGGCGTTGTAGCCGTAACGGGGTGATGCGTGGTTCACGATGGCGTTCACGGCCACGCTGCCTTCGAAGCCGGCGTTGGCGGCAATCTGCCGGGCGGGCTCTTCGAGGGCGCGGATCAGGATGCGCGCACCGGTCGCTTCGTCGCCTTCCATGCTGTCGGCCAGGGTGCGCAGCGGGGGAATCAGGCGCAGCAGCGTGGTGCCGCCGCCCGCGACGATGCCTTCCTCAACGGCCGAGCGGGCCGTCGAAAGGGCGTCCTCGTAGCGGTGCTTTTTCTCCTTGAGTTCGGTTTCGGTCGCGGCGCCCACGCGGATCACGGCGACGCCTCCGGCGAGCTTGGCCAGACGCTCCTGGAGCTTCTCCTTGGCGTAGTCGCTGTCGGTGCCTTCGAGTTCGGACTTGATCGCGCCGACGCGGGCGTCGATTTCTTCCTGGCTGCCGTAGCCGTCGATGATGGTGGTCTCGTCCTTGGTGATGCGGATGCGCTTGGCGCGGCCCAGCATTTCCATGGTGGTGTTCTCGAGCTTGTAGCCGAGGTCTTCGGTGATGACCTGACCACCGGTGACGGCGGCGATGTCGCGCAGCATTTCCTTGCGGCGGTCACCGAAGCCGGGGGCCTTGACGGCGGCGATGTTGAGGGTGCCGCGCAGCTTGTTGACGACCAGGGTCGCGAGCGCTTCGCCTTCGACGTCCTCGGCGATGATCAAGAGGGGACGGCCAGTCTGGGCGACCTTCTCCAGCACGGGCAGCAGGTCCTTGAGGGCGCCGACCTTCTTTTCGTAGATCAGGATGTAGGGCTCTTCGAGCTGGGCTTCCATCTTGTCGGTGTTGGTCACGAAGTAGGGATTGATGTAGCCCTTGTCGAACTGCATGCCTTCCACGACGTCCACTTCGGTGTCAAAACCGCGCGACTCTTCGATGGTGATGACGCCTTCCTTGCCGACCTTGTCCATCGCGTTGGCGATTTCCTGACCGACAGTGTCGTCGTTGGCGCTGATGCCCGCGACCTTGCGGATGGCGTCGCTGTCCTCGACGGGCACGGCGAGCTTGCGGATTTCCTCGACGGCCACGGCAACAGCCTTGTCGATGCCGCGCTTGAGCGCGAGCGGGTTGGCGCCGGCCGCGACGTTGCGCAGACCTTCCTTGACGATGGCCTGACCGAGCACCGTGGCGGTGGTGGTACCGTCACCGGTGATGTCGTTGGTCTTGCTGGCGATTTCCTTGAGGAGCTGCGCACCGATGTTCTCGAGCTTGTCCTCGAGTTCCACTTCCTTGGCGACGGTGACGCCGTCCTTGGTGATGGTGGGGCTGCCGAACTTCTTCTCGATCACGACGTTGCGACCACGGGGGCCGAGGGTAACCTTGACAGCGTTTGCGACAGCGTTCACGCCACGTTCAAGGGCCCGGCGGGCGTTCTCTTCAAAAACCAGTTGTTTCGCCATGTTGGTAAGTCTCCTTGGTTGATCTCAGGAAAGTGTTGCGCGGTAAGGCAGCTTCACGTGGGCGCAAAGCGCGCTCAGGAAGCGTTTTCGACGGCGAGAATGTCGCGCTCGGCGAAGATCTTGTACTGCTTGCCGCCGAGCGACACTTCGGTGCCGCCGTACTGTGCAAAGTAGACCGTGTCGCCTTCATTGACTTCGACGGCGACGCGCTGGCCGTTGTCAAGCACACGGCCCGAGCCGACGGCGACGACCTTGCCGCGCTGCGACTTCTCTTTGGCCGTGTCGGGCACATACAGCCCACCCGCGGTCTTTTGCTCGGATTCCTCCAGAATTTCAACCAGCACGCGATCGCCTAACGGTTTCAGCATTGTGTTCTCCTCCAAAAAAAGCTTGAGTGTCCAGCTTGCGGCCTTCCCGGCCCGCGCGGGCAAACGCCGATGTGCCGCCCTTGCGAACCGGCGCTTTGCGCTCACCGACTCCAAGCGAAATGTTAACCACTCACTCAGGCAAATGTCAATTGGTCAAATACAAGATATGAGCGCTCAACACTCACATTCCTGCAAACGCCGACGAGCACCCCCAGGTACGGCCCGCTTCAACGGCCATCCGCACCCGACTGCACATTGCGGCAGTTTTCAGACCTTCCCGATCAGCATCGGTACTGCCTTCGCCACAATAGCGCCAATCCGCCACCGGGCAACGGCGGCACGCCCGACTTGAGGAAGCTCACCCTACAGGCACGCCGGCCAGCAGCGCCAGGAGCCGAGTTCGGATCGCACACAGCTATGCCGATATTATCATTGACATATATATGTAAATCATCATACGATCCTCATAGGAGGAATTCATGAAGAGTTTGCCCTTGCTCAACCGCGCCAGTTTTGACGAAGCCCTCGAACAACTCAATCGGCAACAGCCACTGACCGTCGGGCTGATGGACCTCGACAATTTCCAGAGTGTCAACGACCAGCTGGGGCACGACGTTGGAGACAAGGTCCTGCGGTTCGTCGAGCGCGTGCTGACCGGTTCGCTGCCAGGTGACAGCCTGGTCGCCCGGATCGGAGGTGACGAGTACGCGCTGGCACTGCCCGACACCTCAACCGAGACCGCGCTGATTTTGCTCAACGAGGTCACCGGACATTTCCGCGACTCGATCGGCAGCCTGGACGTGCCGCGCTCGCTGGGCCTGGGACTTTCGGTCGGGCTTGCACAGCGTCCTGCCCACGCACAGACGCCCGCGGAGCTGCTGCGCGCCGCCGACGAGGCGTTGCTGCGTGCCAAGCGCGAAGGACGTGGGCGCATTGCCATCTACGTCGAAAGCAAGATGGTACTCAAAAGCAATTACTACCCGAAGGCCAGCCTGGAGCGCCTGGCCAAGCTTTCGACCGCGCTCGGCCGAACTGAGGCCAGCCTGCTGCGCGAAGCCCTCGACGAGCTGATCGACAAACACCGCGAAAGCTTGTGATCCGGGCTCAGCAGGCATTGCCTGATTGTCACCACGCCACTAGGCAAAGGCGGTGAATGCTGGCAGCACGGGGCACAACGGCGATCGGCTTGACGCCTATACCGGCGGATGCCATGATCAGGCGGAAAGTTGAAATACGTTGTTATAGCCGAACCTGCGCACGCTGCAGGTTCATTTCCGCATCGACTTCGGAGGGTTCAGATGAGATACGCCTTGACGGCCGCCTTGACGATGGCTTCGGTCTTTCTTTCCGCTTCTGCGCAGACGAACCGCATTGACGCCGTTCGCCCCGACGCCCCGGAGTTGGCCGCCTACGGCAAGCACGCCGTGGGCGTGCAGACCCTCAGGCTGGTCAACGCCAATCAGGTTGATGTCGTGAACACCAAGGCCGGTGAGCCCAACAAAATGTACGACCGACCGCTCACCGTGGAGGTGTGGTACCCGGCAACCCTGTCCGCCGACCAGAAACCCCAGGGAGAGTACCAGACCGTCACACGCGACGGGAAAACCCCGACCACGCTGATCGGGCGCGCGGTGCGCAACGCGGCCCCTGATCGAAGCAGCGCGCCCTATCCGCTGGTCATCATTTCGCACGGCTATCCGGGCAACCGCTTTCTGCTCAGCCACCTCGCGGAAAATCTGGCCAGCAAAGGCTACGTTACGGCCTCGATCGACCATACCGACAGCACCTACAGTGACCAGGCTGCCTTTGGCAGCACCCTCCTCAACCGGCCGCTCGACCAGCTGTTCGTCCTGAATGAACTTGGCCGCCTGGGCCAGGCAAGTGGGTTCCAAAAGGGCCTTTATGACGCCAACAACGTCGGGCTGATCGGCTACTCGATGGGCGGTTACGGGGTCGTCAATACCATCGGGGGCGGCTTCAGCGCCGAGGTCATGCAGTCGCCGCTGGCACCCCCCAATAACCTGCTGGCGCAACGTCAAGCTGGAAATGCCGCCTACATTGCCAGCATGGACACACGGATCAAGGCGGCCGTGGCAATCGCGCCGTGGGGCTGGAATCGTGGGTTCTGGACTGCCGAAACCCTCAGGGGAATCAGAACGCCCGTACTGTTCATGGCCGGCAGCGCTGATGATGTCTCCGGGTATCAGCCGGGCGTGCGCAACATCTTCGAAGGGGCAAGCAACGCGGAGCGCTATCTCCTGACCTTCGAGAACGCCAACCACAACGCCGCCGCACCCATTCCCGCGCCACAGGAAGCCTGGGCACCGAACGCGCCCTTCAACCATTACGCGGACGCAGTCTGGGACACGGCACGCATGAACAACATCGCACAGCACTTCACGACCGCCTTCTTCGGGCAGCTCCTCAAACGCGACACGGGAATGCAGGCCTACCTGAACCTGGTGGAAAACGCCCGAGACGGCGTGTATTCCGTGGAGCAGAACGGTCAGCCGAAAGCCGACCACACCTACTGGAAAGGCTTCGCCAACCGCACCGCCCAGGGACTGCGCCTGGAACACCGCAAACCCGGACAGTAACGCTGCGCCAGGCTACACGAAATCCTTCGGCAGCCACGCCCGCCTGACCGGAAGTGCCTTATAGCCGAGTGCCTGCCAGCTGCCAGCAAAACCAGCGCGCACCGATTTCGACCTGAATCTAGAGCTCACATGAAACAATAAAGCGGCAAAAAATCTTCACATCACCTTTATTTTTTGCAATTAGTAAAATGAGCTTATGCCCAAGAAGGTGAAGTTCTCCCTGGCGCTGCTCATGCTGGCGCTGACCATCGCCGGATGCGGTGCGGCGCCAACCAAGCTCACGAGTGGCGTCGCCATCATCCTCAATGATGGCGAAACGCACCTGAGCGCTCAGGGGGAACTTTCACCGGATCAGATTGCTGTCGTTCTGAAGGCTGCCGCCGGACGGGCCACCTTTCAGGACGGCACCGAAATCGAATGGGAAAATCGCGCAGGCACCGTGTTCTTCACCGACGACGCGGGCGCCGGGCCGATCAGCCTGCTTCCCCAGCACCTCAAGGCTTATCAGGATCATGTCCGGGTTGCCGGACAGCATGACGGACGCGTCGCCACGCAAGGTGTGGGGGTCACGCCGTACAACAAGTGCAATTTCTGGTTCTTGTGGTGCTGGTCTTCGTCCTCTTACGATTCCCGCTGGTCTGCCGCGACCATTCCGTACGGCTACGCACCGGGAACACCCGCCGATCTGCGCGCCGAGTTCGAGGAAGCTGCCGGGCACTGGAACGCCTCGCTCAAGGAGTACCGCGACCAGTACAAACCCTCGGGCCGCTTTCCGCGCTGGGTGTTCAACCCCCGCCACCCCGAACGGGTCGAGGTGGCCTTTACCAATGTGGGAGGCAAGGGCAGCAGCGCCTACGGAGGCGAATCGGAATTCGTAGGTTTCGGCAACACGGTCGGCACCCAGTACCTGAAGATCAACGCCAATCCGGACTTTCCCCGCCCACTCGGACTGTACCTGCACGAAATGGGACACGTCGCCGGCCTGCTGCACGAACACCAGCGCTGCGACCGGGATGAAGCCATCACCATCAAAACGGACAGCGTGTTCCCCGACCGCCTGAATGCGTTTGGCAAGATGTGCCAGAGCAACTATGGCAGCTACACGCCCTACGACTACGAATCGGTGATGCACTACCCCAAAAAAGCCTTCAGCCGCGACGGAAAAGACGTCATTGTGGCCAAGCCGGGTGCCCGTGCCCTGGGGCGCAGCGAACTGATGGGCCTGCAGCTCGACCTCAGTGAGGGTGACCTGCGCGCCCTGGTCGAGATGTACAGCCGCTGACCGTTCCCGTCGTTCCCTCCTGCGCAACGTTCGTTCACGCCACCGCAAGTTGCGGTGGCGTTAAGTCATCTGGCCTACTCCAGCAAAAATCCGTTCGACCGTGCCCGGCACGCTAGGCTGAGGCCCAATCAACAAGCGGGCCGCACCACAAGGGGGCCCTGGAGGGTAAATGCTGGATCGGGAGCTCGTAGCGGAAGTGCTCGGCGTGGCGCGCACAGGCGGCGCCGACTGGGCGGAGCTGTTCATGGAGGACACGCTCACCACCTCACTTCACCTGCTGGACGGCACGCTCAAGGACGCCGGAGGCGGAAACCTGTACGGCGCGGGTTTGCGCCTGCTGTACGGCACCAAGGTCGTATACGCCTACACCAACGACTGCAGCCGTGAAGGCCTGCTCGAAGTGGCGCGCACCATGGCCAAGTCGCAAGGTGCCCACGGCGAGGTGGAACGCGAAGGGTGCGGAGGACTGGATTTTCGTCAGGTGAACGCGCGGCGCCTGTGGGACGTGCGCGACCATCCGGAACGCACGGGCAAAGGGCAGAAACTCGACTTGATGCGCCGCGCGCACGGCGCGGCCCGCACCGGTTTCGTCAGGACCGTCGACGTGCGTTTTCTCGACGTGGCGCAGCGCATCCTGGTCGCCAACAGCGACGGCGACTGGAGCGAGGACGAACGGGTGCGCAGCCGCCTGGTGGTCAGCGCCATCGCGCAGGACGGTACCCAGCGCGCTACCGGCCATCACGGGCCAGGGGCCGCACGGGGCCTGGAGTTCTTCGACGACGACCTGCCCGAACGCACGGGAGCCGAGGCGGCCCGCATCGCCAACGCCATGCTGCACGCCGGGTATGCTCCGGCCGGCAAGATGCCCGTGGTGATCGGCAACGCTTTTGGCGGCGTGATCTTCCACGAAGCCTGCGGGCACATTCTGGAAACCACGGCCGTCGAGAAGAATGCCAGCGTTTTCGCCGGCAAGATCGGCGAGCGCATTGCCGGAGCGTGCCTCAGCGCGGTCGACGACGGCACCATTCCCGGCGCCTGGGGGTCGATCAATGTCGACGACGAAGCCACGCCCAGCGAACGCACGGTGCTGATCGAGAACGGCATCCTGAAGTCCTACATGGTGGACCGCGTCGGTGAACTCAAGACCGGGTACCGCCGCACCGGTTCGGGCCGTCGCCAGGATTACACCTTCGCGCCGGCCTCACGCATGCGCAACACCTTCATCACGCCAGGAGACCAGACGCCGGAGCAACTGGTGAAAGACGTGAAATTCGGCCTGTATGCGCGCACCATGGGCGGCGGCAGCGTCGCGCCGGGTACGGGTGATTACAACTTCACCGTCAACGAGGGCTACCTCATCCGGGACGGCGAACTCTGCGAAAGCGTCCGGGGCGCCGCGTTGGTCGGCAACGGCGCGCGTGACCTGATGAACATCGTGGGGGTCGCCGGTGACCTGGCCTGTGGGCAGGGCATGTGCGGCAGCGTCTCGGGCAGCATTCCCACCGACGTCGGCCAGCCGCACATCCTGATTTCCGAAATCACCGTGGGAGGCCGCTCGTGAAACCCATGACCTTTGACGAAGCCCGCACCTACCTGATGAACCGGGCACGCGAACAAGGCGTGCAGCTCGAAGTCTTCGCGCAGCGAGGAAGCAGCACCAGCGTCAAGGCCTTCGATGGGCAGGTCAGCGAGTTCAAGCTGGCCCAGCGTCAGGGCCTCGGTCTGCGCGCCCTGGCGGGCGGCGCCTGGGGATACGCGTTCACCGAGAACTTCAGCCGCCCGGCGCTGGACCGGGCACTGGACAGCGCCCTGGAAAACGCCGCGCTGGTAGGGCCTCAGGCCCACGCCCGCCTGATTGCCTGGGGAAAAGCGCCCGAACTCGATCTGCACGGCGAAGGTCTGTCCGGCGTGACGGTGGAGCGCAAGGTGCAGGCAGCCCTCGCGCTCGAGCAGGCCGCCCGCAGTGCCGACGGACGCGTCAAGAGCGTTCCCTACAACGCCTACGCCGACAGCGAAGACGAGGTGGCTGTGGCGAACACTGCCGGGCTGGAGCGGCGCTACACCTCGCTGGGCATTTACCAGTACGTTTCTCCCCTGGTCAGCGAGGACGGACAGCACAAAAGCAAGTCCGAGTTTCACTTCACGCGCGAGTTCGAGGAACTCGATCCCACCCGCACCGCCCTGGAAGCCACCCGCAAAAGCCTGGCGCTGCTGGGAGCGAAAAGGGCACCGAGCGGCCATTTCGGCGCGGTGATCGACCGGGAGTGCATGGCCACCTTGTTCAGGGTGTACGCCGGAATCTTCAGCGGAAAGATGGTGCAGGAAGGCAAGAGCCCACTGGCCGGCAAACTCGGGCAGCAGGTTGCCACCCCGCTCGTGACGTTGCGCGACGACGCCACGCTGGCCCGCGGCATGGCATCACGCCCGTTCGACGCCGAAGGCTGCCCCAGCGCGCCCCTGACCCTGATCGAAGGTGGCAAACTCGGCGCCTTTCTGCACAACAGCGAAACGGCGGCGCACGCGGGCGTGGACAGCACCGGACACGCCTCGCGCGCGGGTTACCGGGGCACGGTCGAGGTCTCCCCTACCAATTTCTTTCTGGAGCCCGGCCAGGACTCGCGAGAAGATCTGCTGCGCGCGCTGGGCAGCGGCCTGCTCCTTACGGCGGTGCAAGGTGTACACGCAGGCGCCAACCCCATCACCGGCGAGTTCAGCCTGCAGGCCGAGGGCTTCTGGGTAGAAGAAGGACGGGTGGCTTACCCGCTCGACGTTTTCACGGTCGCCGGCAACTTCCTGGAACTGCTCCAGGAAGTTGAGGCCGTCGCGAATGACCTGAAGTTCTTCCCGAGCGGTGCGGGCGCTCCCAGCGTGCGCGTGCGGACACTGGCCGTCGGTGGCGGGTGAAGTGAAGAATTGGTAGCCTGACGCTGCTGCCCGGACAGCTTGCCTGTGGCCCAAACCGGTCTGGACGTCAGGTGTTCCTTTTGTCCCCGCCGCCCGGCGCTAGACTGAAAACATGAAGTGGATTCGCGACCCTCACCTCCTCCCCATCGCCGAGAAGGTCGAGGCGGGCGAGCGCCTCAGCTTCGAGGAAGGCCTGCAGCTCTACCGCACGCGCGACCTGAACGCCCTGATGCGCCTGGCGAACCTGATACGTGAGCGCCTGCACGGTTCCAAGACCTACTTCGTGCACTCCATGCGGCTGGAGTTCACCAACATCTGCTACGTCGGCTGCACCTTCTGCGCCTTTGCGGCGCGCAAAGGCGAGGAGCGCGCCTGGGACTACGACGTCGACACGGTCGTCGCCAAAGTGCGCGAGAAGTGGGAAAGCGGCATCACGGAACTGCACATGTCCAGCGGCCACCACCCCAACCGGCCCTGGAGCTACTACCCGGAAATGGTGCGCGCCCTGAAGGCCAGCTTTCCCGAGCTGCAGGTCAAGGCCTTCACGGCGGCCGAGATCGAGCACTTCAGCAAGATTGCCAAAAAACCCACCCTGGAAATTTTGCGTGAGCTCAAGGACGCCGGCCTGGCCGCCCTGCCCGGCGGGGGCGCGGAAATCTTTGCCGACCGGGTGCGCCGGGAAGTCGCAAGGAACAAGGTCAAGGCCGACAAGTGGCTGCAGATTCACCGTGAAGCGCACGCGCTGGGTATCCGCACCAACGCCACCATGCTCTACGGGCACATCGAGACCCTTGAGGAGCGCCTCGACCACATGCACCGCCTGCGTGAGGTGCAGGACGACACGGAGGGCTTTCACTCGTTCATTCCGCTGGCCTTTCAGCCCGACGCCAACGCGTTGGCCTTCAACCTCGGCAAGACCGAGTTCACCACCGGCCTCGACGATCTGCGCAACCTCGCGGTCGCGCGCATCTACCTCGACAACTTCCCGCACGTCAAGGGCTACTGGGTGATGATCGGCAGCGAACTGACCCAGGTGAGCCTCGACTGGGGTGTCAGCGACATCGACGGCACCATCATCGAGGAGCACATCGCGCACGCGGCGGGCGCCCAGAGTCCGCTGGGGCTCAGCAAACAGCGCATGATCGAGATGATTCAGCGCGCCCGCCGCGTGCCCGTGCTGCGCGACGCCTTTTACAACGAACTGGCCGTCTACGGTGCCGCGCAGGCCGCCGACTGAGTGCCGGCGACGGAGCGCGTGACAACCGAATTGGCCGTGGCCGGCCAGACCCGGCTGACGCCCTACCGTCTGGGCTTGATCGAGTACACCAACGTCGCGCCGCTGACCGAGAATCTGGCCTTGCCGGCGGGTGTGACGCTCTCGCAGGGGGTACCGAGTGAGATGAACGCCGCGCTGCTGGCGGGCCAGGTGGACCTCGCCAACATCAGCGTGCTGGAATTCATCCGTCACGCCGACCAGTTCTCGGCCCTGCCGGACTTCAGCGTCAGCGTACTGGGCGCGGTGTACAGCGTGAACCTTTTTCACCGCCGGCCCTGGGAAGAGTTGCAGGGGGGGCGGATTGCGTTGACCTCGCAAAGCGCCACCAGCGTGGGGCTGCTGGAAGTGCTGCTGCGCGAAAGCGGCCTGGGCGCGCAGCTCGTGCGTGCCGAAGGAGAAGCTACGGCCCTCCTGAACGCCGGATTCGACGGGGTGCTGCGCATCGGGGACAGCGCGCTGCGCGAATGGTACGCCGTGACCGGGCCCATCGGCGAGGACCTCAGCATGCTGGCCCTGCCGCACCACAAGGACGGCGTCACCGTGACCGATCTCGCGCAGCGCTGGTACCAGTTGACCGGGCATCCCTTTGTCTTTGCAGTGTGGGCTTACCGCAAGGACCGCCCGCCACCGCGCGAATTGCTGCTGGCCCTGCGCGCCGCGCGCCGTGCGGGCCTCGGGCGGCTCGGCGAGATCTCAGGGCGCCACGCGCAGAAGCTCGGGCTGCCCCAGCGGGTGGTGCAGCATTACCTGTGGAATTTCCGCTACCACCTCGAGGCGCCCGACCGGGCCGGCCTGCTGCGTTTTGCACAACTACACGTTCCGGACCACGCGCCGCTGATCTTCGAGTAGCGCCGCATAGCCCACGCGGACCCGAGCCCCGCAACCGGACAGGGAATGACGGGAAGCCCGCTTAAGCTGAGGCATGCCCGAAGTGATACAGCCCGAGAAACCGAGCGGCACCCTGAACCTCGTGTGGCGCACGAACGCTGAGGTGAACGACCGGCTGCTCGCTCACCTGACGCCGGAGATGCTGCCCGCCGTCACGCCCGGCGGCGGCTTTTTGGTCGCGCAGCACCTCGCGCACATGGCCGAGGTCACGAAATGCTGGACGTCACTGCTCGATCAGGACGCTGTACGTGACGTGCCCGACCTGTACGAAACGCAGGCGCAGGAATTCGTGGCCGAGACTGACCTTTCGCGCACCTGGGAGGTGCTGGGTCGCACACGTAACGCCACCTGGCAGGCCCTGCAGGAAGCGCGGGGCGTAGGAAATCTGCCGCACGCCCCGACCGCGCAGTTCCTGACACACCTGCTGGTGCACGACGCACACCACCGTGGGCAGATTCTGCTGGCCCTCAAGGTGAGTGGGCATCCCCTGCCCGCTGATGAAGCGCTCTGGGCACCCTGGCGCGACGCCCGCTAAGGTGAGCGCATGACGACTTCGATGGGAGAATTTCGCTCGCGCGTGCTTGATCTGGTGGCCCGCATTCCTGTTGGGCGCGTGATGACCTACGGCCAGCTGGCCCTGCTGGCGGGCAGCGCCGGAAACGCCCGTCAGGTGGGGTTCATCATGCAGGGCCTGGCCGAGAGCGAGCTGCCCTGGCAGCGCGTGATCAACGCCCAGGGCGCCATCAGCACCTACAAGGTGGGCTTCGGGGAAACCCAGCGGGCCCTGCTGGAAGCCGAGGGCGTCAGCTTCGACGAGAGCGGCCGCTGTGACCTCACCCGTCTGCAGTGGTGGCCTGACCGGGAAGACGAGCAGCCTGCCCTGCTGTAAGTGAAATCGGCCTTCAGTGGCCGAGCAGCTCCGCTTTTTTCTCGTGCGTCAGGCCGAAGTCCTTCACATCACGCCCGCTCTCGCGGACCCAGGCCAGCGTGTCGCGCACGGTGTCGGTGAGTGGGCGGCGCGTCAGGCCCGCCGTGACCGCGCGCTCGTCGGGGGCGCGCATGGCGATGCCCCAGCTGCCGCCCGCCAGCGGCAGGTTCAGGCCGCTCTGTTCCAGGGCCGCATCGTCGAGAAAGCGCGCCCGGACGGGCGTGGACTGCGCCCCCTGCACGGCGCGCACGACCTCGCCCCAGTTCAGGCGCTCGCCCACCGCGTTGAAGGTTCCGGCCAGGTCACGCTCCAGCAGGCCCACGACAAAGGCCGCGAGGTCGCGCGCGTCGATCACCTGAAACGGCGTCTCTTCGCTGCCGAACAGCGCGAACTCCTCGCCGCCCGCCAGTCCCTGGATCCAGAAGGTGAAGCGGTCGGTGTGGTCAAAGGGCCCCACCACCAGACCAGGGCGCACCACCGTCGCCCGCTCGCCGTACACCTCGCGCACGGCCTCTTCGCACAGCACCTTGAGGCCACCGTACGTGCTCCCGGTCACCTCTTCGACCGCAGGGTCCTCCAGGGTCGCGAGGGGAGCGTCCTCGTCCTGCCGTTCGGTGCCCGCGTAGACGGACACTGTCGAGATGAACAGGTAGCGTGAGGTGGCCTCTTTCAGCGCCTGCGCGCTCTGGCGCACCACGCGGGGCACGTAGCCTGACACGTCGATGACCGCGTCCCACTGCCCACCTTCGAGCGCACCGAGGTCACCGTCCCGGTCGCCACGCAGGCGCTGCACCTGCTCTGGCAGGTCGTCGGGTTGCTGACCGCGCGTGAAGATGCTGACCTCGTGCCCGCGCGACAGGGCCGTGAGCACGATGTGTTTGCCGACAAACTGGGTACCACCGAGAACGAGCAGGCGCATGGGCCCATTTGACCATGCGCCCTGCTCCGCCCGACTGAGCGATTTTGCTTAGCCGGGCCCGGCCTTGTGGGCCGGTATGCTGGGCGCATGCTGACCTTGTCATCCTGCAGCGGGCCACTCCGGTCGCGGCCCACCGGAGTTCTGTCATGAAGATCCGCTGGACCAGGCGCACCCTGCGCCTGCGGCTCGACGATCTGGAAAGCGCCGCACTGCAGCGCGGCGAAACGCTGCGTGAACGCATCCACTTTCCCGGCGGCGACTGGAGCGTCGAGCTGCGCGGCGCCCAGGAAAGCGAACTCGGAATGCGCGACGGTGTACTGCAGGTGACCCTCGACGAGGACGAACTGCGTCTCTTCGCCCGTCAGCGAGAGGACGGCATCGAGCGCGAAGGTCAGCCGCGTCTGCTGGTCGAGCAGGAACGCCGACCTGACGACCGGTCCCAGGAAGGAAGTCCCGCGTGAAGGCGCCGGGTGAAGTGATCTTTTCGCGTGGAGAACTCCCCGAAAGCGTGCACCGCGTGCACGTGGCCGTGGTGAACGCAGCAGGACAGCTGGTCGCGTCGTGCGGAGACGCCGCACTCGTGATGTTTCCACGTTCGAGCAGCAAGCCCTTTCAGGCCATTCCCCTGGCCGAGGCCGCCCCGGACCTGTCGAGTGACGAGCTGGCCATCGCCTGCGCGAGCCACGCGGGCACACAGCGGCACCTGAGCGTGGTCGAGCGGCTGCTGCGGCGCGCCGGGCTGGACGAAAGTGCGCTGCAGTGTGGCACACATGCTCCCTTTGACCCGGACGCGCAAGCGCAGCTCGTGCGCACGGGCACGCCCCCGAGCACACTGCACCACAACTGCTCGGGAAAGCACGCCGGCATGCTGCTGACCTGCCGCCTGCGCGGGCTTGACCTCACAAGCTACACGGCGGCGCAGCACCCGCTGCAGCGTGAGATTGCGGCCCTGCACGCCGCGCTGGGCGCGGTCGACGAGGTGCGTGTGGGACGCGATGGGTGCAGCGTTCCCGCACTCGCCCTGCCCCTGGAGGCCGGTGCCCGGCTCTTCGCGCGTCTCGCTGCTCCCGAGGGGCCGCATGAGGCTGCGCTGGAACGCGTGTTTGCGGCCATGACCCTACATCCGGAGCTGATCGCGGGAACGCGGCGCCTCGACACCGAGCTGATGCCGCGCGTACCCGGCTGTGCCAGCAAGATGGGCGCCGAAGGCTACTTCGGGCTGGCGCTGCGAGACACGCCACAGGGACCGCTGGGCGTGGCCATCAAGATCGAGGACGGATCGGAACGCGCCCGCGCCCACGCGACCCTGGCAGTATTGAACGCGCTGGGCGTGCCGTTCTCGCCCGAGCTGGCAGACCTGTACCCTGCAGCCTTGCATAACTTTGCCGGATATCCGGTGGGCGAAGTGCAAACCGAAATCCACCTGGCCTGAACCTTGGTGCCGCGCGCTGTAAGAATTTAGACAGGACACCTCGCCTAGCCTGGGGCGAAGTGACTCCGAAACCGTCCCATGAACCCGTTCTCTGAGACACCCAATCCAGGCAGCACGTCACCCACGGGCGATGCACTGACTTTGACCTGGCCGGCCGTGCGCTCGGCGCTCAATTGGCTGGGACGTGATGACGAGATGCGCAGCGCAGACTGGCAGGCCCTGCTTGACGCCGCAATTGCCTCGGTGGAAGGCGCGCAGGCCGGGTCGATTGCCGTGCGTGAAGGCAGCGTGTTCCTGTTCCGCGCCCAGCGGGGCTTCATGCCCGCCCTGCTGAGCGTCGTGGAGCCCGAAGCGGTCATGCTGGAGTGGTATGGCCAGGACCTGAAAGGCTGGCAGGAAGGCCAGCCACGCGTGATGCGCGGTGAGGCGCTCGTTCGGCATTCGCTCGGCGTTCACGCCAGGGACGGTGAAAGAGACAACTCCCGAGCCTACGAAACAGCCGGACGCGCCCGGCAGCTGCGCGCGTCGCTGTGCCTGCCCGTGGTGCTGGGCAGCGAGGTGGTCGCGCACCTCAACCTCGACAGCTTTGAGCGGGAAGACAGTTTTGACGCCAGGGACTTGCAGGTCGCGCAGGAATTCGGACATCTCGTGGCCGCCCTGCTGGCCGCCCGTAACCGGCGCACCCAGGAGCGCGAGCGAGCGCGCGAACTGGAACGGCTGGCAGAGATCGGCTCGGCGCTGCACTCGGCGAGCGCGCCCGAAGAAGTCGAGCGCATCCTGACCTTGCAGGCCCGCGAATTGCTGAACACGCGTGACGCGCTGTTTTACCGCTTTGACCCGGCAAGCGACGTTCTGCGCGCTTCGGTCATTCCGGACGTGGTCCGGCCCGCAGGAGAGCTGTGCGTTCCCCGCGGTCAGGGACTGATGTGGACGGCTCTGGAGCAAAACGAGGTGCTGTACACCAACGACGCCCGGACCGACCCCCGGGTATACAAGCCCGGCGGAGTGCTGCATGACGTGGTGCTGGCCGTTCCGCTGCACAGCGCCCAAGGTGTTCCGCTCGGCGCCCTGGTATGCGGCGACTGGCACCCCCGGCGCCTTGGCATGCAGGAGCTGCGTCTGGCACGCGCCATCGCCGGCCTGGGATCACAGGCGCTCGGGCGGACCCACGCCCTGGGAGCATTGGTCGCGCGCGCTTCAGAGCTGCAAGCCAGCATCGCGCGGTTCGAGGCACTCAGCCAGCTTTCGTTGGCTCTCGAAAACGCGCGCACCACCCATGACGTGGCGTCCCGTGCGCTGCAGGTGCTGTCAGCGACCGTGGACATCGGTTATCTGGTGTTCTGGCAGGTCGACGGTGACTGGATCACGCCCGGTGCCTTTTATGGTGATGTTCCCCCGGCCGTGCAGGTCCAGATGAAACGCGGCCTCGGCGAGAATGCCGGCCGGGCCTGGCAGGCCACCCAGGGACACAACATGTACCTGGAATGCACCGAGCGCCCCGAACTGCACGAGCTGGGCGTGCGCGGTGTGGCACTCCTGCCGCTGCCCTTCAAGCAGGGCAACCGTGAGGTCATGGCCGCCTACAGGCGTGGTGAGGCGCGCCCCTGGAGTGCCGACGAGCGCGCCCTGCTTGAAACGGCCGCGCGCTCGATCGGCGTGAGCTACGAGCGCGCACAGCACGTGCAGGAAGTGGAATCCACCCGCGAGGGCGCGCTGCTGTCGCTGGGTCTCGCCCTCGAAGCGCGCGATTTCGAGACCCACGGTCACACCCGCCGGGTTGCGGCGCTTGCCATGAGGCTTGGGCAGGCCTTCGGGCTGGACTACGAGGCCCTGGACGCTCTGCGGCAAGGCGCCTACCTGCACGACCTCGGCAAGATGGTGCTTCCGGACGCCATTTTGCTCAAGCCCGGCAAGCTTGGCGACCACGAGTGGCAGATCATGCAGGGACACGCCGAGCACGGCTACACCCTGGCGCGCAACATGCCCAGTCTGCCTCATGGTGCCCTGGACGTCATCCGCCATCATCACGAGCGCTGGGACGCCAGCGGCTATCCCGCCGGGCTGGGCGGCGAGCACATTCCCCTGCTGGCCCGGCTCTTCGCGGTCTGCGACGTCTATGACGCCCTCACCAGCATCCGTCCGTACAAAGCGGCCTGGCCGCACGCAGAGGCCATGGCGGAAATCGCACAGCAGGCAGGGCGGCACTTCGATCCTCGTATCGTTCAGGTGTTCGGCAGTCTGTTCGCGGACCGAGAGCACACGCCTGCTGCGCCGGGCGCTGCCGACTGAGCGGCGCGACGTCCGCACTGCTACGCCTGAAACTGCGGATGCCCGGCTTGACGGAGCGCGCTTTCGAGTTGGTCAAGCCTGAGTCCGTGTGCGGTCACACCGTTCGCGCCCGTAATCGTGGTGGCCGAAAGCAGCGCATTGATGATCGCTTCCTCGACGGCGTCGGCGGCCGCGACAAACAGCGCCGACAGGTGGTGGTTCCCGAGCATCCGGACCTCGCTTGTGAGCGGTCCCGCCAGTGAATAATCCGCACGTGGAAGGCCGGCGTTGCCCGTGGCAAAGGCGATGAACAGGTCGCCTGACGAATCCTCGGTGCCGCCTCCGGTTCGCGCGAGCCCGATGGAAGCACGCTGTGCCAGCCGCGTGCACTGCCCGGGCAGGAGGGGCGCGTCGGTGGCCAGCACCACGACGACGCTTCCGGTGCCCGGAGGGATGGGCGCGCCATTGCCGGTCCGGTCGAACGGACTGGGCACGGCAGCGCGCGACAGGAAACGGCCGACCGGGTAGCCGTCAACGCACAATCGCTCACGGCGACCGTGGTTGGCCTGCACCAGAGCCCCGACCGTAAAACCACCCTGGGAGGGCGCCAGCACGCGTGAGGCCGTGCCGATCCCACCCTTGAATTCGTGGCAGATCATGCCGGTGCCGCCTCCGACCGCTCCTTCGGCAACCGGCCCGCTGCGGGCTTCGTCGTAGGCCCGCGTGACGTGCTCCTCGCGGACGTGAAAGCCACCGATGTCGCTGAGCAGGCCGTCGTAGGTTTCGCTGACCACCGGCATGCTCCAGTACACGCCGTCATCGCGGCGGTCGCGCAGTTCGAGGGCGATCAGCGCGTCGCGCACTACGCCCACCGAGTGGGTGTTCGTCAGGGCAATCGGGGAAGCGAGCAGTCCGGCTTCCTCGATCCACTGCACGCCCGTCATCTCCCCGTTGCCGTTCAGGCGGTGAAAGCCGGCGAACAGCGGCTCGTCACGCGCCAGGCCGGCACGCGGATGCAGCACCGTCACCCCGGTGTGCACGGGTCCGTGTCCGACGCGCAGCGCTCCTTCTCCCTCGATCAGGGTGGTGTGCCCGACCCGCACGCCCGCCACATCGGTGATGGCGTTCCACGGTCCGCTTTCCCCCAGCCCCACACCTATCCCCAGATCGCGCAGTCGTCCCATTCTCTTCCCCTCCTGCCTGAATGTTCGAAAGACGTGAATGTTCGAAAGACAAGGACAGTGCTCAGCGGGTCAGGGTGACTTTGCGCAGGCTGGGCGGTGCGTCGGGGTCAAGTCCACGCGCGAGGGCCAGGTGTCCGGCCAGCAGGTACACGCTCAGCGCAGACGGCAGCGTGTCCGTCCAGCCGTGCCCGCTGGCAGGCGTGATCAGGCGCAGCGGCGCAGGAAGCGGTGCTTCGGCACCCACCAGCAGCAGTTCCACGGCTTTTTCACTCAGCGCACGGTAAGCGTCGGCGGTCGAAGCGGCGGTTTCGTCACGCGCCTGCAAGGCCAGAATGGGAAAACCGGCCTCGACGACCCGCACGGGACCGTGCAGAAACTCGGCGGCACTGTAGGCTTCGGCCATCAGACCACTGGTTTCCTTGAGCTTGAGTGCGCTCTCCAGCGCCACCCCGAAGTGCGCGCCCCGGCCGAGAACCACCATGGTTTCGGCGTAGCGGTAGCGCTCGGCCCGCTCACTTGCCACGTCTTCGAGCAGCAGCGTCGCCGCGAGGGTATCGGGCAAGACCTCCAGCGCGCCCGAAAGCGTTCGGTCGTCTGCCAGGGCAGCCACGAGTTGCAGTCCGGCGGCGAGGCTGGCGAGGTAGCTTTTGGTGGCCGCGACCGCCTGCTCGGTGCCGGCACGCAACGGCAGCACGAACTCGGCAGCGCGCGCCAGATCGGAGTCCTCCTGATTGACAAACGCGACGGTCAGGGCGCCGCACGCGCGGGCGCGCGTGACGCTCTCCACCACGTCGGGTGACGCCCCCGACTGCGACACCGCCAGCACCAGCGCGCGTTCCAGGCGCAATGAGCGGCCGTAGAGGGTGTGTACGCTGGGCGCCGCGCTGCCGACGCTCAACCCCAGGGACGCCTCGATGGCGTACTTGAGCACCGTGCAGGCGTGATCGCTGCTGCCACGCGCCACGGTCACGACGTGCAGGGGATCACGGGACCGCACTTCACGGATGAGGTCCTGAACGAGCGGGGCGTTTTCGCGCAGCAGGCGCTCAACGACCTGGGGCGCCTCGCGGGTTTCCTGCAGCATCAAGGGGTTCGTGGTGGGCATGGTTGATGTTTCCTTTCGTGCGTTTTCCGGGCGGGTCAAGCCACCCGGGAGCCTTTGATCCATACTTCCTGAACGGCATAATCGGTGTCCAGCACCACCAGGTCGGCGCGGCAGCCGCTTTCGATGCGTCCCCGGTCGCTCAGGCCCAGGTACCGGGCGGGATTGGCCGACAGCAGCGCCGAAGTCTCCTCCAGGCTCAACCCCAGGGACAGGGCGTTGCGCAGGGCCACGTCCAGGGTCAGGACGCTGCCCGCCAGGGTGCCGTCGCTCAGTTGCGCCCGGCCATTCCTCACCTGCACTTCCTGACCACCCAGCTCGCTGATGCCGTCACCCAGCCCGGCCGCGCGGATGGCGTCGGTCACGAGCGTCAACCGGTTGCCCAGCGCCGCGAGCGCCGCCCGAAAGGAGGTTTCGTGGACATGGTGCAAATCGAGGATCAGCTCGGCGTAAGCGTGTGCCGAGGCGAGCAGCGCGCCCACCACACCCGGTTCGCGGCCAGCCAGACCGCCCATGGCGTTGAAGAGGTGGGTGCCGCCCACCACGCCGCCCAAGGCGCGCACACGCTGCATGAGCTGCTGGGCGTCCTCGCAGCGGCCCGCCGTGTGCCCCAGACTGACGCGCACGTTCATACCCGCGAAGGCCTCGGCGGCCTTGGGCGCGCCCTCCAGTTCGGGCGCCAGCGTCACGACCCGTACCACTTCCAGGGCGAGTACGTCACCGATCCGCTGCGATTGGGGAAGCAGCGCGTGGGGAGGTTGAGCCCCCAACCTTCGGGGGCTGATGAAGGGTCCTTCGAGGTGGGCACCCGGGATGTCCGCGCCGCCCGGAACCCCAAAGGCGCGCACTTCGGCAACCCCCCGCAAAGCGTTCATGACCTCGGGCCAGGGGGCGGTCATGGTGGTGGGGAGCAGGGTCGTGGTGCCGTGCTGCGCGTGGAACTGCGCCAGGGTCCTTACCCCTGCGGGGCCGTCCATGGTGTCACCTCCCCCACCGCCGTGCACGTGCGAATCGATGAAGCCCGGCAGAACGAAACGGTCGACCGCCGGGCCGGGCACGACATGCTGGATGCGGCCGCCCTCAAAGGTCACCTGTCCGGACAGCAGGCCCCTGGGCGTCAAAATCTGTCCGCCGATCTTCACGGCCACCGCTCCTGATGACAATGTGCGTTGCGTGCAATCATGCCACTCTCCGAAGTGGCGTTGACACCACTTTCAACGCCAGCGTAATGTGACTCCAAAAGTCCTGTCAAATCTGGAGTATTTTTTCAGGACATTCTGGAAGGAGTTCAGGTGCCACAACGACTTGCCACCACAGACTTGACGCCATCGGGCCAGCTTCGCTGCGTCTCCCCTGCGCCGTGACACGTGAACCCTACGGACCGGCCGGAGCGCTCAGCCGACTGCGGGCACAGCTCGAGTTGCTCACGCCTGCGCAACGGCGTACGGCGTCCTACGTGCTGGCCTCCCCGCAGAAGGTGCTGTATCAGACGGTCACCGAAGTAGCCGAAGCGAGCAGTGCCGGTGAAGCCACCGTGATTCGCCTCACGCGGGATCTGGGGTTTCGGGGCTTTCAGGATTTCAAGCTGGCGCTGGCTGCCGACCTTGCCGCTCCCGCCGCGAGCGAGGCGGTGGGCGCCTCCTCGCGGGGACTGATCGCACGTGCCGCGCAGCACGCCGACACGGCGATCCGCGAAACCCGCAAGGTCCTGGGCGAGGCAGATCTGCAAGCTGCCCTGGACGCGCTGGCGGCAGCCCCCCGGGTGCTGATCTGTGGTCAGGGGGCCAGCGGCGTGACCGCCCTCGACTTCGCCTACAAGCTGTTGCGCCTTGGACTGAACGTGAACGCCACACTCGATCCGCATCTGGCCACCATGTACGCTGCCACCCTTCCGCCAGGTTCGGTCGCGCTGGGCATCAGCCGCTCGGGCAGTACCGTCGACACCGTACAGGTGCTGCGGGTCGCCCAGGAACGCGGCCTGTTCACGGTGGCACTGACCCACCGCGCCAAAAGCCCCATCACCCGCCACGCTGACTGCGCCCTCTACACGGCCAGCCCCGAAGATCCACTGGACGGAGGCGCGATTGCCAGCAAAATCGGGCAGCTGCTCGTCCTCGAAGCGCTCTTTCTGGGACTGACGCTGCGTCTGCCAGACGCCCGACAAGCCATTCATGACACGGCGGCCGCGGTGGTGGACAAAAGTTACTGAGATGACCTGCCGTACCCGCGAGCCGCGCGCGACAAAGCGTGACAAAGTAGGGGGTGATGGTTCCTCCCACTTCTTCCACGCCGGATACACCAGCGGAACGCCCGGGCCTGCTTGACGCCCTGATGCGCGGCCGGAGTGTCTCGCCGCGTCGGCGCCGGCTGGGCACGCTGGGCTTTCTGTGTCTGCTGGCGCTGGCTTTTCTGCTGGCGCCCCGTCCAGCACTGCGGGTCGTGAACGCCAGCAGCGAAGCGCTCCACGGTTTGCGCGTCTGTCTCGGTGAACAATGCGAATCACGCGAAACACTCGAAGCCGGCGCGCACTGGAATGTTCCCCTGCGCGTCACTCAGGACGCGTCCGCCAAGTTGGTCCTGTCGGGTACACCCAAAGGTCAGGGCGCGCAGGCTTACGTCACGCCCGGGCAGCGTCTGGACTTTCGCGTGCGTGCCCCCGACGTGATCGACCTCATTTCGCGCTGAGCGACCTGCCTCTTTTTGGCGGCCGAGTGGAACCCGGTGATGCGACGCCAATGATTCTTGAGAGCGTCGGTCTGTTTCATTGACAGGAAAACGCGTTCCATCAAGCCACTTCCGTCCGCGTGGGTGCCGGCTCGGTTGCCCCACTCGATCAGGATCTCTGGTCAGCAGAGGGCCGTGACACTGACCACCGTTTTAGTAGGTATTGTCGACTGCCCCGACGCTTTGCGGCTCCTCTGGGGGCAGGTATTGCTGACCTTCCGGCACGAGCGAGGTATCCGGCACCGGTGGCACCGGTTCGGGCAGCGGCTGCAAATCCTGGGGTACGGGTACGGTGTCCGTCGGAAAGTCCTCTCCGGGAAGCGGGGGCTGTTCGGCCGGCACCGGTTCACTCGGGATGGGCTCACTGGGAGTGGGAACTTCGGGCGCCGAAGGCTCGGGCATGGTGGGTTGCAGATCCTCGGGTTGCGGCAGCCCGGAGGGTTCGTCCGGGGTAGGAGGGATCTCGGTGGGCGCAGCTTCTGGCAGTGGCGCCTCTTCGAGCGTGGGCGCGGGAGCTTCCTGGGGGCGCTCCCTTTGCGGCCGGGGCGCGGGTGAACGCTCAAAGAAACGCCGCACACCCGCGCTGAGACCGGGGCTGTCTTCTTTGACAGCCATGCGCACGCCCCGCACGAACTGAAAAGCCACACCCTCGGGCGCGCCGAAGGCCTGCGGCGTGCGGCCCGCGAGGGCGCCGGCGACGGCCTGTTGCCAGACCGGCGCGGCAATGTCGCCGCTGTAAGCGTTCTCCGGCATCGCGCCCCCTTCCTGCCTGCCCACCCACACTGCGCCCGCCACACCCGGCGTCACGCCCGCGAACCACAGGTCCTTGACGTCGTTGGTGGTACCGGTCTTGCCGCCCACGTCCCAGCCGGGAATGCGCGCCCGCCAGGCCAAGCCGCCCTGCCCACGACCCAAATCGTTGACCACGCCGCGCAGCATGTCGAGGCCCAGGAAGGCTGTCTGCGCGTCCCATACCCGCCGTGAAGCGTAAGTGGGCAGCGGTAGCGCCCGGCCGTCCGGCGCAACGACGCGGCGCAACACGCGCGGTTCGTGCCATTCGCCCCCGTTCGCGAAGGTGGCGTAAGCGCTCGCGAGCTGCAGCGGGCTGGCTTCCAGGGTGCCGATGGCCAGCGACAACCCGGCGTCCGTCGGCACCGACAGTCCCAGATCGCTCAGTTTGCGTTCCAGGTTGCGCACGCCGACCTCCTGGGCCAGCCGTACGGTGGGCAGATTCAGACTGTGGTTAAGGGCATAGCGCAGCGTCACGGGCGTACCGAGATAGCGGCCACTGTAATTCCTGGGTTGATAATCACCGCTGATGGGCGCGTCGAGCACCGTATCGTACTGCTGACCGCCTTTCTCGAGGGCCAGGGTGTAAAGCAGCGGCTTGATGGCGCTGCCCACCTGCCGCCTG
This sequence comes from Deinococcus peraridilitoris DSM 19664, assembly GCF_000317835.1. NCBI lineage: Bacteria > Thermotogati > Deinococcota > Deinococci > Deinococcales > Deinococcaceae > Deinococcus > Deinococcus peraridilitoris. The sequence continues at coordinate 2,659,745 of NC_019793.1, read as the reverse complement.
GCCTGCGTCGCGTTGTTCCACTCTCCCGCCACGAAACCCTCAAGCTTCTGCCCCACCAGGGCCAGCACCTCGCCGGTGCCCGGCTCCACGAAGGCCATGCCCAGCGTAGCCCCCTCGGGCAGACGGGCGTCACGCGACGCCCGCTCGGCTGCCGTCTGGGCCTGCAGGTCCATGGTGGTGTAGACCTTGAGGCCCGTGCCCGAGTACACCGCTTTGCGTCCATACAGCCGAATCAGCTCCCGCTCGACGGCCTGCAGGAAATGCAGGTGCGCGCGGCCGGGGGGCACGGGTGTGTTGCGGTTCTTGGCGCTCTTGTCGACCAGGGTGGCCGAAACGATGTTGCCCTGTGCGTCGTACCGGACCCGCCAGCCGGCCGGTTGCAGCGGGAAACGCCAGGCCGCGTCGGCCTGAGCGCGACTGACACGGCCGTCCTCCACCATGCGCTCGAGCAGGCTGCGCATCAGGGAACGGTAACCCGGGTAATTGAAATACCGGCCCGGCGAGGGAATCAGCGTGGCGAGATAAACGCTCTCGGCCAGGTTGAGGTTACGGGCGTCTTTTTGCAGGTAAGAACGCGAGGCCGTGGCCGCGCCGATGATGTCGGTCCGGCCACCCGATCCCCAGTAGATGACGTTCAGGTAGGCGCCGAGAATCTCGTCTTTGCTGAAGTTGCGGTCGACCTGGACCGCCAGAATCGCTTCCTTGAATTTGCGTTCGGGCGTGCGCGCACCTTCCAGATCGGCCAGCAGGGTGTTTTTTACCAGCTGCTGCGTCAGGGTGGAGCCGCCTTCCAGATCACCCCGCAAACCGCGCCACAGACCACGCGCGATGCCCAGAAAATCGATGCCGTGGTGATTGAAAAACCGCCGGTCCTCGCTTGTCACCACCGCGTCGCGCAGAAAAGGGCTCACCTGATCGAGCTTCAGCAACGTGCGGTTCACGCGCGCACCGTTGGAGAGCGACGGTGCGAGGGTGCCGACCAGCTGACCGTCCCGGTCGAAGACGCGGCTTTGCCCGGAGAATTCCAGCACGTCAAGGTCCGACACGCTGGGCAGATCGCGGCCCCAGGCGAAGAGCCCGCCCAGAAAGGCCAGCAGGGCGACAAATCCCGAAGCGACAACACCGGTCATGACACGCACCCGCTCAGTCTAGCCTTCCATTCCTGACGGGCCGCGCAAGCTTGATGAGCGACCATGAGTCTGCGGGAGGGTACATCTCCCCTGCCTAACAATTGTTAGACTGAGGCCCGTGAGTCAAGAAAACCTGAAAAAAACACCGCTTCACGAAGCGCACGGTCGCGCCGGTGCGCGCATGGTGCCCTTCGGCGGCTGGGACATGCCGGTTCAATACGCGGGTGTGATGAGCGAGCATCAGGCCGTGCGCGAAAGCGCCGGGGTCTTCGACGTGTCACACATGGGCGAATTCCGCGTGAGCGGGCCGGGCGCGCTGGATTTTCTGCAATACGCCACCACCAACGACGTGAGCAAGCTCAAGGTGGGGCGCGCGCAGTACAACCTGCTGCCCAACGAGCGCGGCGGCCTGGTCGATGACATCTACATCTACCGCCTGGACGAAGAAGAGTACCTGATCGTCGTGAACGCCAGCAATGTCGACAAGGACTTCGCACACCTGCAGCAACTCGCGCAGCACCATGACGTGACCCTCAACGACGAATCGGACGCCTGGGGCCTGCTGGCCGTGCAGGGCCCCAAGACCGCCGAACTGCTGCAGGCCCACGTCGATACCGACCTGAACGCCAGAAAGAAAAACAGCGTCTTCCACACCAAGCTGTTCGGCTTTCCGGTGATGCTGGCCCGCACGGGCTACACCGGCGAGGACGGCTTCGAGATCTTTGTGGACAGCGACAGGGCCGAGGTCGTATGGGACAAGCTGCTGGCCATCGGCTTCACGCCGGCCGGTCTCGGCGCGCGTGACACCCTGCGGCTCGAGGCCGGCTTTCCCCTGTACGGTCACGAATTTGGCGACGACATTCACCCTCTCAGCAGTCACTACACCTGGGTCGTGAAAGACACCAAGGACTTTCACGGCCGCGACCGCATTCTGGGTGAAGCGCCGCAGCAGAAGCTGGTCGGCCTGAAACTCGATAAGGTCATCGCTCGTGAAGGCTACGCCGTCAAGAGCGGCGGCGAGGTCATTGGGCGGGTCACAAGCGGCAGCATGAGCCCTACCCTCAAGGAGCCCATCGCCATGGCCCTCATCGACGCCAGCCGGCTCACCGGTGGTGACCTCGCCATCGAGATTCGCGGCAAAGATCACCCGGCGCGTCTCGCCGACCTGCCGTTTTTGCAGAAGTAATGCACCCTGGCACAACCGGGGCGCGCGCACTTTAGACCCCGTTTCCACCCTCTAGACTTGAAACGCTCCATGCCCGACCCATCTCATCCGTAGGAGAATCTGCTTGATGAACATTCCCAGCGACCTGAAATACCTCAAAAGCCACGAGTGGATCAAAGTTGACGGCCCGGACTCTTCTGGAAACACGGTGGCCACCGTCGGCATCACCGATTTCGCGCAGGACCAGCTGGGTGATGTGGTGTACGTGGAGCTCCCCGAAGTTGGCCGCGAGGTACGTGCCGGTGAAGCCGTCGCGGTGGTCGAGAGCGTCAAGACGGCCAGCGACATCTATGCGCCCGCAAGCGGCATCATCACCGAAGTGAACAGTGAGCTGGCCGGCAGTCCCGAGCGTGTCAACGAGAATCCCTACGAGCGCGGCTGGCTTTTCCGCATGACCGTTTCGGAAGTCGGTCAGGTCCTGGACGCCAGCGAGTACGAAGCCATCGCACAGTAAGGATTCAGTGCCCGGTCGTCGGCCATCAGCCGTTCTGCTGACTGCTGATGGCCGACTGCTCAGAGCCCTGGAGGACATTCCATGAAGCCCCTCAACGAACTTCTCGATTTTAATGCCTTCACCGGGCGTCACCTCGGACCGACCGAGCGCGAACAGCAGTCGATGCTGGCCGAGCTGGGCCTGGAGAGTCTCGACGAACTGGTCGAAACGACCCTGCCCGAGAGCATCCGCTTCAAGGGTGACTTAAAAATCGGCCCGGGCGTCAGCGAAGCGCAGGCGCTCGCCGAACTGAAAACCGCCGCGCAGAAGAACAAGCTTTACCGCAGCTTTATCGGCACCGGCTACTACGGCACCCTCACGCCCGGCGTGATTTTGCGCAACCTGCTCGAAAACCCCGGCTGGTACACCGCCTACACTCCCTATCAGGCTGAAATTTCGCAGGGTCGGCTGGAGATGCTGCTCAACTTCCAGCAGGTCGTGATGGACCTCACCGGCATGGAAGTCGCCAACGCCAGCCTGCTCGACGAGGCCACCGCCGCCGCGGAGGCCATGACCCTCGCCAAACGGTCGGGCAAGAGCAGGAGCAACACCTTTTTCGTCGCCTCCGACGTGCATCCGCAGACCCTTGACGTCATTCGCACCCGCGCCGAGTACTTCGGCTACGAGGTCGTGGTGGGCGACGCTGAAGGGGAATTGCCCGAGTGCTTCGCGGCGCTGGTGCAGTACCCCGGCACCTACGGGCACGTGCGCGACCTTGCGCCCTTCACCGAAAAGGTGCACGCCGCCGGAGCGCTCGCCATTGTCGCGACCGACCTGCTCGCGCTGACCGTGCTGACCCCTCCCGGTGAACTGGGCGCGGACATCGTGGTCGGCAATTCGCAGCGCTTCGGGGTGCCGATGGGCTTCGGCGGTCCGCATGCGGCCTTTTTTGCCTGCAAGGACGAATTCAAGCGCTCGATGCCGGGGCGCGTGATCGGGGTCAGCAAGGACAGCCGTGGACGGCGTGCCCTGCGCATGGCGATGCAAACCCGCGAGCAGCACATCCGCCGCGAGAAGGCGACCAGCAACATCTGCACCGCGCAGGCGCTGCTGGCCAACATGGCCGCCGCGTACGCCGTTTATCACGGCCCCGAGGGCCTGAGGACCATCGGCGAGCGGGTCTCGCGCCTCACGGGCATCCTGCACCGGGCGCTGACGAACGCCGGGATTCAGCCGCAGGAAGCGTTTTTCGATACCCTCAGCTTCCAGACCTCCTCGACGGGCGCCGTGCGAACGCGGGCGCTCTCCAAGGGCATCAATCTGCGCTTTGAAATCGATACCGTCAGTGTCTCGCTCGACGAGACGACGACCCTGCAAGACGTCTCGGACCTTGTGGAAGTCATCACGGGTGAGCACGTGGACGTGTCGGCCCTGAACGACACTGCCCCGAGCGGCATTCCTGCCGCCCTGACGCGCACCAGCAGCTACCTGACGCACCCGGTGTTCAACACCCATCACAGTGAAAGCGCCATGCTGCGTTATCTGAAGCTGCTGGAAAACAAGGACTACAGTCTCGTGCACGGGATGATCCCGCTGGGGTCGTGCACCATGAAACTCAACGCCAGCAGCGAGATGGCGCCCGTGACGTGGCCGGAGTTCGCGCACATTCATCCCTTCGCTCCCCAGGACCAGACTGAAGGTTACGCCGAGATGATCGGTGAGCTCGAAGCCTGGCTGGCTGACATCACCGGCTACGACGCCGTGAGCATGCAGCCCAACAGCGGCGCGCAGGGCGAGTACGCGGGCCTGCTGGTGATCCGCAAGTACCATGAGGCGCGCGGTGAAGGGCACCGTAACGTCTGCCTGATTCCCTCCAGCGCGCACGGCACCAACCCCGCGAGCGCCGCCATGATGGGCATGCAGGTCGTGGTGACGAAAACCGACGAGAACGGCAACATCGACCTCGCCGATCTGCGCGAAAAGGCCGAGCAGCACAGCGCCAACTTGGGCGCCCTGATGATCACGTACCCCTCCACGCACGGGGTGTACGAGGAGCACGTGAAGGAAGTCTGCGACCTGATTCACCAGCATGGCGGGCAGGTCTACATGGACGGCGCCAACATGAACGCACAAGTCGGCCTGAGCAAGCCCGGACTGATCGGCAGCGACGTCAGCCACCTGAACCTCCACAAGACCTTTGCCATTCCGCACGGCGGCGGCGGCCCCGGCATGGGCCCTATTGGCGTGAAGGCACACCTCGCACCGTACCTGCCCAACCACGCCGTGCGCCCGGTCAGCGAAAGCTCCACGGGCGCCGTCAGTGCGGCCCCGTACGGCAGCGGCGCCATCCTGCCCATTTCGTACCTGTACATCAAGATGCTGGGCAGCGAGGGCCTGAAGATCGCCACGCAGGTCGCGGTCTTGAACGCGAACTACATCGCCAAGAAGCTGGAAGGGCACTACAGCGTGCTGTACAAGGGCATGAACGGCCGCGTCGCGCACGAGTGCATCATCGATGTGAGACCCCTGAAGGCCGCGACGGGCATCACCGAGGAAGACATCGCCAAGCGGCTCATGGACTACGGCTTCCACGCGCCCACCATGAGCTTCCCCGTGCCCGGCACCCTGATGATCGAACCCACCGAAAGCGAACCCAAGGAAGAACTCGACCGCTTTATCGAGGCGATGGTGCAGATTCGCCGGGAGATCCGCGAAGTCGAGGACGGCCTCATCAAGGCCGAGGAGACGGCGCTGCGCCACGCGCCACACACCATGGACGACCTGGTGGACGCCGAATGGCAGCGGGCGTACTCGCGCGAGCAAGCCGTGTTCCCCACAAGGCACACGAGAGGTGCGAAGTACTGGCCGACCGTGAATCGGGTGGACAACGTGTACGGCGACCGTAACTTCTTCTGCTCCTGCCCGCCTGTGGAGGAGTACGCCGACTTCGAGTTCAGTCAGTAAGCCACAAAACGAAGCGGACCCTCGGTCGAGGGTCCGCTTCGTTTCATACGGCAGCTTCACGGCGTGCGTGGGGTACAGCTTTCTGGTATGACCTGATCTGCGCTGTAGATTTGCACGGCTCCCTTGTGGCTGCGTTTGATCTGGTACATGGCGCTGTCCGCGCGCGCCGTCAGGGTTGTGATGTCCTGACCGTCACGCGGGAAGAGGCTTACGCCAATGGACACGCCGACCAGCACGTGTTCACCGTGAATGAAAAAGGGAGCTTGCAGAACAGCAAGCAGACGCTCGGCGATACGCTGCGCGTCGTGCGGTGACGACAGGCAATGCACGATGGCCGTGAACTCGTCTCCTCCGAAGCGCGCGACGACGTCGTCACGCTGGAGGCACGACCGGAAGCGTTGGGCCACCTGAGCGATCAGCTCATCGCCTGCCTGGTGGCCCAGCGAATCGTTGACCCCTTTAAAGCCGTCGAGGTCAAGCAGCATCACGGCGAACATTTCGTTCTGCCGGGCTGCCTGCGCGATGGCCTGCTGCAGCAGCTGGTCAAAATGCAATCGGTTGGGCAGGCCCGTCAGGACATCGTGGTGCGCATGAAAACTGGCCTGCTCCAGCAGCTGCTGGTTGTGCTCAAAGGCCCGGTTGAGTTCCTGATGGGCTTCCTGCAGCTGCTCGGCCAGCGAGCGCTGCTCTTCGGCACTCTGGCGAATCTGCTCGACTTCGTGCTGAATCAGCAGGGTTTGCGTGCGTTTGTCCTGAGCGTCGTTGAACAGTTGCTGCTGACACGCATGAAAGGCTTTGTAGTGCGCGAGTGCCTGAAAATAATCTTCTCTGAGTTCCCAGTACCGCGACAGGCGCTCGTGCGCTTCACTGCTCTCGGCCGTCAAACTGAGCTTCTCGGCCAGCGACAGGGCGCGCCGCAGGGCGTGGAGCGCAGAGTCGGCCTCTCCAGCGTGCAGCAGGGCGCTGGCCGAACGAATCAAGACACTGACCGTGAGCTGCTGGTCTTCAAGGGTGCCCGCCAGTTCAAGTGCGTGGGTGTAATGCGAGAAGGCAGCCCGGCTGGCTTCCTGACTGAGGTACCAGTCTCCGAGAGCGCTGAGCGCCTGCGCTTCCCCCTTGCGGTAGCCGGTGTCACGCAGCAACTGCAGGGCCTGCTCAAGGGAATCGAGCGCCTGCTCAGGCTGTTGCAGTTCACGGTAGCACTCCCCCTGGTAGAGTGCTGCCATGCCCTGGTAGCGCTTGTTATTGCTGGCCAAGGCCAGTTGCCAGGCCTGGCGGTAGTACTCCAGCGCCTGACTTGTGCGTCGCAGTTGCTGACACGTGGTTCCCAGGTTGACACGAACGATGATGCGGTCCAGGGGGTCATCGTGCTGCTCAAAGACCTGTAAGGCCTGGAGGTAGTACTCGGTGGCCTGCGAATAATCACCCAGATACTCGTGAACGCCACCAAGGTTGTTCAGGCAGCCCGCTTCGCGAATGGGCAGCGCGGCCTGACGGCTCAGTCGTAAAGCCCTGAGAAAGTGGGCAGAAGCGGGCACGTAATGGCCCTGGTCCATGTCGACAAGCCCGAGGTTCATGAGGCAGCGAATCTGGGTTTCGGCGTCAGGGTGCTCTTCGGTGATGGCCAGTGCTTCATGCAAGTTGTGCCGGGCAGTGCCGTAATCGCCCAGCGTCCAGCGGGTGCGTCCACAGTTGAGCAGGCTGCGGGCCAGTCGGCTGACGTCACCGAGACGAGTGGCCTCTTCGCGCGCCTGTTCGCCCAGTGCGAGCGCCTGGTGGGCATCGCTGTTTCGGAGCTCCTCGGCCCTACGAAGCCACAGGTCAAGCTGCATGGCGCCTGGGTTGGGCCGGGCGGAGTCAGCGTTGTCAAGGCTCTGGTCAGTCATAGATTCGTGCAGCACAGTCCCACTGCAGCTTTATTTTATGAAGACTTTCACACATTTTCCTTACAGAGTCTTTCTGGAGTGGGCGCGCTCCAACGGAATTGACCGGATCTCTGGTGCACAATTCGTGCCGCTTCCACAGGTGGCAGATCGTCCGAATCCGGGTCAGCCTTTCAAAACACCCCGAGGTTCTTGAGCCAGTCCTGCCACGCCATGACTTCCCATGCCTGATGACGGCTCTGACCACTTGCAGCGGACCCTGACCAACGTTGAGTTTCCTCCACTGCAGCGTGGCTCTGCAGTGGAGGAAAGGGCCAAAATACATCTCATGCTTTTCTCATTCTCACGGTTTTAGATGGGAGGGTACTTGTCACAGATCGTTTTTTGTTGTCGCTCCTCTCGTGTCTTCACAACGCTAAAAATGTAAACGCTTACATAAAGCCGGGTACATCAAAGTCTCTCACCACGACGTGAAAGGAGGCATGTCTTTCCTGTTGCTTGAACGCTTCAAACACACGCTATCGACGCTCAACAAGGAGGAGTAAAAAATGGGATGCAATGGCAGGCAGTACAGAAAACAGCAGCCCGTTCATACAAGTGGTGACGAGAGACGCAGCGTTTCGCGCCAGGCCCTGTTCCTGCTGGCAGGACTGACGGTCCTGCTGGGTGCTTGCGGACAGCAGGCAGCCACGAACGTCTCCGCTCCGGATGCCAGGCTCAGCACCACGGCAGCGCGTGCCGGCAGCGTCCGCGACCTGGGACCAAATGTCACCGTTTTCGATCCCAGCATGCCTGTCAGCCAGATTCAATCGATTCTCGACGCGACCTACGCCAAACAGGTCAACAACGAGATGGGCACCGAGCGCTACGCCTACTACTTCAAACCCGGCACGTACGGCACCGACGCTCAGCCGCTGCAGATCAAGGTCGGCTACTACACCGAGATCTCCGGTCTCGGCGCCTCACCCTCGGACGTGGTGATCAACGGCAAAGTCGAGGTATACAACCGCTGCCTCGGGGACAACGGCACGAGCAACTGCATCGCGCTCGTCAACTTCTGGCGCACGCTGTCGAATCTGACCATCAAGGTCAACGGTGCGGGTCAGGACGGCTGCCGAGCCTCGGCGAATTTCTGGGCCGTGTCGCAGGCCGTATCCGTGCGCCGCGTGGGCGTCGAGGGCGGCAACCTGTCACTCATGGACTACTGCACCGCCGGGCCGCAGTTCGCCAGTGGTGGATTTCTGGCCGACAGCAAGACCCAGTTCATCATCAACGGCTCACAACAGCAATGGTTCACGCGCAACAGCAGCATCGGCGGCTGGTCCAACGCCGTGTGGAATCAGGTGTTTGCCGGAGTCGAGGGAGCACCAAGCGACGCGTCCTTTCCCGACCCGCCCTACACGACGCTGCAGACCACCCCGATCAGCCGCGAAAAACCTTTCTTGTTCGTCGATTCACAGGGCGAGTATCAGGTTCGCGTACCCTCGGCGCACCGCAACACCCGCGGTACCTCGTGGGTCAACGGAATGACGCCGGGCCAGACCATCGCTCTCAGCGAGTTCTTCATCGCGCGGCCCTCGGACTCGGTGCAGGTCATCAACCGGGAGTTGGCCCGCGGCAAAAACCTGCTGCTGACCCCTGGCGTCTACGATGTTGCGCAGAGCATCTCGGTCAAGCGTCCGGGCACGGTCGTGCTCGGGCTCGGCCACGCCACGCTCACTGCGGTGGGTGGCACGACGCCGCTGAAAATTGCCGACGTTCCCGGCGTCATCATCGCCGGGGTCACCATCGATGCGGGCACAACCCTGTCGCCGGTGCTGCTGCAGGTCGGCACCAAAAACGGCAACAACGGCCGTCCACACGTCGATCCGGCCAACCCGACGACGCTGAGTGACGTGTACTTCCGCGTGGGCGGACCGCACATCGGCAAAGCGGACATCAGCCTGGAGGTCAACAGCGATCACGTCCTGATCGACCACACCTGGGTCTGGCGTGCCGACCACGGTGTCGAGGGCTTTACCCGGGGCGTGAATGGCGACACCGACCGCTGGTTCACCAACATCGGGCGCAACGGTGTGGTAATCAACGGTAATTCTGTCACGGCCACCGGACTGTTCGTCGAGCACTTCCAGGAGTACAACACTGTCTGGAACGGTGAAAATGGTACAACGATCCTCTACCAGAACGAATTGCCCTACGATCCGCCCACCCAGGAAGAGTGGCAGCACGACGGCGTTCTCGGCTGGGCCGGCTACAAGGTCGCTGACCACGTCAAGACACACAACCTCTACGGTGGGGGCGTCTACGTCTTCAACCAGAACAACCCCTCGATTCACACCACAAACGGCTTCGAGGTTCCCCGAACGCCGGGCGTCAAGCTTCACCACATCATGACGGTGAATTTGAGCGCCGGTACGATCGACCACGTGGTAAACGGTGTGGGAAGCGCGGCGGACACGTCCAGAATCGGCCAGCCGGTCTACCTTTCCGGCTATCCAATACCCTGATCTGGCGTCACAACCCGGTGTCGTCATGACGGGGAGGCCGGACCATCGGCCTCCCCGTCACGCTCCGGTGTCGCCTCGCCAGCGGCGCCAAGCCGACCGATGATTGAGGCTTTCTTCATGCGCCGGGCAGATGCGCCCTGAAAACGCTGTTCGGATTGTCATGATGCAGATATGACCGACTTCGCCGAACGCACCCTGGGACTCGAACACCACCAGGGAAACCGGGAACAGGTGCGCATCTTGCAAGAACACCTGCGCCGCCTGCACGACGAACACTGCACGGAGAACGCGGAACACGACGCTCCGGACAACCTCCCCGCCGCACAGGTGAGGTGAGAAGCGCGGCATGTGGTGTAGGCTGGCCGCGTGAAAGTCGTGATCAGTGCGGACATGGAGGGCGTGTGCGGCGTGAGCAGTTGGGTGCACGTCTCACCGCCGGAGTTTGGCGGGCTGGTATCGGAAAGCGAATACGCGCGTGCCCGTCTGCGCCTGACGCGCGAGGTGAACGCAGCAGCCCGGGGAGCGTTCGCGGGTGGCGCGAGTGACGTCCTGGTGAACGACTCGCACGACGGTATGCGCAACCTGCTTCCAGAAGAACTTCACGAGGGCGTGCAGTTCGTAAGCGGCAACGACAAGCCGCTCAGCATGGTTCAGGGAGTCGACGAGGCAGGCGTAGGCGCGCTGCTGTTCGTGGGCTACCATGCCCGTGCGGGCACACCGCGTGCTCCGCTGGCGCATACCTGGAATGGGTTCGTCCGTGATGTGCGCGTCAACGGACGCTCGACGGGCGAATACGGCCTGAACGCGCTGGTGGCCGGGCATTATGGGGTGCCGGTGGTGTTCGCTTCGGGCGATGACCAGGCCATCGCGCAGATTCAGGCGGAGCTGGGCGAAAACGTGGTCGGCGTGAGCGTCAAGCGCGGCCTGTCACACTTCAGCGCCATTCACCTTCACCCGGCGCGGGCGCAGCAGCTGATCGAGAAGGGGGCCGAACAGGCCATCCGGGGCACCCACCTCTCCCCTGCGCCTTACCGCACTTCCTTTCCAGCACGCGTGGAACTGGCTTTCGATCATCAGGCACGCGCCGATCAGTGCGAGCGCGTACCCAACGTTACGCGGGTGGACAACGTCACGGTCGCCTACGATTCACCCGACGCGCTGCACCTGTTTCAGAGCTTTCGCCTGCTGTGCAAGGTGGCCGAGATCAATCTGCACACCTGACCGGGGCAAGCACGGAACGCGCGGTTCCACTTCAACGCCGCAGCCACGCTCACTGCGGCGGCGGGGTTGCGCTCAGGCCGCCTGACGCAGCGGGGGCAGGCGGCGCAGGGCTTGGCGCAGCCGCTGACCAATGCTCGGGGCCGACCGGGGACGGGGCTCGACGTTGACGCCCGGCACCAGCGTGCCGATGGGCAGGCGGTAGGCGCTTTCGGAGGCTTTGGCCGGTGCGAGGCAGAACTGAAAAATGCCTGTCCGAGACGCGAAGAGCTCAAGGATGACACTGCGGGCATGGTGCTCTTCGTGCACGGGAAGGCCGTTGACGACGAGCGACCGCAGGCAGCCCTGTTCGAGCTGCAGTTCGAAGTGATCGGTGCAGTGAGATGCAGTCTGCCAGACCTGCAGGCGCCCGCTGCGCCTCGCAATCGCGCCAATCACCTGTTCGACGGGTTGTTCGGCAAAACTTCCAAAAATCACAAGGCGCCTCGACGTTGAATTCTTGAAGAGTAGGGGACGTAGCACATCAGGATCTGCCTGCTGAACAGCGCTGTTGCCTTGGCATGGTTCTGTACAGACAGCTTATCTAAAGACCAGTTTAATTTCCACTCATTCTCTTATTCATGAAATTGCCTCCCGAGGCAGCTCGCGACAGTTGCCCTGAGGTCGGGAATATCAGCCACCACATCGCACGAAGGTTCAACTGGTAAATCTCGCTGGCCGCGCTCCGCGATGATGACCCACCAAGAGACCCGGCGCGTTTTTCCGGGCCTGGCACTTCCCATGCTCGTTCGCATTCAGGCGTTTCCCAAGAAACGCTTGAATGCGAACGGGGCGGCAAGGCGCTCGCTCCAGCCAAGACAGTCGGGTTTTACCCGGGTACCCTGCCAAGATGGAATTCCGCGAAGGCAAAGGTGAGGTCGTATCAGGTCAGCAGGGCGCTCAGCAGCGCCCAGGCCCGCCACGCAACCCATCCACCCGCCAGGCCGCCTGACAGCAGCGCGATTCCGGGGGCAACCGCGTACAGCACAAAAAATCCTGCCAGCGCCGTCATTCCCGCCGCCACACCGGTCCACAGGCTGCTGGTGGCTCCAGCCACGTTCACCCCGAACCACAGCGCCGCCAGGACGGTCAAGGGAAAGATCAGCAGTACCAGCGACGCGTGGCGCGCAGGCTGCCGTGCCCGCGCGGCCGAGCGCACCCTGGCCGGGTGGACTGGGGCGGGGCGTCTGTGCAGCGTCGGCCCAGACGCTTCTGGCCGGTCGCCCGACGCCGGGCGCTCCGGGGACGAACTGCGTCTCGCAGCCGCCTCGGGTCTCATCTTCAACCTGGCCGGCTTCTGGTTCTCGGGCGCCTCGACCGGTTGCGGTGGTTCCAGGGCCAGGCGCACTTCCTGCACGGCGCGCAGGTAACCGGGCAGGTCGTCAGGAACGTACTGCGGGTCGTGAGCGCTTTTGTTGCGCACGGAGGCGATGAAACGAATCTTTTTAAGGGTGTCATCTGCCAGGGGCGGTTGCGCCGTACTGGCTTTCTCGTGCAGGCCCTTGCCGCTCGCCTGTCGGTGCGTGACCAGCAGGTGCTCGATTTCCGCAGCACCACGGATGATTTCGCCGATCGCGGTTGCCGTCGAGGTCATGAAGGACTCTCATTCTACAGGCCAGGCGTCCTGGCCGGCCTTCAGGTACGGGTTCCTCGGGGACGCGGGCATGTTCCCTGTTTTCCAAAGCGGATTGCGGACAACGCCGCACGCCCAGGGAGGCGCTCAGCAAAGATGCCCGAACCCGGAGTGCTCAGGGACTGACCACCCGGGCCACGCCCTGCTTGACCAGACCGTCCTGAAACTTTTGGTTGTTGCGCCAGACCACGACCATGGCCGGAGGTCCTTTTTTGACTACCTGTATCACCACCCGCAGTCCTTCGGGCAGGCCCTTGCGAATGGCGCCGGTCGCACCGGGCAGGAGCGTCACCCCGTCCAGCCGCACCGGAAAGGGCTGCTGCCGATTTTCAGCACAATGGTGCCATCGTCGAAGACGGTCTTGACGCTGGCGGCCAGTTTGGCCGTACTCTTGGTATCTGACACCGCTGGGGTCGTCTGTGCTGCAGCGGAGGTGGCCACCGGTGCCAGTAGACAGAGTGCCAACAACGCCACCCGGCGGGCCGACGGGGAGACAACAGCCCTCTTTTGGATGTTTGAATTGTTACTCATTACTCAAAGTGTAGTCATTCCTGAGAAAATCGTGATGAAGATAAGAATGGTACCCAAAATCTGCCCTCGAGATCATCTGTCGCATGTGGGAAGCGAAGCAGGACCTGCCAGTGGGAAATTCCGCTCTATTTCGTAAGACTGACCGGGCACAAATTTGACGAACTGCCAGACAGACTCGGCCTGAAACGAGCTTTCTTGCGCGAATGTCGCACGGGCCGAATGCAGCGCTTCGTGGAAGGACACGTGGAGCGCCTTCCATCCCAGCACCAGTGAGAGATGTGGCGCAAAGGACGCGCCCTCGAAAGCACCGTGGGGCGCTTTCCCGAGGGCTTCCAGCAAGGCTTCGTGTAACCGGTGCACACCCTCTCCCTGCACGGAGAGAAAAATCACCCGATCACCGAAGGTGTCCACTCCCTGCACGTTCACCGAGAACGCCGGTCTGAGCGCGCAAAGCGCCGCGACCCGCTCTTGCCAAGCGAGGTCACTGTCCAAATTGTTCGGCGCTTTGACGGTCACGTGCGGCATGGTGATGTGATGCCCGAGCGATTGTTGCCACTTTACGATCCGCTCACTCAAATCGGCGGGCGGCCGCAGGGCCAGAAATCGGCGCGGACCCTCAGGACGAAGCGTCATGCCACTCGCCCTGCGGAACGAAACCCGGGGGCAGTTCGATCAGCACCCGGTCAATGCGGCGCCCGTCCAGATCCACCACCTCCAGGGTCCAGCCTTCTACTTCCAGGCGCTCGCCGACATTGGGAATGCTGCCCGAGTGTGACAGCACGTACCCGGCCAAGGTGGTAAATTCCTCGTCCTCGCTCTTCGGCAGGTTCAGCACCTCGCGCAGGTCGTGCATGGCGATGCTGGCGTCCACCAGATACGAGCCGTCGCCACGGCGCACCAGCATGCCCGCCTCCTCCGCTTCGTCGCCGAAGACCCCGATCAGTTCGGAAATCAGGTCGTTTGCCGTGACCATGCCCACCAGGTCACCGTATTCATCGACCACCAGTGCCTCGTACTGCGTGCGCCGGTGCAGCTGGGCCAGCACGTCGTTGGCCCAGGCTCCCTCCGGCACGAACAGCGGTGAGCGCACCACTTCCCGAAGCGGCAACTGGGAATCGAGGGCCACGGCCAGCAGGTCGTCCCGGCGCACCAAACCGATCACTTCCTCGGCATTGCCCTGGTAGACCGGGTAACGGGTGTGGCCGAGCCGCAATGAATCGGCGAGCACCTCGGGAACGGGCCGCGCCACGTCGAGCAGCACCAGCTCCACGCGCGGCGTCATCACGTCGCGCACCCGGCGGTCGGTGAAACGCAGCACCCGCTCGATCAGTTCGCTTTCCTCGGCTTCCAGCGAACCGCTTTCGGTGGCCTGTTCCACCATCGCGCGCACGTCCTCCTCGGTCACCACGTCCTGACGCTCGCCCTTCACACCCAGCAGCGACAGCAGGCCCGTGGTCGTGCGGTCGAGCGCCCACACCAGCGGCCGGGTGAGGACCAACAGCAGGTGCATGAGGGGCGCGACGCGCAGCGCCAGCATCTCGGGGTCACGCAAGGCAAGGCGCTTGGGCGCCAGTTCGGCGATCACCAGCGAGAGCAGCAGCAACACCAGCACGACCACAACCGACCCGACCGTGGGGGCAGCCAGGCCAAACCGGCCTTCCAACGCGGGCGTGAGATAGCGCGTGAAGTGCTGAGCGGCAAAGATGGCGTTCACAATGGTGAGCAGCGTGACGCCCAGGCGAACGGTCACCAGCAGAGCGCCCGGTTGCTGGGAAAGCGCCAGGGCGATTGCCGCCGCGCGCTTGCCCTGGTCTGCCAGGGTTTCCAGGCGCGACCGGCGGGCCGAGGTCACAGCCAGTTCACTGGCCGACAACAGCCCGCTGATCAGCAACAGCGCCAGAACCAAAGCCAGCTCGAGAACGGGTGAGTTCACAGGGGTAGTGTACGGGCACCGGTGCTGCTGCTGTCCAGGTATGCCCACAGCTCAAGAAAGCCCGAACGTGGGGCAACATGAACGTCAGGTCAGCCGCACGATACAAGACCGCCCAGCAGGCTCGGCACAATGGGCGTTGGAGGAAGACCATGCGTTATTCGAATTTGACGTTACTGGGCATGCTGGCACTCCTGCTGCCCTCGTGCACCCTGGCCATCCAGCCCCGACCGTACAACGTGACGGTCGACAACTCGCGCTGCTTCACGACTGCCACGGTGTTCATCGATGGCCAGAACGTCGGGACGGTGCCCGGTGGTGGGCTGCGCAGCTTCCCGGTGACCAGCGGTATCCACGAGATCAACGTGGATAATGACCTGATCGGTTCGCGCAGCATCCGGGTGCAGGGTGACCTGACCTGGCGAGGCGGCACCTGCCTGTAATACCGACTCCGGATGCTGCGTGGCAGCCCCTCCGCTTCGGTGCGGGTGCCACGCAGCGGACTCCGTATCAGCAGCAGACGGAGCGCCTGAAATCAAGCCCTCTTGCCGTGAGCCTCCACGGTTCTCCCGAAGCAAAAAGCAGTGGGTGGACACCTGTCCACCCACTGACTGCCTCGGCCGCTCAGCTGGAGCGTGAACCACCCCGGCCACGACCCCGCGAGGGACGCGAAGGGCCCGTCCGGCCGCCTTCGCGGGCCGGTTGGGCAGCAGACGCCGGACCGCTCGCCGATGACCGGGAAGGTGTCGCCGCACGGCCCGCGCCTGAACCGGCCGGGCCGCGTCCGCCGGGCTGGGGATCCTGGGCCGCTTTGCGTTCGGCCTTGGCCTTGGCGCGGGCGCGCTCTTCGGACTTGCGGGCGCGGATTTCGGCAATGCGCTCACCGATGGGCACCTCGAACCGCTCGCTGGGCCGCGCGCGGTAATCGAAATCCGGCAGAGTCACCCGGTCGAGCTTGCGACCCACTGCACGCTCGATGGCCTTGAGGTCGCCCTCTTCCTGGGGCGCTACAAACGTCAGGGCCTCACCGGTCATCTCGGCGCGCGCAGTGCGGCCCACCCGGTGGATATAGTCCTCGGGGATTTCCGGCACGTCGAAATTCACCACGTGCCCGAGCGCTTCGACGTCGATGCCTCGCGCGGCGATGTCAGTGGCGACCAGCACCCGGTACTTGCCGGACTTGAAGCCCGCCAGCGCCTCGGTGCGCGCTGCCTGGGAACGGTTGCCGTGAATACGCTCGGCTTTGACCCCGGCCTTGATCAGTTTTTCGGCGAGGCGGTTGGCGCGGTGTTTGGTGCGGGTGAAGACAATCGCGCTTTCCATGCTGGGCTGGCGCAAAAGCTCCAGCAGCAGGTCGGTCTTGAGCTCTTCGGGCACCGGATAGATTGACTGGGTGACTCCCTGAGCGGGGGCCGCCTTGCGCTCGGCTCCCACCATCACCGGGTCACGCAGCAGTTCACGGCTCAGCTGCAGAATCGGGGCAGGCATGGTCGCCGAGAAGAAGAGTGTCTGCCGCCGCGCCGGCAGGTGACGCAGCACCCGGCGGATGTCGGGCAGAAAGCCCATGTCGAGCATCCGGTCGGCCTCGTCGAGCACCAGCACTTCCAACGCCTCCAGGCGGGCGTAAGGGTGCTGGAAATGGTCGAGCAGGCGCCCGGGCGTCGCGATGATCAGGTCGGTGCCACCACGAAACGCCTTTTCCTGAGGCTTCATGCTGACACCGCCGAAGACGCTCGCTACGCGCACATCCGTGAATTTTGCGAGTGCCAGGGCGCTTTCTTCGATCTGCGCGGCGAGCTCCCGGGTGGGCGCCAGGACCAGCGCGCGCGTTTTGCCGCGCGGCAGGCCCTGCAGGCGCTGTAGAATCGGCAGCAGGAACGCGGCCGTTTTGCCGCTGCCCGTCTGCGCGGCACCCAGCACGTCACGGCCCTGCAAGGCCGGCGGCAGGGCCAGCGCCTGAATGGGTGTGGGCTTGGCGTATCCAAGTTCGCCAACCGCGCGCTGCAGGCTGGCATGTAAGTCGAGCGCGCTGAACGCGTCTGCAAAAGTAGTGGTCATGTGTGGCCTTTCCAGGCGCCGCCCTTGAACGGACCAGCAACGAAGCGCCGCTCAGGCCGGTGAGCGGGCGCTCCTGGACGTGCGGGGGCGCCACAGGCATCAACGTTCGGGCATGGTGGCTCCCCTGGGGGCGCTCACAAGAAAAAACCGGCCTGACCTCGGCCGCTGATTTCTTTAAGATAGCGCGTTATGCACGCGCGGTCAAATCATGCACTCGCAGTCCGGGCCCGCGGGAACGCGAGTACACACTGTGCGGGGAACGCGGCGGGAAGCGAGGCAACACGACACGACTCATCCGTTCGTCTCGCCGTGCAGGCTCAGAACCAGGCTGCGGGCACCTCCGGCGTTGCGGTGCTCGCACAGATAGAGGCCCTGCCAGGTTCCCAGTGCCAGACGTCCACGCGACACGGGCACGGTGAGCGAGCTGCCCAGCAGGGCTGCCTTGAGGTGCGCTGGCATGTCGTCGGGGCCTTCGTCGGTGTGTTCCAGGTAACTCGCGCCGTCCGGGACCAGACGGTTGAAGAAACGCTCGAAGTCCCGCCGGACATCCGGCGAAGCGTTCTCGCTCAGGGCCAGGCTGGCCGAGGTGTGCTGCACGAACACGTGCAGCAGGCCGACCTGCACGCGCCCGAGCTCGGGCAGCGCCGTCTGGACGTCACGCGTGATGAGGTGAAAGCCTCGGGGCCTGGGCGACAGGGTCAAGACGGTGGAATACCACATGACTCACCTGTAGCACGCCGGGCGCGACCGAGGCCCGCGGCAGGGCCACCGCACCCTGCACTTCACTGCTCAGGCGACCTGCTGGGCCGCGAAGCGCCGGGAGGGCTGCAGGTACTCGTCTTGCGCGGCGATCAGCTGAATCTCGCGGCTGCCCCGGCGGTGGGTCAGTTCGAGCATGTTGTAAAGCGCCGAAACCGCATTTTCCAGACTGTGCGGCACGTTGCCGCTGCGCAGGTAATGTCCCAGAAACAGCGCGGCGACCGCGTCACCCGTGCCGTTGCGAGGCGGATCGAGCGGCAGCAGCGGCGTGCGGACGGTCCAGGCGCCCTCGCCGGACAGCATCAGCGTCTCGATGGCGTCGTCGGGCGCGTCCTCACGCACCAGGCTCGTTACGACCACGATGCGCGGTCCGTGCGCCCAAATCCGCGCGCGCAGTTCGGTGGCCGCCTGCAGGGCGTCCTGCAGGGTGCGCACCTCGCGCCCCGTCAGCAGTTCGAGTTCGAAGTGGTTGGGGGTCACGATGTCCGCTGCCGCAACGGCCCGCTCGCGCATCACCTCGGGAATCTCGGGGCGCACGAACACCCCGCGCCCCACGTCGCCCATCACGGGGTCGCAGCAGTAAAGCGCGCCGGGATTGGCCTCACGAACGCGCGTCACGGCGTTCAGAATGGCGCCCGCCGTGTTCGCGTCGCCCATATACCCCGAGAGTACGGCGTCGCACTCGTGCAGCACACCGCGATCGGCGATGCCCTCGATGACTTCCGCGACATGCTCGGTACTCAGGACCTGCCCCCGCCACTGACCGTAACCGGTGTGGTTGGAGAACTGCACGGTGTGAACAGCCCAGACCTCGAAACCCAGGCGCTGCAGCGGAAAGACCGCCGAGGCATTCCCGGCGTGCCCGTACGAGACCCAGGACTGGATGGACAGAATGTTTCTCACTCGCTCGCTGCTTGCCTGCACGCGCTCGATCATACCTTTCCAGCAGGCGGGGGACCAGCGGCCAAGGTGATTTCCTGGAAACGTTCCCTGGAAACGGCCCTCAGGGCCAGGTGCGGCGGGCAGGACGCAAATGGAGCACGCCGAGCAATGCCAGCAGCAGTGCCAGCGCGTCAAGCGCGCGAATGTCCTGCGTAACGGCGTATGTTTCGCTGATCAAAGCGAGCACACTGAAAACCAGAAACCACAACTGTCCTTGCCAGCGCATGATCCCAGTCTGAACGGGCCACATGACTGCAAACTGAGGCTGTGAGGTTTCTTTCATGACAGCGTCCTAGACTGAGCTTCTGCCCATCATCGGCCAGCGCCCTCTACGGCCGAGTCATGCCAGGTCCCCGGGAGGTGCAGTTCAAGCGGCCTGCAAGGAGTGTTATGTTTCGCCTCGTACCCGTGATATTCCTGTCCCTGACCGTCTGGGCTGCCGGCCAGCATCAGCACGCCCCGCCTCCCGCAGCAGGCTCGCCCACTGCGCAGCAGGCTCGCCACCGCGTCTTCGATCCGCAATTGCTCGCACAGCTGGAGACATTGTCCGGGCGCAACTTCGACCGTGCCTACCTGTCGATGATGATCGCGCACCATCAGGCTGGAGTGGAGATGAGCCAGGCCCTGCTGCCCCGGCTGCGTGATCCACAAGTCCGCGAGTGGGCGCAGATCGTGGTCACGGGACAGCAGGGGGAGGTCCGCGAGATGACGGCAATGCTCACCGATTTCCAGTTGGGCGGCCTGGACCGCGTGCGGGCCGACGCCATGAAGGCGCACATGCAAGGCATGCTCCGCGCCGTGCGGGCTTCGACCGCACCCGAGGAAGCGTTCGTGAGCCATATGCTCGAACACCACGCTTCGGGCGTGCTGATGGCCACCCTCGCCCTGATGCGCTCGGACAACGATCTGCTGCGCCTGGACGCCCAGGGTGTCGTCCGGGTCCAGGCCGAGCAGATGAACACGTACCGCAGCTGGAAGCCTCGCTCGTGAGCGGAGCGTGCTTCGCTGAAGCTTCCATGAAGCAACCTTGGGGAAACTGGCACGGTCGGCCTGCCCGGACGAGGGTACGCTGACCCCGCTATTCATGTACGTCACCGCCGACCTTTCGAGTTGTACCCTGCGCATCCGCATTGGGACCGTAGTCCTGCACGTTCACGCGGAAGACGCCCAGACGTTTGCCAATTTGCTGCGCCGCCCGCCGCAAGCGGGGCTGGTATGGCTCGACGCTCTTGATCACACCCGGGGAGCGCGCCTGCGGGCACTGAACGAAGGCACTGAACTCACCGCCGACCAGGGCCAGGGCGCTCGTGAGTGGATCACCTGGACCGTGGCCGTCGACGTGGCCGGTGAAATCACCGGAGGGCTCGGTACCCTCCGACTGGCGCGCGCGGGCTGAAAGGGCTGAATCCTCCCAACAAAGGCTCAGGAGGGGCTCAACGCAGCTTCAGGTGCAGGTGCCCCCGGATCTCAGTGCGAGGTGTGCGGGTAGACGCAACTGGCGAACACCTGGCCGACTTCACGATTCCTCGTAGAAATACAGGCCACACCCGCCCCGTTGACTGGCACGCCGCCCGGCACCGAGTTTCTTCCCCAGCCCGCTGGCCACGCGTCATGGTGACCCACACAAAGGAGGCGCCCAAGTGGGCGCCTCCTTGCTGACGTGTGCTTATTCGTGCTCCGGATCGCCCTCAGACTCACTGGGGGCGTGGCTGGGCACTTCGGGATTCTCGACGAACTCGGTGGGATCGAGTTCGCTGAAGCCGATCTCCTGTTCGTACTTCTCGATCTTGACGTGCAGCCTCTTGACGTCGCCTTCGACCAGACCGTAGTCAAACGAGCTCCAGATGGCCGTCTGCTGAGTGCTGTCGCCTTCAAAGGTCGGCACTTCACGCGTGGCCTTGATGCCATCTTCGAGCTGCTTGCGTCCCTCGATGCCGAGATTGCGAAACACCACCTGCATGACGTCCCGGCTGAAGTCGCGCGGTCCGTACACTCCGGCGCGGTACACCGTTTCATAAAACTGTTCCCAGTCAGGCACCAGGTGGCTCGCTGGCATCGAGAACTGCGAAATGACGTTCTTGATGGCCTCGAGGGTCTTTTGTGGGTAATAGTACAGGTACAGGCGCACACCTTCCAGAAAGAAGTTGTAGTGCGCTGCTTCGTCCACCGCGATGGTCTGCGCTACCTTCGCCAGCACCGGGTCCTGAAAGCCCACAAGGTGCGGCTTGGTGCTCTTGCCCTGTGCGATGTTCATCATGTTGAGGTAGTTCAGCTGCGTCGCGCGCTCCTGAAACACCGTGTAGACGAGGTTGTGAATGGCGTCCGGAAAGGGCAGCGTCCATTGCTGGCTTTTCAGGCGCTCTTTGTACTCGGCGATCCATTGTGGCGAACGCTGGCGCGAAAACAGCACGGCGTTCTCCCAGGCGTCGGCGTGCTTCTCCTCTTCGCTGCCCCACCGCAGCTGAAAGTGGCTGCGTCCGTGACTGGCGCGCACCAGACGCAGCAACTCGCTGGTGTAGTCAGGCGCGTACTGCTCGACAGCGAAAAAGCCCTGCAAAATGGTCGTGACTTCTTTGGGCATGTCAGTGCGCAACTGACGCCACTCGAAACTCTTGTCAGCATTCCAGTTGCGCGTTTCCTGGCTCCGCGAGGTGTACCAGCGGTACAGGCCCAGAAACGCCCGTTCGATCAGGGTATCTTTTTCCTGGTTGGACAGCAGGCCCGCGGGCTGCCGGCGTCCGGTCGGCAAGGCAGAAGGAGGAATGATGGCACTCATACTCAGAGATGCTAGCGCGAGATTTGGTGGATGATGTGTACTCTCTTGACAGTTGCGCCAAGAATTCCTCCACCCTGCCTTGGGTCAGTCCGGTTGCACGAGCCGCAGATTGCTGCCGTGAATGGTCGCCCGGCGAGCCAGCAACAGGTGGTGCAGGGCGTCCCGGACGTTGGCTTCCTCGGGCAGTCGGGCGCGGATTTCCTCCAGGTCCATCTCGCCGCCCTCCGCAATCTTCAAGAATTCCTCAATATTGCGCGCTACCCGTCGGGCTTCCTCGGCGTTCTCGGGGACATGCACTTCATCCTTACGAACGCTGCGCACCTTGCGTTCACGCGCCGCACGCACCTGCTCGAGCTCCGAGCGCAAACGGGCCGCCTCGTCGTTCAGGCGCAGCACCTCGTCCTGCAGACCCTCCAGCACTCGGCCGGCCTGACTCTGGGCCTGCTCGGCAATACGCCGCGCTGCGCGCAGACCGGCGCGATAGCCGCGCGCGTAGCCGGCCAGTTCCGACTGGGCCGCCACGCCGCCCACCGCCCGGCGTGCCCGCGAGTCCTGCGTCACGCTGGTAAGCAGCTGCTGTAGTTCCAGGGCGCGGTCGAGCGCTTCACGCTCCTCGCGCACCAGACCTGAGCGCAAGTCGGCGTAGGTGCCGTCCCGCGGCGCCGGCGCGGGCAGTTCCAGCAGCAAAGCGAGTCGTGCGTCGAAAGATCCAGGGGTATGCTCGTCCACGGAGCGAAATTTACGTCGTCTGGGCATGATGGGGGTCGCAGTGACCTTTCTGGCCACGTCGGGGTGTGGCCGCCGACCTTCGAAACGGGGACGCGCGCAGCGCGGAAAAGAAGTCGTCGCGTGGGCGATCCGTCCCAAGGTCGGTGAAAGAAAAAGCGACCGCTGTGGCCGCTGATTCCTTCAAGATAGCGCCTTATGCACGTCCGGTCAAATGATGCAGCCGAAAAGCAGACGAACTGGGCGGCGAACGGAGGTCAATCGAAGCAGGCAGCGCACGCAAAAATGACGGTCAGCGGAAGTCAGCGGGAATGCCCCGCACCTGACCCGACGCAGGCACCCGCAGCGCGCCGCCCCAGGTGCCGTTCAGGGTGACCGGACGACTCACGGTGACCAGGGACGGGTCCAGGTTTCGTCGTGTGGAGCCTTGTCCGCACCGTCACCGGTCGTGGCGACCATGACACCGCTCACCAGGTCGGCGACCGGAGACTGCCGGGGACTGGGAAGCGGGGTCAGTTCGGTCCAGCGGTTCGTGTCCGGGCGGTACATGACGACGTTGGCCACCTCACGCCCGCCACGAATGGACTGAGGATCGTTGGTGACGCCCCCCACCACGATGATGCGGCCGTCACGCACGAAAGTGCTCGCACCCGCGTGTCCCAGCGGACGCGGCATGGGAGCCACCCCTCCGGCCGCGGTCCAGCGGTCACCTGCCGGGTCGTAGGCGTAGACCGCCGAAGTGTTGGTGCTGGTCTCGGCGTCCGAACGCTGACCACCCAATCCGTAAATGGTTTCTCCTACCACTGCGCCTGACAAGTGATTGACTGCCAGCGGATACGGAGCCTTGCGCTGCCAGCCCTGGGAAGGCTGATCGAGGTTGAGTGCCCAGTGGGAATTGTAATCACCCCCGTAGCTGTCTCCGGTGCGGACGGTTCCCGCGAAGTAATGCAGGAAGCGGCCCCGCCGCACCAGGACACCCGCCGCGCGCGGTGCGGGCAGTGAGGGCGCGGCACTCCAGGAATTCGTGGCGAGGTCATACTTCCAGACTTTGGCGGTCGTGACGATCGGATTGGTCTTGGTGTAGCCGTTTCCGACAAAACCGCCTGCCAGGTAAATCGTGCGGCGCTGCTCATCCAGGGCCTGCCCGGCGTGGGTGATGGGCTCGGGCAGGTCGGCGATGCGCGTCCAGGTGTTGCTTGCCACGCTGAAACGGTAGCTCTCACGTGTCGCGTAAACCGCGATGTCCGGGGTGTTGCGGAAGCCTCCGAAAGTGAAGAGCTGGCCTTCGGCGGCCAGTCCCTGCGATTCCCAGCGTTTCAGGGGCGCCGGGGCTTTGACGCTCCAGCCTGAAGTACCGCCCGTGGTTGCGCTGCCCTCGATGGCGACTTCCGTGAAGGCCGTGGCGCTGCCCGTGCTGGTTCCGCGGTTCACGAGCCGCAGGTGACGGGCGCTGACCGGCGCAGGCAGCACGAAACGCTGAAAGTCGTTGGTTGCGCCGCTGCTGGTACGCGTCGTCACGGTCGTCCAGGAGGTCGTGCTGGTGATGGTGGCGCTGGTGGTGACCTGCAGATCGAAGGTCGCGCTGCGTGAGCTGCCTTTGTAAAAGGCGATCCGCACGGCGCTCACCGTGCTGGTCGTTCCGGGATCGAGGCGCAGGGCTCCGCCCACGGCGTTGGTGCCCCACCAGGTGCCGAACTGGCCGTCGACTGCTCCACCCGCCGAACTTCCGGCGTTGGTGTCGACTGAACTGGCCGTGATTCGCAGGTCACCCACCGCGAGGGGACTGGCGGTGACTTCATGAGCCGTGTCGGGGAATTCGGGGCTGACCTGCCGGGCGCAACCGGAGAGCAGCGCAAGCAGCAGGAAAATCTTGACTTCCTTGGTGAAGTGTCGCATGCGTTGAAATCCAGCATTCTGATCTGGTGCGCCTCGTTCTATCCAACGCGGTAAAGACGCCTCTCGGCAGTTCTCATGAAACGCTGGCGGCAACGCCAGGGCGACCACGGGAGGCTTTCGGGAGGACGGGAACCCGGCGGCATACCGGTGCGTATCGGCTGTATATGTCGAGTTGCCCCGTCGTTCAGCTGCAAGACCGGTCACGACGCCCAGCATTCGTTCGTGGCCACCTTTGTCCGTGGGCGCGGTGCGGCGCCATGCGCCGCACCGTGCGCTTTCACCACGTCGCCCGACGACGCGCACGGTACGATGCCAGCACAGGGTTCACTTCTCCGTGGGTTCCTGCAGGAGGGCTTCTTTTATGAACCGCTCCCGTTACTTGCCAAGCGCCACCCGTCTGCTTCCAGGTCGCCTGATGATGTTGGGCCTGTTGCTCCTCGTGCTGGGCGCCTCGCTGCTCACCCTGGGGCGGGCGCAGTCCCCGGGCCCGGTGGTCGTGGTGCCCATTCAGAACGAAATCGATCTGGGCCTCTCCCCTTTCCTGAAACGCGCCCTGGCCGGAGCTGCCGAGCAGAATGCCCGCGCGGTGATTCTGGAGATCAACACACCCGGCGGGCGGCTGGACGCCGTGCTGCAGATGCGTCAGTCCATCCTGGACTCGCGGCTGCGCACGATCGCCTTCGTGAACCGTGAGGCCTTTTCGGCGGGCGCGCTGATCGCCATTGCCGCGCAGGAAATCTATCTCGCGCCCGGCGCGGTGATGGGCGCCGCGACTCCGGTGACCGGCTCGGGCACCACCGCGGACGCCAAAACCATTTCGGCGGTCCGCTCGACCTTCCGCTCCACCGCCGAACTGCGAAAGCGCGATCCGCTGGTGGCCGAGGCGATGGTGGACCCCTCAATTGCCATTGAGGGTCTGGTGAACCGCGGGCAGTTGCTCACCCTCACCGCCTCGCAGGCCCAGCAGCGCGGGTATGCCGATGGCGTGGTGACGGACCGCGCGGCGCTGCTGAAAGCGGCGGGCCTGGACGGTGTGACGGTACGTGAGGCCGAAATCAGCCCCGCCGAACGGCTGGTGCGGTTCCTGACCAATCCACTGGTGGCGTCGCTGCTGACCTCACTGGGTTTCCTGCTGATTCTCGCCGACGTGTACACAGGCGGATTCGGTCTGATCGGCAGTCTCGGGCTGCTGCTGTTCGGGCTGTTCTTCTGGGGGCATTTCCTGGCCGGACTGGCCGGCTGGGAAGGCGTCACCCTGGCAGTCATCGGCTTGGTGCTGATCGCCGTGGAGGTGTTCGTGCTGCCCGGCTTCGGCATTGCCGGAATTCTGGGCGCAACGGCCCTGCTGGGTGGCCTGTTCGTATCCCTGATCGGGGGACAGGTCATCACGCCGCAGGACCTGACACGTGCGGCGTCGACCATCATGGCGACCTTTGTGCTGATGACGCTGGGAAGTCTGGTACTCCTGCGCTTTCTGCCCCGCGCCGCGGCAGTGCAGGGCATGATTCTCAATTCGCAGGTCGGCACCACGGAAGCCGCGCCCATCAAGCAGAGAACGTCCAGAGCGTGGCACTGGCTCGAGGGTGAGCGCCTCGAAGCCCACAGCGCCACGTATGCTGAGGGTGCCCCGGAGCCACCACCGCAGCGCTCTTTTGAGGGAGCCGTGGGCGTCGCCCTTTCGGATCTGCGACCGGGTGGCATCGCGAACATCGAGGGGCAGCGCGTCGATGTCGTATCGCAGGGTGACTACATCAAGGCGGGCGAGCAGGTGCGCGTCATTGCCGACGAAGGCTACCGGCGGGTCGTGCAGCGCGCCCGGACCGGCGACAGCGACCTCACCTGAGCGGACGAGGAAGGAACGGAGAGACATGGAAGGCACACTGTTTACGCTGGGAATCCTGGTTTTTATCGTCTTCATTCTGTTGTGGATGTTCTTTTACTTCGTGCCGGTGGGCTTGTGGATTACCGCAATCTTTTCGGGCGTACGGGTGAGCATCGGCACCTTGATCGGCATGCGACTGCGCAAGGTCAACCCGGCCGAAATCGTCCGTCCGCTGATCAGCGCCACCAAGGCGGGCCTGAACCTCGACGTGGGGCAGATGGAAGCGCACTCGCTGGCAGGCGGCAACGTGGGCCGTGTGGTGACGGCCCTGATTTCGGCCGACCGCGCCAACATCGCGCTGCCCTGGAAACGCGCGACGGCCATCGACCTCGCGGGCCGTGATGTGCTCGAAGCGGTCCAGGTCAGCGTCAATCCCAAGGTCATTCAGACGCCGCGCGTCGCCGCGGTGGCCAAGGACGGCATTCAGGTCGTGGCCGTGGCACGGGTGACGGTGCGCGCCAACATCGAGCGCCTTGTGGGCGGCGCGGGTGAGGAGACCATCATCGCCCGGGTGGGCGAAGGCACGGTGTCGTCAATCGGCTCGGCGGCCAACCACAAGATGGTGCTCGAAAATCCTGACGCGATTTCCAAGTACGTACTGGAGCGCGGTCTCGACGCCGGGACGGCTTTCGAGATCCTGTCGATCGACATCGCCGATGTCGATGTCGGACGCAACATCGGCGCCGAGTTGCAGACCGATCAGGCCGAGGCCGACAAGAAAATTGCGCAGGCCAAGGCGGAGGAGCGCCGCGCGATGGCTGTCGCCTACGAGCAGGAAATGCGCGCCCGCGTGGTGGAAGCCGAAGCGCAGGTGCCGCTGGCACTGGCCGAAGCCTTCCGCAACGGCCGCCTGGGTGTGATGGACTACTACAAGATGGAGAACGTACAGGCCGATACCCGCATGCGCCAGGCCCTCTCCGAGGACGATGAGTCTGCCAACCTCCGGGGCGGTTGAAGGCCACGATGACCGGCTCGAATGACGGATTCGGCGGGCGTGGGCTGTCACGCGAACTGCCCGATCCGCAGGAATACCTGCGCGAGCAGGCGCTGAAAGCGCAGGTGGCCCCGGAGCCGTCACCCCCACCGCCACCTCAGGAGACGCCACAGATGAGGGTGGCGGCCGAGCCGGTCCAGGCACGGACCGTGGCGCGCCCGGAGAGAATGCCAGCGGGTGTGGTGGAAAGCGCGCGGCCCCTGTCGCAACGGGAACTGCTGCGCAAAGAACTGTCCTCGCGCCGGGCGCTGCAACGCGCGTTTCTGCTCATCGAAGTCCTCGGTCCGCCCAAAGCACTGCGCGATCCGGACGAAGGTTAGTTCCCCTGCGGGCAGAAGGGCACACTCGTTCTGTTATGCACACAAGGGCCGCTCCTGAGGAGCGGCCCTTGTGCCGGCTGGTCCGTTGCTGCTCCAGCCCATAAAATCAGGGCACGGCCCGGACTGGACCGGAGTTTGAATTTTCCAAACGAACGCCCGGCACGCTGGGGCGACGTAGGCTGGGAACATGTCCGAGCCCTTGATCTTCTCGTTCGAGCCGATGCACGAGATCCTGCCACGGGTGCGCGCCGCGCTGAACGGGCAGGGCGAGGCACAACTGAGCGTGCCCAACCCCGACCTGGACTTGCAGCGCTTTCCCGGGGAACGCACCCCGCAAGGCATCTGGCGCCCGCTGCAGGCCTGGCTTGATCTGGCCGACCGGCTGGAATGCCACCTGATGACCCCCGTGGTGCGGGGCGAGCGTCTGGAGCTGCACCTGCGCCGCCTGCCGGGAGCGTCACTGCACCGGCGCTCGAAAGATCAGGAGCGGTACGGGGCCGACAGCGAGTTTCAGCGTCTGGACAAGCTGGAAGACCCGATCCTGCTGGACGACCTGCTTGAGGCGCTGGCACGGGTGCGCCTCCAGCCCGGCGCGCGCATTCTGGATGTCGGCGTCAACAGCGGTCGGGAACTGCAATTGCTGGATCTGGCCTACCCCGGGCATGACTTTCAGGTGGTGGGCATCGATGTGAGCGAGAGCGCCCTGCAACTTGCCCGCACCCGCTTTGCACACTATTCGTTTCGTACGTTGGACGTGAATAATCTGCCGCACGCGGCACTGGGCCGCTTCGATCTGGTGCTGTCGCTGGGAACGCTGCAGAGTTCCGGCATCGAGCAGGACCGGGTGTTTCGCACCCTGTTGCGTGACCACCTCTCGCCGGGCGGCGCGCTGATCCTCTCGCTGCCCAACTGCCGCCTCGAAGCCGGGCGGCTCTCGTATGGAGCAAGGCTGCTGAATTTTCGCAGGCCCGACCTGTCCCTGCTGCTCAAGGATCTGGCACTGTACCGTCGGCATTTGCAGAAACATGGCTTTCGCGTGTACGTCACCGGCAAGTACGAGATCGTGCTGACCGCCGTGCCGCAGGTGGGGCCGACGGGCGATCAACCGACACTGGAATCGGCGGCCTCGGGGTCGTGAATCAGCTTGACCCGCCCGACTTCTCCGGTTTCCAGCCGGACTTTGATGCCGTGCGGATGGCTGGGGGCACGGGTCAGCAGGTCGCGGACGACGCCGCGTGTGAGACGACCCGAACGCTGGTCGGCCTTCATGACAATGCTGACCGTGAGTCCTGGCCGGATGTTGCGCCGAAGTTGGCCTTGGGTCATGTGCTTACCATACCCGCTGCTCGCCGGACATGCAGTATGAAAAATAAACTGAGTACAACAAAATAGATGAGTTTTGTAAGAGCCTTGAAAGTCTTAATACGAAAAAATTCACATATGTCAATGTCAATGAAGGCGCGCCTTGGAGCACTCTCGGTACTGCTGCTCGTCTCTCCCGCCCTTGCCACCAAAGTCAAGATCGCTCTCGTCGCGCCACTTTCCGGACCGCTCGGCCCAATCGGTGAATCCGCCCGACTGGCCTCCGAGCTCGCCCTGCAGACCATGCGGGCGCAACTGACCAAGGCCGGCCTGGAGGTCACCCTGGTGCCGATCGACGAGGGCAACCCCACCATCGCCGCCCAAAGCGCGCGGGCACTGGTCAGCGACCCCGAAGTGCTGGGCGTGCTCGGACCGACCTTCTCGGGAACCGCCATGCTGGTGAGCGACGTGCTGCGCCCGGCCAACCTGGTCATGCTCAGCGGAGCGGCCACTGCCACCGAAATCACCGACCGCAACTACCCCAACGTCAACCGTGTGGTGGCCCGCAGTGACGCGCAGGCAGCCGCGATGGCCGAGTACCTGTCGCAAAAGACGCCCCACCGCAAGCTGATGGTCATCTCCGACGCCACGACTTATGGCAACAGCCTGGCTGACGATGTCGAGACTGCCGCCGCCGTCTACAAGCTCAACGTGGTCGGCCGCTTCAACACCACCGCGCGCATCGCGTTCGAGGACATCGTGACCGCCGCCAAAAAGCAGAATCCGGACGTCATCTACTTCAGCGGCGGCCAGGAAGCCGGGCTGGCGCTGCTGCGTGAACTGCGCAGTGCCAACATTACCTCCGTTTTTGCCGGCGGCAGCACCTTCGAAGACCCCAGCTTCATTCGCACCGGGCAGGGTCTCGTGAAGGGCGTGCTCTACACCACCACCTTCGGTCCCCTCAACAAGTTCGCCGCTGCAAGCGCGTTCTCACAGCGCTTCAAGTCGGCCTTCAACCAGAACGCCACCATTTTCAGCGTCTTCAACTACGACGCCACCCGCGTGATGCTGCAAGCACTGCTGGATGCCAAGGCGGGCGCGGGAGACACCCTCAGCCGTGCGGACGTGAGCGCCGCCGTGCGCAAGGTCAACATTCCCGGCGGCCTCACCGGCGCCCTCTCGTTCAATGCCAAGGGTGACCGCCAGCGCGCACCGCTGTTCGTGATGCGCTTCAGCGAGACCACCACGCTTCCGGAGTACCTGCAGATTCACATTGCCCGCCCCAAAGCCGTGAAGTAAACCCGACCAGACCATCAGACAGCGGAAGTGCGAACCACAGTATTGGTTCGCACTTCCGCTGTCTGATGTCACGGCTCGCGCCCTGCCGAGCAGAACGGTCATCCTTTTTCATTTGATGCTTCAGGGAACTCTGCCCGGGGGGTATAGTAGCGCCTGAGCCAGGTGCTTAGGCCGCTCAGGCCCGGAAAGAGCGTCCGCTCGGTGACATTGGCCTGATCAAGCTTGTCGCGGACTTCCCACTTGACTTCAGCCGGCAGAACGATCTTGGTGTACGCCTGTGGACACTGCTCCAGCCAGGCTTCCATTGAGTCCCGCGGATCGGACAGCAGCGAGAACAGCGCGTACTGCTGCACGATCCGCTCGTCCAGCGAGGGCGGCTCGAAAAACAGCAAGAAGGGCTCACGCGAGCGCGCTTCGAGTTTTTCGAGTGCCTGAACGTCGAACATTGCCGAATCCGGCGCGTCGCCCTCGCGGTAATGCTGTGAAAACGAAGCGAGCAGGTCGACCGTGAACACGTCCGAACCTTCCTCGGCCAGGAAACTGCCAAGTTCCGGCGGCAACCGGGCGTTTGTCTCGGCGTAGTTGACCATCCAGATCACCCCGTCACAGTCGAATCTGGAAGGGTCGGCGGTGGCAAAGTGCATCGCCACCAGCGGTGAATACGACCAGTCGAGCAGCCGGGTCGGCAGGCCATGGTGCTGCCCGGTGGCCAGCCAGTACCAGTAAGAATCGCGCTCGACCACGTCCCGGTAGGCGTAGCGCCGAAAGGCGCGCAGCAGGTGCCGCTCCAGTTCACGTGGATCACCGCCCAGTCGTGACAGCGAAGGGACCAGCGAGTAGTGCAGGTCCGAGACACCACGAAAAGCGTAAGGAGAGCGGAAACGCGACAGGCGGTCGTTCCAGGATTGACGGTACACGGCTTCGTGCAGTTCGGTCCAAGACGCCACGCGAATCTCGTCCATGCCTCACGCTGGCACGGATACCCGCAGGTCGTGTGCGAGGGAAATGAAGTTGTACTCGTACATCTCAGCCGCCTCTACGCCAGTGAAGCAGGCGAACTGGCCTGCCACAGCGGGCGAGGCCCTACACTGGCCCATCAAGCGTGCCCAGGTGCAGCGCTACCGCGCGATGTGCCGCGAAACAGGGGTTCTGGTGCGGCGTATTTCAGGATGGCCGCATTCCTTCGCCAAGGACATCTATCGATCCGTGGGCTGTGCAGACTCGCCCGGAACACGGCAGAAATCGGCGCGGCGTACCGCATACTGAGCGGCATGGGTTTTCTTCGCAGAACGCTGGCCCGCGTGGGAATCGGCAACGCTACCGTGGATACGCAGCTCGCGCAGGTGTCCGTCCGCCTGGGCGAGCAGGTGGAAGGGAAGGTGGTCGTGCGCGGGGATCAAGCGCCGCAGGCCATCGAGCACATCGAGCTGTTCGTGCTGGCCGGCAACTCCGATCAGGTCAACATGCACGAGGTCCAGCGGGCTCGCGTGTGCGGGCCCCTCGAAATCGCACCTGGCGAGGAGCGCGTCCTGCCCTTTGAGTTCGTCCTGTCGTACCACACGCCCCTGTCGCTGCGCGGAACCCGGGTAGGAGTGCAAACCGGCGTCTCGGTACGGCTCGCCGTCGACCTCAACGACCACGATCTGCTGGAAGTCCAGCCCAGTGCGCCCGTGCAGACGCTGCTCGACGCGGCCGAACTGCTCGGGTTGCGTCTCAGCCGCAGCTATGTAGACTACGCTCCTGCCAGGCGCCGCCCCGCGCAACAACTGGAATTCCTGGCCCCGGACACCTACGGCGTCAAAGAAGTCGAGCTGCTGCTGTCCGTCGAACCGGACAGGATCGACGTGACGCTGGAAGTGGACCGCCGGGCCCAGGGTCTGGTTTCGCTCATCACCACGGAAACCGAAGCCCGCACGCATTTCTCGCTGGCAGGCGCCCTGCTCGACAGCGGCGTGGACGCCGTCGCCCGGGAACTCGACCGCTTCATCCGTGAGCGCCCGACGTCGTGAAGCATTATGCCCGGCATCCGCCGGAACTTCGGAGCATGTGAACCTTTTTCCACCTTGGCGTCATTTTCCGGCGACGAAAACCGGGTATGGTGACGGCGTGACCGATCCGAACAGCATCACGGCCCATTTCGATGAGGTCTCGATTCCGGCGACCATCACTGCCCTGGAAGGTGGCGGTGGGTACATGCGCGTGACGCTCAACTGGCAGAACACTGCCTTCTCACCTGCTCCCGGCATGGAAAGCGAACTGGAGATGCACGACGGCGGCCGCTTTCGTGTCACGCTGCTGGAGCAGATCACCGACACGGGCAAAACGTCAGCCGAGTTTCGCATGAAGTTGCTGGGCCGCGGCCGGGGATAAACCAACGATCCACGGGCGGCCTGCGGACATAAGCGAGAAAACCACCTGGGTTGCCCGGGTGGTTTTCGTTGGCGTGCCCGGTGGTCTACTCGCTGACCGCACCGATCACTGGTGTCACGCCGACACCCGCAAAACTGGCGAGGTCGGCGCGAACCGCCCGCCCCTCGGCGCTGCCCATACCGGACTGCAGCGCTTCCAGGCTCTCGAAGTACAGACCTACGACCAGGTAGCGGCAATCAGATCGGAGCAGGTGTGCGTTTTCCGAGCCCTCGGCGCGTGGCGAGCAGCAGCGCCCAGGAGGCGACGCTGAGCAGCGCACACAGGACAAACACGGCAGTGTAGCCGAAGAACTGCGCACACAGACCCACGCCCAGGCCGCCCAGCAGGGCGCCCGCATTCATGGTGTTGGCGTAGAGGGTGGTCGCAACCCCCACACGGTCGGGCATGAGTTCCTGCACGTAGGCCATGCCCAGGGTCGCCAGAATGGCAATCACCACCGCACGCACTGCCTGCGCGACGGCCAGCCACCACACGCTGGGCGACAGCAGCACCAGCACGAAATACAGCACGAACAGCGCAATACCCCACAAGATCAGTTTCTCGTTGCTGAGGCGCCGGGCACTCACGACAAAGCTGAGCATGACCGGGATTTCCAGCAGCGCGCACAGGCCGACCAGCAGGCCCACGTCGCTGGTGGTTCCGTGCAATACCTGTGTGACGTGAATCGGCAGCGCCACTGAACCCATGTGCATCGAGGTGCCGTAGAGCACAAAGCTCAAAGCGACCAGGGCGACGGGTCGGTCGGTCCCGGAGGCGGCGCTCGGCGGCGCAGGCGCGACCGGGTTGGCCCGTGCGGCCTCGCGGGCCCGCGCCGATGTACGCAGGATCGGGACAGCAGCCAGCGCGAAGCAGGCGGCCGTCGTGAGAAACAGCCCGCGAAAGCCTCCTGCGGCCAGCAGCGCCGCGCCAATACCCGGGCCCACCACCCACGCCAGCGAGAACAGTGAGCGCAGGGCGGTCATGCTCTGCTCCCCGGCCGTACCTGCCTGCGCTTTGGCCAGGGCGAACAGCTGCGGAAAAGAGGCGGCGCCCGTGCCGATGAACACCACGGCCGTCAGCAGCAGCAGGTAATTTTCGGTGAGCGCATACAGGGTATAGCCCAGCGCAGCGCAGGCCACGGACAGCAGGACCACCGGCTTGCGGCTGGGCAGGCGGTCGGAGAGACGCCCCAGCAGGGTGCTGATCACGATGCTGCTCAGCGCGATGGTGGTCAGAAAGAAGCCCAGCGCGATGGGCGACATGCCGATTTC
This sequence comes from Deinococcus peraridilitoris DSM 19664, assembly GCF_000317835.1. Lineage (NCBI taxonomy): Bacteria > Thermotogati > Deinococcota > Deinococci > Deinococcales > Deinococcaceae > Deinococcus > Deinococcus peraridilitoris. The sequence goes on along the minus strand of NC_019793.1, from coordinate 2,625,618 downwards.
GGTCACTCCGAAGAGCGACAGGTAAGGCTGGGCGAACGATGTGGCAAAACCCAGCAGCATGATGGCGATAGAGAGGCCCCCGATGCCGGGCACGTTTTTCAGTGAGGTCAGTGTATTCGTCTGCATAAGGGAAGGGTCACGGCTGTTTGTGGCACAGGTGTTTGTGCCACAGGCTCGCCGGAAATCACGCACCAATCTAAATCGGTTCAGGAACGGCAAACGGGAAAGTGGAACAAATTACCTGCCCGTTGAAAAGGGCCGCGCGATCCAGTGACGGAGCGCCGGTACACAGGGTCCATCAATGCACGGAGTCGAACGGTACACTGTGCACAACAGACTTCACCACACAGGAGAAAGCTTCATGCAGGGAACCGTCGTCGCCGTCAGCCTCAGTCAGACGCACACCTTCAGCAAATACCTTTCCGGGCTCATCCGGCTTAAGGCGCGCTGGGGTGTCGAAGGTGACGCCCACGCGGGCACGACCGTCAAGCACCGCTCGCGTGTCGCGCAGGATCCCAGTGCGCCGAATCTGCGTCAGGTGCACCTGTTGCATGCCGAACTCTTCGACGAACTGCGACTCGCCGGATTTCAGGTCGGCACGGGCCAGCTGGGCGAAAACATCACCACGCGCGGCGTCAATCTGCTGGCACTGCCAAAGGGCGCCCGACTGCACGTCGGGCGCGAAGCTGTGGTCGAGGTCACCGGCCTGCGCAATCCCTGCGCCCAGATTGACGCCCTGCAAGCGGGCTTACTCGCGGCGGTCCTGGGACGCGACGAACACGGCGGTCTGGTACGCAAGGCCGGCATCATGGGCGTGGTGCTCGAAAGTGGCGAGGTGCGCGCCGGTGATCCGCTGAGGGTGGAACTGCCGCCCGAGCCATACTTGCCCCTCGAACGTGTGTAAGGCCACCTGAAATCTTGGCTTTCTCCATGCAGTTCGGGGGCGCTTCACAGGCTGCACTCCTACACTCAGGGCAACCCGCTCTTCCGGAGGACACCCATGACCGATGACGCTCGCAATGGACCGCTCAAGACCCCCGAGCCGCCTGACCAGGAAGCCGTTTCACACGATGAGGGTGACGGGCCCTTCGGGGCCGATATGACAAATCTGCGCGGCGGCACCCGCAGTGAGAACGACGTACCTGAAGCCAACGCCAGTCCGTACAGCACCGGGACGAGTTCGGCCACCGGCCGCTCGCTCGCCCGCGATCCGCGCAGCACATTCGACGGACAGACCACCGGCACAAGCAACGAGCGTGAGGAGCAGGACGAGTCACACTCCTGAGCGCGGCGCCACAGCGAGGAAACAGGACAGCACGGCCCTGTTTCCTCAAACTTGCAGGAAGCTCAGGCCTGCGAGTTGTCGGTCGTGTCGTCCTGGCGGGCTGTCCCCGTGGCCTCCCCTTCGCTTGCGTCGCCCATTACCGGAATCACCGGTATACCGGGAGACGGCGTGCCACCCGTGGGACCGCGGGCCCCGACACTCGCTTCACCCCAGGGCAAGATGGGCGTGCCACCGTCTCCACTGGCATCCTGCTCGCCGGTTGCGGGCGGATTCACCCGATTTTGCGTATCGTCCTCGATCTCTTCGACGGGCTTGCCGATGGGCGGGATGTTGGACAGGCGGTGATCGTCGCTCATACCTCAGGGTACGGGTGGCAGGTACCGTAATCGTATGGTCGGGTTAAGGCCCTCTTGAACACCGCCGAACGGATCCTCGGAGACGCCGGCAGGCTCATGAGATCAGGCGCTTTCAAAGCTTCCCATGATGACTGGTTAAAGCAAAGTTAACAGCATTCAGCGGTGACAGTGAAAGGCACCTCCTAGGCTGAGCTTATGCCTGTCTCCGATCAGCAGATCAAAAGCAAAGTCGGCGCGTTCTGCATGCCGACCTTTCATCTGCTGCCGCAAGCTGGAACGCCGGCTCAGGGCACATTGATCCGCGACACGCAGGGCGATTACCGTGTCGTGCGGGTGTTGCGTGAATCCCGAGCGGGTTTCGGCGCCATCGTGCTGGCCGAAGCCGCCTGAAGCACGCCAATTTTGCTCGTCTGCTCGCTCAGGCAGCCCGAGGTTTCGGTTTGATCATGGCGCTCAGTTCACGGGCCGAATGCCGGGTGACGATGCAGCCGGTGCGTTCGTGCAGGGTACGGAACGTGGCTGCATAAGGCGCCTCGTCCGGAGAGCAGCCCTGCCAGTTGCCACGCACGTCCCGCGCCAGCAAAAACCAGGCCGGATCGGGTGGGGGCTTCCGGAACTCTACGTTGGCTCGCTTGACCATGTCAGTTCTGAATAGCGCTTGCGAGGCGTCCCGCCTGTTGCGAAAACACTTTGTGAGGAAAATGCGGGGCGCGGGCACAAAACAGGTCGATCATCCGGCTCATCATTTACCTAATCCTGTCACTCAATTATGTTATATACTAAATTCATGAGCAGCGAGAAGCGTACAGCCCTGAATGCGGCCATGAGCCAGATCGAAAAGCAGTTCGGCAAAGGCTCGATCATGATGCTCGGAGCAGAAACCAAGCTCGACCTGGAAGGCCTTCCCACCGGCAGCCTTTCGCTTGACGTTGCCCTCGGCGTTGGCGGCATTCCCAAGGGTCGCATCACCGAAATCTATGGCCCCGAATCGGGCGGCAAGACCACCCTGGCACTCAGCATCATCGCGCAGTCGCAGAAAAACGGCGGCATCTGCGCCTTCATCGACGCCGAGCACGCCCTAGACCCCCTGTACGCCCGCGCGTTGGGCGTCAACACCGACGAATTGCTGGTGAGCCAGCCGGACAACGGCGAGCAGGCGCTGGAAATCATGGAACTGCTGGTACGCAGCGGCGCGATTGACGTGGTCGTGATCGACTCGGTCGCGGCCCTGACGCCCCGCGCCGAAATCGAAGGTGACATGGGTGGCTCGCTGCCCGGCCTGCACGCCCGCCTGATGAGCCAGGCGCTGCGCAAGCTGACCGCTATTCTCAGCAAGACGGGCACCAGCGCCATCTTCATCAATCAGGTGCGTGAAAAGATCGGCGTGATGTACGGCAACCCGGAAACCACCACGGGAGGCCGGGCCCTCAAGTTCTACGCCTCGGTGCGCCTCGACGTGCGCAAGATCGGTCAGCCCAGCAAAGTCGGCGACACGGCGGTTTCACACACGGTCAAGGTCAAGACGGTCAAGAACAAAGTCGCCCCACCCTTCAAGGAAGTCGAGCTGACCATCGTGTACGGCAAGGGCTTCGACCAGCTCAGCGACCTCGTGACGCTGGCGAGCGACCTCGAGATCGTCAAGAAGTCGGGCAGCTTTTACAGCTACGGTGAAGCTCGCATCGGTCAGGGCAAGGAAAAAGCCGCCCAGTACATCGGCGAACGCCCCGAATTGCAAGAGGAAATTCGCAGCAAGGTCATGGGGTTGATCAAAGAAGGTCGCGCCTCATCATTGCTCAAAGAAAGCGTCACGGACGACGAACAGGTCGCCTGAATCAGAGATGAAAAAACGCGCCCGTACGGGCGCGTTTTTTCATCTCAAACAATGCTCAAACTCCTTGAGTGAAGCGCATGGCCGCGCCCACCATCACCCGCATCCCGTGCTCGAGCGCGCGCTCGTCCACCGTGAAGCGCGGGTGGTGGTGCGGGGCGCTGATGCCCTCTTCCTCGTTGCCCGCCCCCACGAAGAAAAACGCACCCGGCGCTTTGGTCAGGTACGCACTGAAATCCTCGCCGCCCATGGTGGGTTTACCCTCCACCAGTGCCGCCTCACCCAGCGTGTCATGCACAACCTGCTGCAGTTCACCCGTGACCACCGGATCGTTGTGCAAAGCGCGGTAACCCTGCTGGTAGCGAAACGAGTAGCGGGCGCCGTGCGCCTCGGTGATTCCTTTCACGACGCGCTCCATCCACACGGCCGCGTTTTCGCGCAACTGCGCGTCGAAGGTGCGCACCGTGCCGCCCAGCGTGGCCACGTCGGGAATCACGTTGTCCGCCGTTCCGGCGTGGAACTGCGTGACGCTCACGACCATCGGCTCGAGCGGATCGCGGTAGCGCGACACCACGTGTTGTAAGTTCGTGACGATCTGCGCCCCGATCACCACCGGATCGACCGTCTGTTCGGGATGAGCGCCATGGCCGCCCTTGCCGCGCACCACGATCTCGAAGGTGTCAGGCGCCGCCATGGTAGCGCCCGCGCGCACGGCGATCAGGCCGGTCGGCAGCGACGAGTAGAGGTGCGCGCCCACCGCCAGGTCCACCCCGTCCATCACGCCCGCGTCCACCACCTGCTGCGCGCCTCCCGGAAACAGTTCCTCGGCGTGCTGGAAAATGAAGCGCAGTTCGCCCTGCAACTGCGCCCGGCGTTCGCTGAGGATCTTCGCCGCGCCCAGCAGCATCGCCGTGTGGCCATCGTGTCCACAGGCGTGCATCACCCCGGCCGTCTTGGACGCGAACTCGAAATCGTTTTCCTCGTGAATGGGGAGCGCGTCCATGTCGGCACGCAGCAGCACCGTGCGCCCTGCTCCGCCTTCGCCTTTCAGGACGGCCAACACGCTCGTGGGCGTCGGGCGTGAAATCTGCAGACCCTCAAAAGAGCGCAACACGCCCTCGACGTACTCGGCCGTGCGGTGCTCCTGAAAGGCCAGCTCGGGGTGCTGATGCAGGTGGCGGCGCCAGGCGACGACTTGCGGCGCGAGTTGCGCGACCGCGTCCGTTGTGGAGGTTGTCATAAGCCAGCCTAACAAGCCTGCGGCCTTCACGCCAACTACACTGCAAACGTGATGCAGGCAGCCGACCGAAGTACCATGCGTCTACTGGCCGCCGTGCTGCTGGCCGTCTTTGCGCTGACGGTGGCCGGTACGGTCGGTTACCGCGTGATCGAGCAGTTCAGCTGGCTTGACAGTGTGTATATGACCCTGATGGTCCTGACCACCGTCGGTTTCGGCGAAGTTCAGGAACTTTCCACCGCCGGAAAAGTCTTCACCAGCCTGCTGATGATTTTTGGCATCGGCACCATGCTGTACCTCCTCAGCACCATCGCCGAAATCAGCTTCACCTCTATCGCCGATCCGTATCGGGCGCGCAAACGCCGGGAGAAACACGTGGAGAAACTCAAGGAACACACCATCGTCTGCGGCTTCGGGCAGGTTGGTGAAGCCGTCAGCGCCGAACTGCACGCCGCCGGACAGGTCTTTGTGGTGATCGATCAGGTGCACGAGCGCCTGCAGGTCGCGCATGACCTCGGCTACCACTCTGTCGAAGGCGACGCCACCCAGGACGCCACGCTGCTGCGCGCCGGCATCAGGGCCGCGAACGCCCTTGTCACGGACATGTCAAGCGACCCCGCCAATCTCTACGTCGTGCTGTCCGCCCGGGAGCTCAATTCGAACCTCACGGTCGTCGCGCGCGCCAGCACCGATGACGCGGCCGAAAAAATGCGTCGGGCCGGAGCAAACGAGGTCGTCAATCCGCACCGCACCAGCGGCAAGCAGATCGCTGCACGCCTGCTGAATGCTGATTTCGCGCAATTGCCCAGACGCGTCCGTTTCGGGCAGGAGCACCTCATCATTGACGAGCTCATGGTCGGGGCGGCCCTCGCCAATCAAAGCATCGAGGACATCGAGCGCAACAGCCACGTCAGGATCATCGCCCTGCGCCGCGATGGAAAGCCTCTCCAGCCACGCGAACAGAAGACCCTGCAGGAAAACGACGTGCTGCTGATTGCCGGCACAGAAGATGAACTCCGGAGCCTTAGGTGAGTGTTATTTGCGAAAATACTCAAGAGAGGCCAGGAACCCGAAACGCTTACCGCGCGTAATCATCAGGGAAATGTCGATCAAGACCCTGCTGTTCAAGGTGGCGCGCGAGATACTGCGCCAGCGTGGCTATGGACGTAACTACGGTTATATTCGCGGCGGGAAGCGCAAACCCCGCTCGCTCAAAGGAAAAATTTTCGACTTTGCCGTCCGGCGCATCGAAAAAAGCCTGAGCAGGTCGCGCCGCCGGTAAATTCGGCCATCGCTCTCTTTCATGACGAGGAGGCGCTGTGGCCGCCTCCTACAATGACCGTATGGTTACCGCAATCGTTCTGGTGAACGCCGAGCGCTCCCGCATTCCCGAAACCGCCGCCGAACTGGCCAACGTGACCCACGTCAAGGAGGTCTACAGCGTCACGGGAGACTGGGACATCGTCGCAGTGCTGCGCCTGCCGAGCTACGACGACCTCGACGACGTGGTCACCGGGGAACTGCGTAAGGTCGAGGGCATTACGCGCACGACCACCATGCTGGCCTTTCGCACCTACGCGCCCGCCCTGCTCGATCAGGGCTTCGGCGTCGGTCTGCACGAAGACTGAGGCGAAGGCTCAGATTCGCTCGAGCGTGTCGCGGGTGCGTTCGCCGCGTACATTCCCGGTGTTCAGGGTGCCTGCACTTTCCAGCATCATCACCCAGGCTTCCTCGCCTTCGGCTGCCGGCTTGTGCTCCACACCGCGCGGCACGATCAGCAGCTCGCCTTCCTGAAGCAACATGTCGCGTTCCTCGGGATCGCGCAGACCCATCCGGACTGCGCCACGCACGACGAAAAACACTTCGTCCTCGTGTTCGTGGTGATGCCAGATGAACTCGCCACGGAACTTGGCGAGCTTGACCTGCTGTCCATCCCACGCTCCCACCACGCGCGGATTCCAGGCGTCATCAAAAAGTGCGAATTTCTCCGCGAGGCTCACCTTGCGCAGCGGCTCCATCACGCGCCGGCTTCCTGCGCGGCCGCATCCTGCATGGCGCGCAGCACTCGTGCCATGTGCTCGTCGAGATCGACACCAAGTTCACGCGCGCCCTGCTCGACCTCGTCACGGTTCACGCCCGCCGCGAAGCTGCGTGTCCTGAAGCGCTTCTTGAGGCTGGTGAGTTCGACCTGACGCACGTCCTTGTCAGGGCGAATCAAGGCCGCCGCCTGAATCAGGCCGGTCAGTTCATCGACTGCGAAGAGGGTCTTGGCGAGCAGGCTGTCACGGGGCGTGCCGGTGAAACTGGCGTGCCCCATGATGGCGTCGAGTACATCCTCGCCGGTGTCGGTATTGCCGCGCAGATACATCACGCCCCAGTTGGGGTGCTCATCAGGGTGCAGTTCGTAGTCAAAGTCGTGCAGCAGACCTGCCACGGCGTAAGTCTCCTCACTTTCACCCCAGTGCCGCGCGTAGGCGCGCATGGCGGTCTCGACGTTGAGCATGTGACGCTGCAGGGAAACGCTGGGCGTGAACTGCATCATCAGGGCGTACGCTTCGTCGCGGTTCATGCGCTCCAGTCTAGCGAGCCTTCCGGGCGACAGGTTGCCTGCCGCCCATGGCAGCTTGTTCAGCCCTGAAGGCCGGGCGTCCCGAAGAGCTGTTCCTCGACAAAACCCATCAACTCACGCAAGGTCGCCTCATCAAAGGCAAAGCGCGCGCCAGCAGCCTCGAAGAGTTCCGGCAGCGGGCACGTACCGCCCAACGCCAGTGCGGCCTTGTAGCGTTCCAGCGCCAGCGCGGGATTGTGCTGTGCACCCCTCCAGATCTGCAGCGCGCCGATCCAGGCCAGCGAGTACTCCAGCATGTAAAGCGGGTAGGCAAACACGTGCACGAACTGCCAGCCCTTGGCGCGCTCGCGATCCAGGCCGTGCGTGTCCACGCCTCGCTCGAAGCGCGCGGCGCATTCCAGCCATTTGGCATCGATCTGTGCGATCGTGACGTCCTCGGGTGCTTCGGCGTACAACCATTGCTGAAAAGCGTCTGCGGTCGCCTGACTGATGAACTGGCGCAGCACGGTTTCCAGCTTGTCACGCCGCGCACGGGCAGCGTCTTCGGCGTCGTAAAAGCCCACGGGGCGCTCCAGCAAGGGCAGGGTAAGCAGTTCCATGGCCTGGCTGCCGACCTCGGCGAACTCGATGGGTGACATGAAGTTCCACACCAAGTGGTGCGGCTGCCCGGACGCGAGAAAGTGAAACGCGTGCCCTGCCTCGTGCATCAGTACCCGCACGTCACCATCCGTGCCCACGGCACTCCAGTAGATGAAGGGCTGCAGGGCCCTGGGAAAGTAATCGCAATATCCATATCCCGGCACTTTTTCCGCTCGTGGCTCCAGGTCGAGGTACCCACCCTCACGCATGCGCGCAAACTGCGCGCCCAGGTCTCGGTCCAACGCCTCGAAGATGCGTTGCGCGATGTCTTCCAGCTCCTGCGTGCCTGTAAAGGGCACCAGGGCCGCGCGACCCTGACTGTCAGCCGAAGTGTCCCAGGGGCGCAGAGCGTCCAAACCAAAGGCGGCGCGGCGCTCTGCGAAGACCCGGGCAAGCAGGGGCGTCACGGTCTGCTCGACCGCTTCGTGCAGCGTCCGGGTGTCCCGGGGTGAGTAGTCAAAGCGGTTCATGGCCTGCCAGACATAATCGCGGTAGTTTGGAAACCCGGCGTTACGGGCCATCTGACGACGCAACTTCAGCAGCTCCAGAAACACCGCGTCGAGTTGCGGCGCACTCTTTAGACGCGCGGCCATGATGGCCCGCCAGGCGGATTCACGCACACCGCGATCTGGCTGCAACAGCAACCGCTGCGCTTCGGGCAAAGTGAGTGCTTCACCGTTGACGACCGCTCGCTGTGCGCCGGTGATTTTGTTGAACTCGTTGGCCAGCCGGTGTGCCTCGGTTTCCAGCGTGACGTTTTCTTCCCGGAACAGCGCGGCGGCGTTGCGCAACTGGCGAAGCATCTGCTCGTGCTGCGCTTCGGGTTGCCAGCCTGACAACGCCAGCAGTTTCTGGTTGAGGCCGTGCGAGGCGCGCGTCACCTCTGGCTGCACGTGCTGCAAAAACGCGAGGTAGGCTTCTTCGGCGTCCCGGTCGCTTGGGTTGGCGTCTTTGGCACGCGTCAGGTGTGCACGTATGTCCCAGACGTCCTTTTCGAGGTCACTCCAGTGTCGCAGCCAGTCGGGCGCATGCTCAGGAGTCAGGTGGTCGGAGGCGAGCGCTTCATAACGCGGCGCCAGTTGGGTCCAAGCAGTAACAGTCTGGGGCATCAGGCTCCTCGGGTACCGGGTCAGCTTACCTTGCCGGGAAGCCCTCATTCCTCACTGCCGACGCGTGAAGTCTACTTTCGATGGGCGCTGTCACGCTCTTTGAAGGTAACCCAATTCGCCTTTTTGCGCTGTGCAGTTCGGCCAGCCCTAACCCAAAAACTGCTGCGCTCAGCCGTTCATCACTTCACGCAACGCCGCCGCGAAGCCTTCCTCATCGTCGAGCCAGGGGTAATGCCCGGCGTCCAGCACGGTGAGTTCCGCGTCCGCGAGATCCTGGAGCCAGCCGACCTGCTCGGGGTAACTGGTGCGGTCCCACTCACCGGCAATGACGTAAACGGGACGCTTGAGCTCCATCAGGAACGGTGGATACTCGAATTCCCAGAAGCCGTGCAGCACCAGCGCCTGCTGCACCTCGGCGCCACCGACCAGCTGCGACTCGGCGTCGGCGAATTCCAGGTGCAGGCGTGAAGCACTGTCACGAAACTGCAACGCGTTGAGCAGATCCCGCGCGTTGAGCAGGCTGAACGCCGCCTCGACACGGGCCGCGCCCACCTGCGGGTATTTGCCTTCAGGCGTGCGGGCGAGCACCTCGTCACGGGGATCCTGGGCGGCCTTACCGCTCACACGCCCGGCTTCCTGCAACAGCGTCAGCGCCAAGTCGGGCAGGTGCAGCCAGGGACTGACCGTGATGACGCGCTCCACGAACTGTGGATAGCGGCGGGTGTACTCCAGCGCGACCAGCGCGCCAAAACCGTGACCGAGCGGCGTGAAGCGCTCCAGGCCCAGAAATTCGCGCACCGCTTCGATGTCAGCGACCAGCGTGTCGAGATCGAGCGTTTCCTCGGCGAGCGACGCGCTGCGCCCGGCACCACGCTGATCGAGGTACACGACCCGGTAGTCTTCGAGAAGTTCTCCCATCAGCGCGCGAAACGAGTAGCTGTTGTACCCGGGACCGCCGTGCAGGTACAGCAGGGTGGGGGCGTCTTCCTCTCCGACCACCTCGAAGTACAGTTCGGTGCCGTTGAGTTCTTCCAGATACGACTCGTCCGTGGGGCTCATGCCGCCACATGCTAACACCGGCGCAGCAGATCACCTGTGACGAGGTGCGGCCCTCCCTACGATCAGCCTTCAGGAGCCTTTAAAGCGGTTGTCATAAACATTGATAGGTTTTTGATCAATGTCTATGACCGAGTGGAGCGAGTAGACCCTGTGCTGGCGCGGATGGAAGTGGAATTGATGGAGTGTTGTTCTCCATCAATGGAACGGACAAACGCTCTAAGGCGCTGCGTACGTCACGCTGATGACCCCTTTGGTGCTCGACAGACGGTAAGCCCTGACGGCGGCGGCATACAGGGCGGCGTTGTTGTACTCGCAGCTGAAGAGCAGGTTCGTGCCACCCAGCGCCAGGCGCTTGCCGCGTGTGGCCGATTTCAGGCACTGCTTGCTCACCGCGAAACGGTGACGCTCCCCGAAACTGAGCGCCTGGAAATCCGGCAGCACCGTGCCAATGGCGTAGAGCAGTTGGCTGTCCTTGAGCCCCTGCGGATCGAGCAGCAGCAGGGTCATGCCCGCCACCCGGTTGCCCGCAACACGCGACACCACGCCCACCCCGGGGGCTTTCTGCAGGCGGTAGGCGCGGCTGGTGGCCCCACCCAGCGTCACGGTGCCCAGGGACTGGCAGGCGTACTTGGCACAGAATTTCGAGGTCAGCAGCCCACCGCCCTTGATGAGCAGTGGCTCGGCGCTCACCTGACCGGCAAAGCAGACCAGCAGCGCGCCCAGGGCCCGCGTTGCCAATATTCGGCGTGGTTCTCGCATGCGCGGAACCTAACACGCTCCTGCATGTGCCTCATGAAAGGCTCCGGCGTTTCCGAAGGAAGCGGGGAAAGCCTGAGGTGCCCTCGCGCCGCTGGCGTACCCTGAGCTTCATGACGGTGCCCATCACCCGAAGCGAGCGCTCGCTTCTTCCGGACATTCTGCGGGGCCTGGCGATCGGGGGCATTCTGCTGGTGAACCTGCAGAACTTTGCCGGCTACGTGCCGTGGCTGCAAAGCGGGCCCGACCGCAGCGCGCAGGCGTTCATCGACTTTTTCTTCAACGGCAAGTTCGTGTCCACCTTCGCGATGCTGTTCGGCGCGGGCATGGCACTCTCCGTCGCACGGTCGGGCAGCGCGCGGCAGGTACGGCGACTGCTGGCCCTGCTGCTGATCGGGGTGCTGCACGGGGTACTGGTGTGGGTAGGTGACATTCTGGCCAACTACGCGCTGGTCGCTTTTGTGCTGCTGGCGCTGCTGCGCGCGCCCACTGCCCTGCTGGCCGCCGTGATTCCGGCCCTGCTGGGCTTTACCGCCCTCAGCGTCAGCCTGCTTGCACTGGTTTCCGGCCACGAAAGCGCGGACATCAGCAGCGCGGGCGTACACGCGGCCTATCAGCAAGGCAGCTACCTTGAGGTCCTTTCCTTTCGCGCGCCGCAGTTTCTGGGAGAGTTGCCGGGCATCGTGATGTTTTATGGCCCGTGGCTGCTGGGCCTGTTTCTGATCGGGGTGCTGATCGCGCGCAGCGGGGTGCTGCAGCGCCCGCAGGAATTTCGTGGGCCCCTGTGGCTCACCGTGACGCTGGGCCTGGTGCTGGGCGTGCCGCTCAACCTGGCCTTCACGGCGCTGGCCGCGCAGGACAGCGTCTCAGCACAGTTCTGGGCCACCTTGCTGCGCTTTGCAGGCGGTCTGGCCTTCGCGCTGCTCTACGGCGCGCTCCTGGCCCTGCTGGTCGGGGCGGGCCGCGGTCGCTGGCTGCGACCCCTGGCAAGCGTGGGGCAACTCGCCCTCAGCAATTACCTGCTGGCATCACTGGTCTGCACCTTCGTGTTCAACGGCTACGGCCTGGGACTTTACGGACGGTGGGGCGCCCTGAACAGCCTGCTCTTCGCGCTGGTGCTGTTCGTCGTGCAGGTGCTGCTGAGCCGTTGGTACCTGCAGTACTTTTCGCGCGGACCGGCCGAATGGCTGCTGCGGCGTCTCACTTATGGCCGCGAGCGGCCATAACGCAAAAAAGACAGGGCCAAATGGCCCTGTCTTTTTTGCCCGTGAGGGCTACGACGAGCGGCCCACCGCCGGACGCAGTTCGGTGAGGGCGGCGCGCAGCTCCTCGACCTTGTCGGTCTGCTCCCAGGGAAATTCCGGGCGGCCGAAGTGCCCGTACGCGGCGGTCTGCGCGTAAATCGGGCGCAGCAAATCGAGGTTGGCGATGATGGCCTGCGGACGGGCGTCGAAGTGCGCGCGCACCAGGGCGGCCAGCTGCTCGTCGCTCACGGTGCTCGTGCCAAAGGACTCCACGCGCAGGCTGACGGGGTTTGCCCGCCCGATGGCGTAGGCGACCTCCACCAGGGCCCTGCGGGCCAGACCCGCCGCCACCAGGTTCTTGGCGATGTAGCGCGCGTAGTACGCGGCGCTGCGGTCCACCTTGGTGGGGTCCTTGCCGCTGAAGGCGCCCCCGCCGTGCGGCACCGCGCCGCCGTAGGTATCCACGATGATCTTGCGCCCGGTCAGGCCGGTGTCACCGTGCGGTCCGCCGATCACGAACTTGCCCGACGGGTTGATGAAGTACTTGGTCTCTTCGCGCAGCAGCTCCTGCGGAACGACATGCTGAATCACGTGCGAGAGCATGTCGGCGCGGATCCGGGCCTGCTCGACGTCCTCGCGGTGCTGGGTGGAGATCACGACCGTGTCCACCCACACCTCGCCGCCATCGCGCACGATGGTGACCTGGGCTTTGGCGTCGGGGCGCAGGTAATCGAGGGTGCCGTCCTTGCGGACCTGCGCGAGGCGCCGGGTCAGACCGTGCGCGAGCGTGATGGGGAGGGGCATCAGTTCGGGTGTTTCATCGGTGGCGTAGCCGAACATCAGACCCTGGTCGCCCGCGCCGATCATGCTGAAGCGGTTTTGCGGCAAGGCGCGCTCGGCCTCGCTCATTTCGCGCCACTCCTCGGAGTAGTTCACGCCCTGCGCGATGTCGGGGGACTGCTCGTCGATGGTGGTCATGACCGAGACGCTGTCGGCGTCAAACCCGTACTTGGCGCGGGTATATCCGACGCTACGCACGGCCTCGCGCACCACGCGCGAGATGTCCACGTAAGCCTCGCGCGCGCTGATCTCCCCGGCCACCAGCGCGAGGCCGGTCGTGACGAGCGTTTCGCAGGCCACCCGCGAAGTGGGTTCCTGACGCAGAAATTCGTCGAGGATCGAGTCGGATATGAAGTCGGCAAGTTTATCCGGGTGTCCTTCGGACACGGATTCCGAGGTGTAGTACTGGCGCATGCGTTTCTCCAGGGGGCCCAAGCAGGGCCGGTCGCGTGTGTTGCGGCGCGCCTCGGGAAGGGACGTGTCCGCCCCTGACGCGGCAATGAGCACAGCGTAGCGCGCCCGGCACTGGGGCGGGAGTGCCGAACACACCAACAGGCGAACGGCTCTGGCGGATTTGGCACGTTCCTGCTCCGGCAAAGCTGGGTAGACTCCCTAACACGGAGGCCGGTTCTGAGTTACGACTACGACGTCATCGTGATGGGTGCAGGCCACAACGCCCTGATCACCGCCGCCTACGCTGCCAAGGCAGGCTACCGGGTGGGCGTCTTCGAGCGGCGCGCCGTTCCCGGCGGGGCGGTTGCCACCGAGGAGCGCGTGCCTGGCTACCAGTTCGACCTGGGCGGCAGCGCGCACATCCTGATCCGCATGACGCCGATCGTGAAAGAGCTGGAACTCTCGCGCTACGGACTGTATTACCTGGACCTCGATCCGATGTTTCACGCCTCAGACGGCGAGACGCCCTGGTTCGTGTGGCGCGACGCGGCGCGCACCGCGAACGAGCTGGAAAACCTCTTTCCCGGTCAGGGCGAGGCCTACGCCCGCTTCATTTCCGACTGGACGCCTTTTGCGCGCGCCGTCAACGAGACCTTTCTCAGCGTGCCCTCTCCGCTGGAACTGGGGCGCAAACTGATTCTCGGCGGAGGCGGCGGGCGGGGGTGGCAGGGGCAGCTGCGCCGCATCCTGCGCCCTTACGGCGAGGTGGCGGGCGAGTACTTCTCGGAAGAGCGCGTGCGGGCACCGCTCACCTGGATGGCCGCGCAAAGCGGGCCGCCGCCCACCGAGCCGATCTCGGCGCCCTTTCTGCTGTGGCACCCGCTCTACCACGAGGGCGGAGTGGCGCGGCCCAAGGGCGGCTCTGGCGGCCTCACGAAGGCGCTGGCGCGCCTGATCGAGGCGCACGGTGGCACGCTCACCGTGAGCGCGCCCGTGAAACGCATCCTGACCGAGGGCCCGCGCGCCACCGGGGTGGAGCTCGCAAGCGGCGAGCGCATTACAGGGCGGGCGGTCGTGAGCGGCACGCACGTTCTGGCCACGGCGGGCGCACTGCCCCCAGAGTTCGTACCCGAAGCGGCGCGCGAGGTTCGGGTCGGCAACGGTTTTGGCATGGTGCTGCGTCTGGCACTGAAGGAGAAGGTGCGCTACCGCCGGCACCACGAGCCTCATTCACGCGTGGGACTCGGCCTGCTGATCAAAAACGAGCGCCAGCTGAGCAGGGCCTACGGCGAGTATCTGGCCGGTGACCCCACCCGCGACCCGCCCCTGATCGCCATGAGCTTTTCGGCAGTGGACGACAGCCTCGCCCCGCCGGGCGGTGAGGTGCTGTGGCTGTGGGCCCAGTACTACCCCTACAGCCTGGCGCGGGGCAGCTGGGAAGAGCGCCAACTGGAAGTGCGCGACTGGATTCTGGACGCCTTCGAGCACTACGCGCCCGGTACCCGCGAGAACATCGTGGGCGAGCTGATACAGACGCCGCTGTGGCTGGAGCGCGAGCTGGGCCTTTACCGGGGCAACGTGATGCACCTGGAGATGACCATCGACCAGATGTTCGCGCTGCGGCCCTTTCTGGGCGCCGCCTCGTACCGCTGGCCGGGCCTGCGGGGGCTGTACATGACGGGCGCGAGCACCCATCCGGGCGGCGGCATCATGGGCGCGAGCGGACGCAACACGGCGCGCGAGCTGCTGAGAGACCTTTCCCGGCGAGGCTGGAAATGACGACCCTCCGTGCGTGCGAGCTGGCCTGCCCATGACCTATCTGCAATACCACCTGCTGTTCATCGCGCCGCTCCTGGCCTTGCTGGCCCTGTGGACCTGGCGCGAAGTGCGCTCGGGCCGCCCACTTGCGGGCGCCTACCGGCCAGAGAACCGCTGGGCCTGGACTTTTTACTGGCTGCTGCCCCTCATCGCCTTCGTGTATACCACGCCGTGGGACAACTATCTGGTCTATAAGCAGGTCTGGAACTACCCACCCGAGCGTGTGCTGGGACGCGTCGGTTACGTGCCGCTCGAGGAGTACGCCTTTTTTGTCCTGCAGACCCTGATCGCGGGCCTGTGGCTGTTTTTGCTGCTGCGCCGGGGCGGGCCGCCACACATCTCCACCTTCGCGGTGCGCTGGGGCGGCGCAGTTCTGCTGCTGCTGCTCGCCTTCGCGGGCGCCTTCATGCTGAGCTTCGAATCCACCTTCTACCTGGGCCTGATCCTGGCGTGGGCCATGCCGGTGCTCGCGCTGCAGTGGGCCTTCGGGGGCGACCTGGTATTGGGAAACGCGCGGACCTTTCTGCTCGCGGTGCTGCCCCCGACCGTGTACCTGTGGGCAACCGACCTCTTCGCCATCAGGCAGGGCATCTGGAGCATCAGCGAGCGCTACACCACCGGGCTGAACCTGTTCGGATTGCCGCTTGAAGAGGCCGTGTTCTTTCTCGTCACCAACCTGCTGGTCGTCACGGGGCTGCTGCTGTTTTTGCATCCTGTCGCGCTGGAGCGGGTGCGTTTCCTGCGGGCGACTGTGCGGCCCTGGGTGGGGCTGCTGGCCCTGTCCGCGCTGCTGCGCGTGCCGGTGCCGCTCTGGCCCGAGGGCTTTGCCTTGCTGGCCACGATTTCGACGCTGCTGCTGGCCCTGGCGGCCCTGGCCTGGGCCTGGGAGCAGGTCGGGGCGCGCGCCCTGCTGCTGGCGGGGCTGGCCTTTGGGGTGGGGCTCCTCGTCGAGGTGCTCGGCAGCCGCACCGGGTTTCCTTTCGGGGCCTACAGCTACGACCCGCCCGGACCGACACTGCTGGGCGTGCCGCTGCTGGTGCCGCTGGGCTGGTGGTGGATGACCGCCGCTGCCCTGGCCCTGGCAGGCGGGCGGCCCCTGCTGGTCGGGGCGCTGCTGGTCGCGCTCGATCTGGGACTGGAGCCCCTGATGACCCGCACGGGCTTCTGGACCTGGAGCGCGGGCGGGGGCCTCTATTACGGGGTGCCGTGGGTGAACTTCCTGGGCTGGTTTGTGGTGGGCAGCGCGCTGGCCTGGGTGCTGGGCCGGCTGGCGCCTGAATTGACCCGCACTGGGGGCAGCTTCGCCTGGGCGTACCGGCTCGAAGCCCTGATGCTCCCGGCCGGGCTGCTGCTGCTGGGTATGTGGCCGGCGGCCCTGGTGACCTTTCTGGTGATGGGAGGACTGACATGGACCTCGTCGAGAGCAGCTTTCGCACGCTGATCCGCCGCACGGTGCGGCGTGATCTGCGCGGCGTGTGGCTGCGCGGCGCCCTGCCGCCGGGAGGCGCGGTGCTGGCCCTCAACCATCACAGCTGGTGGGACGGCTACGTGCTGGCCGAGGTGTGCTGGACCTTCGGACGCCGCCCCAGCGTGCTGATGAACGACGAGCAGCTGGCGCGCTTTGCCTTCTTTCGCGCGCTGGGCGTGCTGGGCACCCGCGAACTGCGCCCCGCCGTGCGCCGCGCGCGGGCAGGCGAGTGGCTGTGGATCTTTCCGGAAGGTCGGCTCACTCCCGGCCCTGCAGTGGTCGAGCTGCAGCCAGGCGCGGCCTGGCTCGCCCGCGCTGCCGGGGTGCCGCTCGTGCCGGTGGCGCTGCGGGTGGTGCTGCGCGGTCATCAGCATCCCGAGGCATACCTGCGGATCGGTACGCCGACCGCCGACCTGACACGTGGTCTGGCAAGCGAACTGTCCCTGCTCGATCAGGAGCTCACCGGCAGCGATCCCGAGTGGCCGCTGGCCGGATACCTGCAGCTCACGCGCGGAGCGCGGGACGTGCCTGAGCGGCTGGAAGGACCCAGCCGCACCTTGACGCGCCTGCTGGGCCATCCGAAAAAAAGGCAAGGCGGGTGGAGAACCTGAGCCACCTTTCCCTTTCGCCGCTGCTGGAGCGGGCCTTGCGCGGTTTCTTTCATTACAAGCTCCTGACCCTGGCGCTCAACCTGCTGACCTTCGAGGTGCTGCGCCCCGCGCGCCCGGCAGCCTGGCCACGGGTGTCCCTGCTGGTGCCCGCCCGCAACGAAGCGCACAACCTGCGCCGCACCCTGCCCACGCTGCTCGCGCAGGGCGCCCACGAGGTCATCGTGCTCGACGACCACTCGAGCGATGAAACGCCATTGCTGGCAGCGCGACTTGGAGCGCGGGTACTGAGCGGCGCGCCGCTGCCGCCCGGCTGGCTTGGAAAGACCTGGGCCTGTCAGCAACTTTCGGAAGCCGCGACGGGTGACGTGCTGATCTTCACGGACGCCGACGTGCTGTGGCAGCCCGGAGCGCTCGACGCGGTCGTCGAGGCGCTGCTGCGTTCGCGGGCGGACCTGCTGACCGTGTGGCCCCGCCAGGAAACCCGTTCGGCGGGCGAACGCCTGATCGTGCCGCTCAACGACGACGTGCTGCTCTCGCTGCTGCCCGCGCCGCTGATCCGGCTGCCCTTCGCCTCGGCGGCGGCGGGCAACGGGCAGCTGATGGCCTTCTGGCGTGCGCCGTACGAGCGGCTGGGCGGTCACGCCCTGGTGCGCGGCGAGGTGCTCGAAGACGTGACGCTGGCCGTGAAACTCAAGACGCGCGGCGGTCGCCTCGCCATCGCGCTGGGTGGCGACCTTGTGAGCGTGAGGATGTACCGCGGTTACGCCGAGGCCGTACAGGGTTTTGCCAAGGGCCTGCCCAAGGCCCACGGAAGCAGCCGCGCGCTGCTGGCGCTGTCCTGGGGCTGGCACCTGCTGGCCTATAGCTGGCCGTGGTTGAGCGGCAGACACGAATTCATGCTCTACGCCCTGATCGAGCGGCTGCTGGTCAACCTCAAGAGCGGACGGCGCGCACCCGCCGACCTGCTGGAAGTGCTGGCCACGCCCCTGCTGCCCCTGGCGACCCTGCCAATCTACCTGCGCGCCCTCAAAGGCTCCTATTCCTGGAAGGGCCGGACCTACCACCGGCCCGGGCACAAAGCGCACGACGCCCGGAGCCGACCATGAAGCGCGTCGTGGTGATCGGTGCGGGCTTCGCGGGCCTGGCGGCCGCCCTGCGGGCGCGGCGGGCCGGCGCGGACGTGACAGTGCTCGAAGCCCTCCCCCGGGCAGGTGGGAAAGCCGCGCTGGGGTGGGCCGACTTCTCCAGCGGGCCCACGGTCGTGACGATGCCGCAGGTGCTGAGCGCCCTGCACGAACGGGTGGGCCTGCCCCGCCCGCACTTCGAAAGCGCGCGTCCAACCACCACCTACAGCTATGCGGACGGGCGGACCTTCGCGCCGGGCGCCCTGGCGGTGGAAGGGGACCTGGACGGCACCCTGGCCCAGCTCAGCCGAACGGAAGGTCAGGATTACCTGCGCCTGCTGCGCCTTGCCCGCACCCTGTACCAGGACGCACAGGACACCTTTCTGTTCGCGCCGCCCCCTTCGCGCACTGCCCTGCTGCGCTACGCGCTCACGCGAGGAAGGCGCGCCTCACCGGGGCGCTCCCTCGCCAGCCTGGTGCAGAGCGGGCCTTACCTCACGCCTTTCTGGCTGCGCTTTGCCACTTACCTGGGTGCCGATCCCTACCGGGCGCCCGCGGTGCTGCACAACATCAGCTGGGTCGAACTGGGAATGGGCGTGTGGCACCTGAACGGCTGGGCCGGTGGGCCGCCGGGTCAGGCACGCGGCCTCGGCGCGCTCGCGGCTCGGCTCGCCGAGCATGCGGGCATGCTCGGGGTGCGCTTCGAGTACCGGACCCGCGTCGAGCACCTCGTGCACGAACGGGTCGCGCCCGGAAGGCGGCTGGTGTACGCTGCCCACACCGGCCGTGGGGTGTTCAGCGCCGACGTTTTTGTCAGCGCGGCTGACCGGGACCATACCCTCGGGTGGCTCGGCGCACCGCCTTCACCACGCCCGCTGGGCCTGAGTGGCTTCGCCCTGCAGTTACGGCTGTCTGAAGCCCTGCCGGCCGCCCACCACCTGCTCTTCTCGCAGGACTACGCGCGCGAGTGGCAGGAGCTGCGTGCGGGGCAACTGCCCACCGATCCCACCCTCTACCTGCACCTCGACGGCGACCGGGCATTTTTCCTGGTGAATGCCCCGCCTCGCCCGGAACTCGGCGCGGGGCGTGACGAGTACGCCCGGTTTCTGCTGTGGCGCCTGCAGGAACGCCTGCCCCTGCCCGTGCGGGAGTGGCGGGCCCTCTCCCCTGCCGAGTACGCGCGGGTCGCGCGAGGTGGCGCGATTTACGGCTCGGCGCCTCACGGTCTCGCGGGCGCCCTGCGTCCGGGCTGGCGCCTGGGCTCTTATGACAACCTGCGGCAGGTGGGCGGTACGGTTCATCCGGGCGGCGGGGTGCCCCTGTCGCTGCTTTCAGGCTGGAACGGCGCGGGAGAGCTGCTGAGTCTGCCTTACGACGATCTGGGAGGGCGTGGGCCATGGTGAACCCGGCCGGCCTTCCCGCCCCTGAAGCGCATCCCTATGCCGGGCATTTTCCGCGCTGGGGAACAGCGCCACTCCAGTTGCTGCAGGAAGGCGCGCAGTTCGGCACGACGTTTCAGCTGAAGCTGGGCCTGCCCACCGTGGTCGGCTTTGGTCCGACCTGGAACCGCTCGCTGCTCACCGATCTCGAATCCTTTGTCAGCGCGGGAAGTTTCAGCCGTCTGGTGCCGTACCTGTCGGGCGGCGTGATCATGACCGACGCACCCGGGCACCGCAGCCGCCGGGCGCAGCTCAGGGAGCCTTACGGGAAAAACGCGCTGCTGAACTTGCAGGAGCGCGTGCGCTCCGCTCTGTACGACGTGCGGCCAAGCGGTGAGTTCGACGCGTTGTCCTGGGCTGACCGGGCGACGCTCAGCATGCTGAACGCCGCCTATTTTTCGGGCGAGTTCGATGCGGAGCTGCTGCACGCCTTTCTGGCGCCGTTGCGCCTGCCCTTTCCCTCGCCGATGTGGCCACGCCCGATCCTCTTTGCGCGGGTGAACGCCGAGCTGCGCCGCCTGGCAGGCAAGCGGCTGGAACAGGGAGGCGACGACCTGCTTTCGCACCTTGCCCGCCTGAGCGGCGGCCTGACGGAGGCGCGGGTGACGCTGGCCGCCGGGCACGATACCACCACCCACACGCTGGCCTGGACGTTGTGGCACCTGGCTCAGCACGGTTCCTGGCGCACAGCCGAGGGACTGCGCCCCGCCATCAGGGAGACCCTGCGGCTGTATCCCAGCGGCTGGATCGGCAGCCGCCGCGTGAAGCGGGCCGCCGAAATCGAGGGGGTGGCCCTCGCTCCTGGCAATTTGGTGATCTACAGCCCATTTTTGTCAGGGCGCTCTCCGGAGTTCTGGACGGCACCCGAGGAATTCCGGCCCCAGCGTTTCGAGCAGGCGCCGCTTCCCTGGACGTACCTGCCTTTTGGAGGCGGTGAGCGGGTATGTCTCGGCATGCACCTGGCGCACCTGCTGCTCGAAGAAGCGCTGGGGCTGTTTCTGTCGGGAGAACTGAGCGCCGTGACCGGCGACCCCACACCGCGTCCGGGCGTGACCCTGGGACCGACCGGGCCACTGGTGCTGCGCTTCCGACCCTGATGGGTGAACTGCTCCAGCCCAAGCGCGTGAACGCTGACGTTTTATGTCCGTGGCCCTGACGTACACTTCGCTGATGCATGACGTGATCGTGGTAGGAGCAGGCCTGGGTGGCCTGGCGTGCGCGCGCGACCTGGCGCGGTCCGGGCGGCGCGTGCTGGTGCTGGACAAGTCACGCGGCGTGTCGGGACGGGCGGCCACCCGCCGTCGGGAAGGCGTGCGCATCGATCACGGCGCGCAGTACTTCACGGCGCGCTCAGAGCGCCTGCAGCGTCTGGTGGACAGCTGGCAGCGCGAAGGCTGGCTGCGCATCTGGACATACGGCTTTCCCTTGTGGGAGCGCGGGCAGGTCACGGCGCGCCCCGAAGGTCATCCCCGCTTCGCACCCCTCAACGGCATGAGCGCCTTGGGGCACCACCTGGCCCGCGATCTGGAGGTACTTTCCGAGGTAACGGTATCCTCGCTTGCTCGGCTGGAAGGAGGCTGGAAGGTCTACGCCCAGGACGGCAGCGCCTTTCAGGCCGCCTCGCTGGTGCTCAACCTGCCCGCGCCGCAGCTCTCGGCGCTGGTGACCGACCTGTCCCTGGGCGCAGCCGGAGAGCAGCTGGACCGCGTGCGCTTCGATCCCACCTGGACCCTGCTGGTGGAGCTGCAGCGTGACCTGCCGGTCGACTGGCCTGCCGTGGAGCTTCGCCACGAGGTGCTGAGCTGGCTCAGCCGCGATCACACCAAGCGCGCTTCCGGCGCCTTGCCGACGTTGGTGGCGCACGCCTCGGGTTCCTGGAGTCGGGCGCACCTGGAAGAAGCGCGCGAGGAGGTTGAGGTGGCGCTGCTCGCGGCAGTGCAGGAAGTCACGGGCGAGATCGGCGTCCGGCGCGTTCAGGGGCACCGCTGGCGTTACGCGACGCCGACCGTGCCGTTCGGGCACCCCTTTCACTGGGACCCTGGGTTGCAGCTGGGCTGGTGTGGCGACTGGTGTGGCGGCGCGCGCGTGGAGGGCGCACTGGAAAGCGGGTGGGGCCTCGCTCAGGCCCTGCGAGCCAGCCTCACGACAGCATGACCTCGACCTCTTCGCCGGCACGCACGGGCTGACCTTCGGGCACAATGACCAGCACGTCGGATTCGCTCAGGGAGCGCAGCACGCTCGAGGCCTGCTTGGGGTACTCCACCACCGCGCCTTCACGCAACACCCCGCGCCAGAAGGCCGTCTTGTCGGGCAGGGCCCGGAAGTTTTCACCGGCGCGAAGGCGCACCGTGCGTGTGGGCAGCCCGGTCAGGGCAGGCCGGACGAGCACTTCGAAGACCACCAGCGCGCTGACCGGGTTGCCCGGCAGGCCGAACAGTGGGGTACCGCGCCACGAGCCACACAGGGCCGGGCCGCCGGGGCGCATGCGCACCTTCCAGAAGGCGACTTCGCCGTCTTCGATCAGGAGGTCGCGCACCAGATCGTAGCGTCCCATGCTGACCCCACCCGAGGTGAGCAGCAGGTCGGCTCCGCCCGCCCGTTCCAGCGCCTGCGAGAGCGCCCGAGGGCTGTCAGGCGCGCTACCGAGCATCAGCGTCTCGTGCCCGCTCTGCTGCACCAGCCCCAGCAGGCCGTACAGATTGGAGTTGTACACCTGCCCTTCTTGCAGCCTTTCGCCGGGCTCGACCACCTCGTCTCCAGTGGACAGCAGCCCCACGCGCAAGCGGGGCCGCACGGGCAGGCGCGCGTGGCCCAGGGCGGCCGCCAGCGCCACACGCTGCGGCGTGAGGAGCTGCCCCGCGCGCAACACCACCTCGCCCGCGCGAAAGTCGCTGCCGGCGTGGCGCACGTCCCTGGGCGAGGCCGGGCGCAGCAGCTCGGTGTGGCCCTCGCCCGCGTCCCGCAGCTGCTCAACAGGACAGATGGCGTCGGCGCCGTCTGGCAGGGGCGCGCCGGTGTAGATGCGCACGGCCTCGCCCGTACTCACGGCGCCTGGAAAAGCCGCTCCGGCACGCGACTCGCCAATCAGCCGCAGGCGCGCGGGCGTGTCCGGACTGGCCTGCAGGGTGTCGGCTTCGCGGCAGGCCACGCCGTCAAGCGCGCTGTCGGTCGCACTGGGGTGTGAAACGAGCGCGCTCAGATCCTGGGCCAGGATGCGCCCATAACACGCGGCCAGCGGAGCCAGCTCATGTGCGGCGAGGCGCGAAGCGAGCAGTGCGGCAAAGCTGGAACGCGCTTCGTCGAGGCTGACATGCATAGGAAAGGACCGGCCGGAATCGGACATCCCTTGATCTTGGCCCGCCGCCGGGCGTTCGTCCAGCCCGCCCGGTCAGGGCGTCATCTCCGGGGGGTCAGCCGACAACCGTGGTGTGCGCACCAGCACATGCTTTTCCCGCCACGGTTCGTCCAGGTGGTGCAAACGTCCCACGGCGACCGTTCCGGTCCATCGAAAGTCGACCACATACCAGCGTGACTGCTGGTCGGGTTTCAGGGCTGTGGTCACCTGGCGACCGGGCAACAGCTCATCATACATTCTGTTATTAGCATAACGCTCCTTGACGCTGGAAGGTGCAGATGGCTGCATGAGCAGACCTCCATAGCGGCGTGAAGCCCGCCTGAAGTGCCTGCTCATCTCTGTCCAAAGTGCATGAAGTGAAATGAGGACGGCAACGAGGAATACTCACGCCAGATCTTCAAATCATTTTCGTATTGTTCACGCGGCCCCAACCATTGAGGGGCCGCAAATTATTGGACCGTGGATTCGGTATTCCTGAACTGGGTTCAATTTTCGGGTAGGGTAAGGCATGACGTACACGAGCCTGCAGGTCACCCACGAGGCTGGCGTGGCCGAGCTGACGCTGGTCAGCAAGCGCGGCGCGCTGGGACCGGTCTTCTGGCAGGAGCTGCCCGCGGCCCTGAGCGAAATCAAAGAAGCCCGGGCGGTGCTGCTGCGCTCTGGCGAAGACTTCAGCGTGGGCCTCGACCTGGTGCAGACCGCGCCCCTGCTAAGCGCTTCACGCGAGCGCCCCGAGGGCTTTTTTGAACTTCTGTCCCCCATGCAGGAGGCCATCGAAGCGCTCGCGAACGTTCCGGTGCCGGTGGTGACCGCCGTCAACGGCTGGTGCATCGGAGCGGGCCTGGAACTGATTCTGGCGTGCGACGTGCGGGTATGCTCGCACGAAGCGCGGTTCTCGCTGCCCGAGGTCAAGCTCGGCATTGTCAGCGACCTGGGCGGGCTGGGACGTCTGCCGCATCTGGTCGGCGAAGGCTGGGCGCGCCGCCTCGCGCTGACCGGCGAGGCCATCGGTGCACGGCGCGCCGAGAGAATCGGGCTGGTCAGCGAGGTGCTGGAAAGCCCGGACGCCACCACACAGCACGCCCGCGCGCTTACGCACACCCTGAGCGAACTGCCGGCCACGACCCTGCGGGGCATCAAGCGCGCCATGAACGCGCGCCTGGAGGCCGGAATTCAGGTGCACTACCGCGAAACGGCCAGCTGGAACGCGCTGTTCCTCGATGCCTCACGTGTGGCGCTCTCCCTCAAGAAAAGCTGAGCTTTCGTCATCTCCGCTGCTTTTATGCAGCCTCGAAAGGAACACCATGTCAATTTTTCAAGCCAGCATCCTGCAAGGCAAGCACGCCCTGATCACCGGCGGAGGCAGCGGCATCAATCTGGGCATCGCGCAGCTCTTCGCCGAGCATGGCTGCGCGGTCACCCTGCTGGGCCGCAACCTGGAAAAAGCTGCGAGCGCGGCTCAAGGCATTCAGGCTGTCGGTGGTCGGGCGCTGGGCGTCTCGGCCGACGTACGCGACATGGCCGCACTGGAGGCAGCGGCGCAGGAGGCGGTGGACACCTTCGGAGCGATCGACGTGGTCATTTGCGGCGCGGCCGGTAATTTTCCGGCCCCCGTGGACAAGATCTCTCCCAACGGTTTCAAGTCGGTGGTGGACATCGATCTGCTGGGCACCTTTCATACGGTCAAGGCGAGCGCTCCTCACCTGAGAACACCAGGGGCGAGTGTACTGTCGATCAGTGCCTACGGAATGCCGGTGCCGCTGCAGGCACACGTCGTGGCTGCCAAGGCCGGCGTGGACGCGCTGACCAAGGTGCTGGCCATCGAGTGGGGCGAACGGGGTGTGCGCGTCAACGCCATCATTCCCGGTCCCATCGACGACACCGAGGGGATGCGCCGTCTGGCGCCCACCGAGGCGGCACGCGCGGCCGTTACACGCGGCATTCCGCTGGGCCGTATGGGTCAAAAGGACGACATCGCCAACCTGGCGCTCTTTCTGGTGTCAGACGCCGCTTCCTACATCACGGGCGTGGTGATTCCCTGCGACGGAGGCAGCCAGCTGCTCGGCGCGGGCGTGATGGCGCAGTCCTTTATGGCCCGGTGAATCTGGGCTGTGGCTCGGTTACTCCGGGCGCGGTCAGCTGTCATGGGCGTCCCTGCCTCGCCCTGCCGTGAACCAGACATCATCCTATGGGTGTATCCGGTGATCTGGCAGCGTGCCCGTCACAGCGTTGCTCAGTGGCCAGCCCACACCTGCAGCAGCGCGTAAAGGCCGCTTGTCAGCGAAATGAGCCCTGCCACAATGGCCTGCCGCAACCCACTTTCGCGCCGAGAAGACACTTGAGACGGGACAAGGATCCGCAGGCGCCTCAGCAGGGTCGTGCTCACCCAGAACGCCGCGCTTCCTGCCACCGTGAGCAGCAGCGCGAAGAGCGTCACCAGCCACTGCAGCATGAAACGCCAGCTTTCCGAAAAAGTCAGCGCCGCCAGCCAGGAAGCGGCATGCAAGTGAAGCGCAAACAGGGCTGCCAGGGTCAGTGCCACCACTGCCAGCGCGCGCACCAGCTGGTATTCGGGCAGCTGGTTTTCGGGCAGTTGCACTGCAGCCCTGGCGGCTGCACGGGCAGGCTTGATATCGCGCATACCGCATTGTTGCCGCACAGGAGCCAGGGTGGATGCAAAAAGGCTTTGGGCAGCCTTGCCAGATTGCAAAGCCAACCTGAAGCGAAGGCCTGATAGCGCGTTGGAACAGCTCAGCGACGGGCCAGCAGAAAACGCGCCCGTCCGGTCAGGTCCGGCTGAACCTCGACGTGCCAAGCGCTCATCTCGGCCGCGAGCAGGGCCACATTGCGCGGATCGAGTTCCAGCGCCAGTACGCCCTGCGGCCCCACCAGGACCTGGGCCTCATGCACCAGAGGCCGCGCCACCGCCAGGCCGTCTTCTCCGGCGTACAGGGCCAGCTCGGGGTCACGGCGCACCTCGGGTGCGACCACGGGCGCGTCGGCGAGCGGCAGGTAGGGCGGATTGGACACGATCAGGTCGAACGGACCGGCCAGACCAGCGTGCAGGTGGCCCAGCGCGAAGGTGACCGGCAGCCCCAGGTGTTCGGCATTCTCACGTGCCAGCTCCAGTGCGTCGGCGCTGAGGTCGGTGGCCCATACCTGGGCGTCGGGCCGGGCCCGGGCGATGCCAAGCGCCAGTGCGCCCGTGCCGGTCCCGATGTCGAGCACACGAGGGTCACGCACGCCTGACAATTCACGCAAGGCCAATTCCAGCAGCACTTCTGTCTCCGGACGTGGAATGAGCGCTGCGGGCGTGACCTTCAGGATCAGGTCGCCCCACTCGACTTCACCCAGCAGGTGCTGCAGGGGCTCGCGTCCGCAACGTCGGCGGGCCAGCTCCTCCAGACGCGCCCTGTCGTTGCTCATGACACAGCGCTCGCGGCGCAGCACCAGTTCGGTGCGAGTGCAGTTCAGCACGTGCATCACGAGCAGTTCGGCGTCGACACGCGCGGAGGGAACACTAGCCCTCCCGAAGCGGCGGGTGAGGTCGCTCAGCAAGTCACCCAGCGTGGGCGGTACGTCCTCTGGCAGGCTCAATTGCTGGCGTGCCGCGGCCGGATGATCAGGTGGCGGCCCGGTCCTTCCCCGACCGACTCGGTCATCACGTCGGGATGCTCTTTGAGGGCGATGTGCATGATGCGGCGGTCACCCGGCGGCATGGGCTGCAATTCGTGACTCTCGCCGCTCTTGGCTACCTGAACGGCCAGCCGCTCGGCCAGCTTGGTCAGGTTGTCGGCGTGACGGCGCCGAAAACCTCCGGCGTCGATACGTACCCGCGCATCGGCCCGTCCGGTGTGCTTGGAGAGCACCGTGTGGGTCAGCAGTTCGATGGCGGCCAGCACCCGCCCGTCACGACCTGCCAGACGGCCCGCACGCTCACCCGTGATGTCGGCCTCCACCGCGTCCTCAGCCTCGCGCACGGTCACCTCGAGCGTCTCGTCGATGCGTGACAGCAGGCCGCGCAAAAAACGCTCCACGATGGTGCTCGGCGCTTCGCTGGGCACGTTCGCACGCGGCGACTCGGGCAAGGCGACCGGTGGGCGCGGGGGCGCCTCATCTTCCGCCTCGCTGATGCCGAGGTCGGCAAGGTAGTCGTCCAGATTGGTTTTCTTGTCCATGGAGACAGTTTAAGGCAAAGCGGCATTTCGCCGGACACACTCGAGTCGGCGCGCAATGCGCCGGAAAAACTTCAGTTACGCTCTGAACATGCGGTCGCTGCCAGAACGTGCGTGTTGAAGGGAGATGCAGGTGGGCTATGGTAGGGTCGGGCATGCGGGAACGGCGCCCCTTCGATCTCGACACCTACGTGCAGCGCACCCGGACTGGCCCGTGCTTCATCTGTGCACTGCTCAGCGGGCATCCGGACTACCGGCATCACGTGCTGTACCAGGACGAGTTCTTCATTGCCTTCCTCGCAAAATCTCCCAATGCGGAGAGGCGGGAATTCGTGCAGGCCCTCGGGTACGTGCTCATCGCACCCAGGGAGCACCGCGAGCACGTGACGGGCGACTTCACTCAGGACGAGTACCTGCGCCTCCAAGCACTCGTGTACCGCGTGGGCGAGGCCCTCTGCGCGGAACTGCCGACCGAGCGGGTGTACGTCCTGTCCCTCGGCAGCCAGCAGGGCAACGCGCACGTCCACTGGCACGTCGTGCCCCTCCCGCCGGGCGTGCCGTACGAACAGCAGCAGTTTCACTTCCTGATGGCCGAGCACGGCGTGCTGGAAGTCCAACTGAGTGAGCTGGACGACCTCGCGGGCCGACTGCGCTCACGTCTGAACGCGTGACGCAAGGGTGGCGCCCGGCGTAACGTTCCGTCAGCCCTGTTGGGCTTCGAGGGTCGCACGGAGTTTCAGGGCGTACGGCTCGCGTTCCTCAGGTCGCGTCATGCGGCGTTGCGGGGTGAGCACGTACAGGTCGTCTCCCGCGGAGCGCGGGAACACGTGCAGGTGGTAGTGCCACACGTCCTGCCCGCCACCCGGCTCGTTGTGCTGCCGCACTGACGTGCCCTCGCAACCGTACGCGGCTTTGAGTGCCAGCGCCACCTGCCGCGAGACCCGGTGAATCTCCGCGCCGTACTCATCGGGCAGGTCGTACAGGTTCTCGAAGTGCGCGTTGGGGACCACGAGGACGTGACCGGGGTTGTTCGGCCACCATCCCGCAGCGATGAAGGCGGTGACGAGCGGCGTGTGCAGGATGACGTCCTCAGGTTGCGTGCGCGCCACACGGCCACCGCGCACCACCTCGCAGAACGGGCAGAAGTAATCACCAGGGGCGTGCCGAGGGGCGTTCATCACACTTGACCGAACCATCGCGGTTCGCACTGGTGAAGTGGAAGCTTTGGGAGTGATGTTCAGAGGGAGGATCAAAGTCAGTCCGAAGTGCGCTGTTCGCGCGTAAGCAGCCTCCACGTTTACGATGAGCGAGTGAAGCGTGAGTTCGTGAGCGTGGACCTCAGCTTCGTGACGCACACCGCGCACCGGGAGGTATTGCGAAGCGAGCTCGGCCTCGCCGTACGCGAAGGGGCGCTGGGTGTGCTGGTGTGCGGCAGCGTCGCACGTGGCACCGCCTGCCCGAATGCGGACCTCGACCTGCGGGTGTACGCAGCGCGCTCCCAACCGTTCGAGTCACTCTTCCGTGACGGCGTCCTCGTGGAGCGGCACCACCATACCTTCGAGCAGGCACAGGCGCGTCTCGCGTCGCGTCCGCCCGACCTGTACGCCTGGCAGGAAGCGCGGATTTTGCATGACCCGACGCTCGCGCTACACGAGCTGAAGGCACGCGCCCACGAAGCGCTCGCCGCATACCGGACTCCGGAAGCAGACCGCCGGGCCGTGCGGCACTGGCTGACCAGCACCGTCCGCAAGCTGCACAGCGACCTGGACACTGCACGGCAGGTGTTCTTCGTACACACGACAACGTGGAAACTGCTGGAAGGCGTATGCGTGCTGTACGACCGTCCCGTGCCGTCCTCGACGCTGATGTGGGAGCTCCTGCCGGTCCTGCCGGGTCCGGGGAGCGGTTGGTGGCGTCCGCTGCTGCTCGGCGAGCCAGGCGAGCGTGTCGCGGCCTTTGAGAACGTCACGGCGTGGTTGCTGGAAAACACCGTTGACCTGTAGCTTCGTGATTGACCACCACACCTGCGTCACCCACCTCAGTTCAGCAGCTGGGCAATTCCTGACGAGCGCTGACCACCTGCCGGTCACCCACCACGACAGCCTGCATTCAGCTTCACCAGCGTACCTGCGCCTCCCACAGCAGCCAGCGCACCTGCTGCACGAAGCCACCGTCCGGGTGAACCATCTCGCCCGCCAGTTCGTGCAGCAGGTCCGCGTGCTCGGGCCGGCGCACATCCGGCATGCCGGGCGTCCGTTGCAGGTACCCGGCGAGGTCCACGAGCGTCGGGAAGCGCAAGCGGTCGTCCAGCCGCTCGAAGCGCCGCACGTCCAGGTCCGACTCCCGCAGGCCCTGGGCGTACCGCACCTGGTCCTCATCGCGTTCCAGGGGGTGCAGGCCCAGCAGGACGCCCCCGGGACGCACCAGGGCAGGCACGACGGCCGTGATGTTGGGCCCCCTTCGCGAGTACGCCACATCGAACGACCTAGCGGGCAAAAGGGCGTCCTGCCGGGCATGTGCGTGAACGAACACCACGTTCTGCATGCCACGCTCGGCCGCGAGCACTCGGGCGTGGGCGAGCATGCCCTCGGAGAAGTCGATGCCCGTCACGCTCGACGCGCCCCGCGCGACGGCCAGCGTGAACGCCCCGTCCCCGCAACCGCAGTCCAGTGCGATTTTCCCCGCCGTGCGGTCGAACACCAGTGCGTCGAAGATCGCCTGCGCGTCCGGGCCTTCCACCCACTGCGTCCAGGTGACCGAGTAACCGCCGGGCCTGCGGGCAATGTCGTCGCTCCAGGCGCGTCCCGCCTCAGTCTTGCCCGTCATGGCAGCTCCACCAGTCGCTCGCTGGCGTTCCCCTCGCGCAGCTGCACGAGAAGCCACGCCAGCAGCTCGAACTGTCCGGCCAGCAGTTCGGCGTGAATCCGTCGCGCTTCGACCCACGCGCGACTCGCGGTGGCCTCGTCGAGCCTTCCATCGCGCACGGCCTTCGCGAGGTCATCCGCGTCGATGATCTCCGCGTCCAGTACCCGTCCCTCGTCGTCCACCACGGCGATGACGTCGAGGTACAGGTCCAGCGTCCACGGCAGGCCGTCCTCGTCACGACCGCCGTCGCCGATGACGTCCACGTACACCTGCACGACCCGCCCTTGCGCGTCGCACTGTAAGGTCAGCGCGTGCCGCACAGCGGGGCCGCTTGCGTGTGGCAGCAGGAACACCCAGCGGTAGTGGTCGTCGAGGATCGTGAGGCGGCGTTCGCGAAACGGCACGGTCAAAGGAAGCGTCACGCGACCGGCGGTATAGTCCACGAGCAGGCCGCGTGGGGTGTCGCGAACGAGCTGTGTTCCGCCGGCCGGTACACGGTGCCAGTCGCGTTTGTCGAAGCGTTTGCGGGGCATGGGGCTCAGCTTACGTGTAGCTCGGGCGTTTAGAGGCGAAAGTGACCGGCCGCGTAACTCGACTCGGGCGGCGTCCATAGGGCCTTCCAGTGGTGGTAAAGGATGGCGCCAGACCCTATCCATAGCACACCAGAAAAAGCCTTCCCATTCGGGAAGGCTTTTTGGAACTGTCAGGCTTATTCCTTCTGGCGTTTGCTTTTTGGCAGGGCCGGCGCGGTCTTGGCCGGCTTGACGCTCTTGCTGAGATTCGGGCTGACGGGCACCTCGACGCGCTGCACGTTGCGCGCGGCCATGGCGGCTTCCATCTGGCGGTTGATCAGCACCTGCTGCAGCACCGTGAAGAGCGTCGAGAGAATCCAGTAGAGCGTCACTCCCGCCGGGAAGGTGATGGCAAAGTAGGCGAAGATCAGGTAGATGAACGACTGCTGCTTGAACATCTCCGGCGTCTTGCGGGTCATGACGTAGAGGCTCAGCAGGTTGGCGAGCACGTACAGCACCGCCAGAATGTAAAAGGGATCGGGAATCGAGAGGTCGGGCAGCCACAGCAGGCCGCTGTCGAACTCGAAGTTACGGATGGTGTTCCACAGGACGATCAGGAACGGAAACTGAATGAACATCGGCAGGCACCCGATCGGGTTGACGTTGTGCTCGCGGTAGAGCAGCATGGTCGCCTCGGCGCGCTTCTGCGGATCGTCCTTGTACTGTTCGTTGAGTTTCTTGATTTCCGGCTGGATGAACTGCAGGCGGGCGGTGTAGCGCGCCTGAGACTGCATCAGGGGCCAGATCAGCAGGCGAATCAGGATGGTGATGGCCACGATGACCAGAAACCATGACTTCAGAAAGCCGTAAAGCCACTCCATCAACGAAGCGACCCCCAGCGACAGTTTTCCGAACAGGTTCGGATCGAAGATGCCGGGCAGATTCAGGAACCCGGTCTGGCTGAGGCGGATCAGTTCGTTCTTGCCGCCGTACACCGCGAGCTGCGCCGGACCGGAGAACTGCAGCGCCAGATTGGCGTTCTGCCCGCCCTGCAAATTGACGCTGGCCTGCGTTCCTTCGATGGGCCGCACGATCAGGGCTGTCACGGCCTGTGAGTTGAAGGTACCTGGTTCTTCCTGCAGCGCGGCGTACTGGATGTTGTTGACCGTGCCCGACGTCTGGATGTCGGTGCTGCCCTGGGCGACCGCTTTGACGTCCGGGTTGTTGTTGCGTGACAGGCCCGCGAAGTTGACGGTGTAGTTCTCAGCGCCGTCCACGTCGATGTTGGCGATCATGGTGAACTGCCGCGGATTGAGTGCGATGGTCTTGGAAACGGTCGCGCTTCCCTGAGTGTATTGGAATTTCGCCGTGAGGCGGTTGTTCGGCAGGTCAGTCTGGGTGGTGAAAGGCCGGGCCTGGCGCTCGGCGGTGTTGCCGGGCAGCACCACTTCGAAAGCCTTGCGTTCGCGCACCAGACTGATGGTGTTCTTGAGTTTGTTGAAACCGTACGCACCATTCTGCTCGGTGATCAGGTTGCTGCCCGGCGCCACTTTCGGGTACCAGCCGATGACCTCGCCTTCCGGATTGAAGACCACATCGGCGAGATTTGAAGTGGCGATCAGGTCTTTGCGGCCGTCGCCGTTGAAGTCGGCTTCGATCCAGCGGGCCGTGACGGCAGCCGAAGCGGAACCCAGACCGAGCAGGGCCAGCAGGGGCAACAAAAAGGCCGCACGTGAACGCGCCGGCGAGGTGGAGGGCCGAGAAGAGGTGGAGTCGTTCTGGTTCTGCATTGTTTATTCCTAACGGCCGCGTGCTGGAGGCACGGGGTCGTACCCGCCCGGGTTCAGGGGATGGCACCGCATGATGCGCCGCACGGTCAGCAGGCTTCCACGCCCGACGCCGTGCCGTTCGACCGCTTCAAGGGCGTACGTGGAACACGTCGGCGTGAAGCGGCAGGTCGGTCCACCCTTGAGTGGAGACAGGGTGCGTTGGTAAAAACGCACTCCCGCCAGAATAAATGATGCCAGCAGGCCGATTGACCCACCCGGCACCTTCGTTCTGCCTTCGCCCGTCAGGCTGGCGCTCTCCCGACACATCGCTCCAGTCTACGACCTTCTCGTGAAGGAAGTTCCAGCCGGATGCACGGTAGTCCTCCGCCCTTCTCACAAATGACCCGTGGCGCTGTTGCCCGGTGAGTAAGGTCAGGGCGCGGCCTTGTCAAAGGCACGCTTGAGTTGCGCCTGCAGCTCAGCAAAATCCACTGACAGCACTGCGGGATTGGGCAGGACCATCGCCCGGCAGGGAGGCAGTTCGAGCAGGCGCAAGGCTTCACGAACCCGTCGCCGGACCCGATTGCGGTCTACGGCACTCTTGAGGGTCTTTTTGCTCACCACGATTCCGACAATCGTCATGGGCCGATACGGCTCACGGTGCTTGGGACGGTAGTGCACGGCGCGCACGGTGAAGTAGGGAGTACGGACCGTCTTTCCCTTGCGGACCTGACGAAACTCGCGCTCGCCCGTGAGCGACGCGAGACCTGCACTGCGCTTGCGCGTCCGTGAAGGTGACGAAGGCTGGTGGCGGTCGGTCATGGTTCAGGCCTCAGCAGAAGGCGCGCTGTTGTCAGAGCGTGGTACTGGGAAACGGAATGCAAAAAGCGGGCCAAAGCCCGCTCGTCTGGCGTCCCGTGGATGCCGGTGTTCGGTGCGGATCGCCCTTACTCGTCGGAGACGGTCAGCTGGGTGCGGCCCTTGGCGCGGCGGCGCGCCAGGATGCGGCGACCGGACTTGGTGGCCATACGGGCACGGAAACCGTGGGTTTTGGCGCGTTTGCGGGTGTTGGGTTGGTACGTGCGCTTCATGATTCCTCCTTCACGGTCTTCCAAGGTCTACAGTCACGAGGCGCTGACGCCCTGGAGCCGGAGCATACAAAATCGCCCCTGAAGGGCAAGCTTGAAAATTCTAGCATGGTCTCCTTCGCGCGCGCTAGCCTGCGCCGCCCGGCGAAAGCCAGGACCGGAAGACGCGGGTCACCATGGGCATCACGGCGTAGGTCATCACCACAACCACCAGCACAGCCAGCAGCAACAGGCGCAGGGCCAGCGGCCAGGACGACAGCAGCGGGGAAAGCAGCACGTTGAGAAGCAGGTTCAGGGGGTAAAGTGCCAGCACGGTCAGGGCGGCCATCTTCCAGCGGGGTGGCTGGCGCAGGGTCGGCGAAGCGGGAGGCGTGAACCAGAACTCCAGGCCCGCGAGTTGCTCGGTGGGCTGGCCCTCGATCAGCTCGCGTCCCTGTTCGAGCAGCTCGGCGCGCACCCGTGACTCCTGCCAGCTGCGCAGCTCCCGGTAACTCGCAAAGCGCACGACCATGGTGTACGGTCCACCCGATCCGCCCGGCGGGCGCAGTACGCCGATGCCAAGGTGGCCGGGGAAGTCGCGCGCCGCGCGGTTGAGGGTGGCGGCCCAGGCTTCGAAATCCGCTTCACGGCCACGGCGGACGTTCCGGGTGACCGACAGGGTCACCGGGCCCGCTTCGGAGTCACTCACCCCTTCAGAATAAAGGCGCCGTTCAAGACTTGCGTGGCCACGCGACCAGCACGACGCCGAACAGAATCACGGCCAGGGCCGCCCAACCAAGGGTCGTGAGCTGCTCGCCGCCCAGGCCGACCCCGAGCGCGACCGCGACAATGGGATTCACGTAAGCGTAACTGGTCGCCACCGCCGGGCGGACATGCTGCAGCAGGTAGCCATAGGCGCTGTAGGCCAGCATCGAGCCAAAAAAGATCAGGTACACCAGCGCCCACAAACTCGCCGGGGTCGGCACCTGCCACGATTCGCGCATCAGGAGGCTCAGCACCAGCAGCACTGCGCCTCCCGTGAGCATCTCGGCCGCCGAGCCCATCAGGCCGCTTGGCAGACGCAGCTGCTTGCCCCACATGCTGCCAAAGGTCCAGCACAGCGGCGCCAGGATCAGCAGCAACGCGCCCAGCGGCGTGGCGCGCAAGTCACCCAGATTGAGCAGCACGATACCCGCCAGACCGATGACGATGCCCAGCCATTCGCGCCCCGAAGTCCGCTCACCCCAGATGCGCGCGAACAGCGAGGCGAAGAGGGGCGAGACGGCGATCACCATGGCCGCCACGCTGGAGCTGACGTCGCGTTCCGCGAGGGTGACAAGTCCGGTTCCGCCGCCCAGCAGCAAGGTGCCGATCATGGCACTTGAGCGCCACTCCACCGCGCTTGGCGCCTGCGCGCCCCGCCAGCGCAAAAAGCCGTACAGCAGCGCCCCCGCTACCAGAAATCGAATGGCGAGCATGCCCATGGGCGGCAGGCTGGCAATGGCCACCTTGATGCCGAAGTACGTGCTGCCCCACACGACGTACACCGTCAACAAAGCCAGAAGGACCAGCAGGCTGTAGCCACCACGCAAAGCCGGGAGAGCGCTCATTCGCCCATGATAGAAAGCGATCCTTGATTCGTACAGGCGAAATCGAAGGCAATCTCCAATATTTACTGAAGAATGTTAAGCTAAGCCATGACGCTTACCAGCGAGAAACTGCTTGACGAGACCGGCTGGGCGCTGCTGAACGAACTGCAGGCCAACGCCCGCATCCCCTTCAGTGAACTGGGGCGCAAAGTGGGCCTGTCCGCGCCCGCCGTGGCCGAGCGGGTCCGGCGCCTGGAAGACGCCGGCATCATACAGGGGTACCGGGCCGAACTCGACTTGGGCAAGCTGGGACTGGCGCTGCAGGCCTACATCCGCATCTCGGTCGAGAATTCACGCGACGACGCTTTCCTGCACAAGGTAGCAGAGCTGCCCGAAGTGCGCGGTTGTGACCGCGTCACGGGCACCGACTGCTACTTCATCAAAGTGGCCGTAAGCGGTGTGGGGCACCTGGAACAGGTCATCACCGGCTTCAAGGCTTACGGTTCGCCGGTCACCTCCTTGATTCTCTCGTCACCCGTGCCGGCGCGCGGCGTCGCGCCGCGAAGCTGAAACGCCCGGGTGCCGCGAAGCTTGCACGAGGCAAACTCCGGGCGCTAGAAGAAAGAGTGATGCTCGCTTTTTCTGCCCGGTGTCTCTTCCAGTCCGCGCCGCGCACCGTGGCCGCATGATCACCGCGCGCGCCGTGACCGTCATTGGCGGAGCGAACGTCGATGTGAAACTCACCCTGAACGCGTCGCCCGTGCCCGCCACCAGCAATCCCGGGCGATTGGACAGTTCTCCGGGTGGCGTCGCCCGCAATGTTGCCGAGAACCTCGCGCGGCTGCGCGTACCGGTGCGCCTGATCAGCGCGGTCGGCAACGACGCACACGGGGAGATGCTGTTGAGTGAAGCGCACGCAGCGGGCGTGGACGTGACCAGTGTCTTGCGGGTGAACGAACCGACCGGAACCTACACGGCCGTACTCGCGCCCGAGGGTGAACTCGTCATCGCCGTTGCGGCGATGGACGTCACCGCGCAGCTGAACGTCTCGGCGCTGCAGGCACGCCGGTCACTGCTCGAAGACAGCGCGCTCGTCATCGTGGACGGCAACCTCAGCTCAGAAGCGCTGAGCTTCGTGGGCTGCACGGCCCACGAGGCCGGCGTTCCACTGATCATCGAACCGGTCAGCGTGCCGAAAGCGGCCAAAGTGCGTGCCCTGCTGCACCTTGGCCTTCAGGTTCACACGCTCACCCCCAACTGCCAGGAACTCGAAGCCATGCTGGCGCGCCCTCTGTCCACACACGAAGACCTGCTGCGCGCCGCGCGCGAGTTGCACGGCTGGGGAGTGCAGCGCGTCTGGGTGCGGCTCGGCGCAGACGGCAGCCTGTTCTGTACAGCCCGGCACGCCGAGGTTCTACCGGCCCTGCCCGCCCGAGTAACCGACGTGACCGGCGCCGGTGACGCCATGCTGGCCGGCTACGCCGCGGCCCTGCTGGAAGGACAAAGCGACCTTCAGAGTGCCCGCTTCGGGCACGCCGCCGCCGCGCTGACAGTCGAAAGCTCGCACACCGTCTCCCCGGTCCTCACCCCGGAAGCCCTCCACGCACGCCTGAAAGGAAACTGACTTGAACACCGACCTCGTCCTGACTGCCGAAGTGCAAGACGCCCTGCGGGAAGGCCGCCCGGTGGTTGCGCTGGAAAGCACCATTATCAGCCACGGCATGCCCTACCCGCAGAACGTACAGACGGCCCGTGAAGTCGAGGACATCGTGCGCGCCCACGGCGCGGTGCCGGCCACCATCGCCGTGCTGCACGGCCAGCCGCGCATCGGCCTGAATCCCGACGATCTGGAGCTGCTCGGCACCGAGAAAGACATTCTCAAGCTCTCCCTGCGTGACCTGCCCTACGCCGTGGCGCTGGGACGCCACGGCGCGACGACGGTGGCGACCACCATGCGCCTCGCTGCCCTGGCGGGCATCGCGGTGTTCGCGACCGGAGGAACGGGAGGCGTACACCGGGGGGCGAGTGCCACCTTTGATGTGAGCGCGGACCTGACCGAACTGGCGCAGACCAACGTCGCGGTCATCTCGGCGGGCGTCAAGAGCATCCTGGACATCGGCCTCACGCTCGAGAAACTCGAAACCCTGGGTGTGCCCGTACTGGGGTACGGCAGCAGCGAGTTTCCGGCCTTCTACTCGCGGGAAAGCGGTTTCGCGGCGCCGTTGCGAGTAGACAGTGCCCAGGAGGTGGCGCGCGTGATGCAGGCCAAATGGGCCCTGGGGCTCTCCGGCGGGGTGCTGGTCGCCAACCCCATTCCGGCGGAGGCAGAAATCCCCAATCACGAAATTGCGCCCATCATCGAGCGGGCCCTGGCCGACATGGACCAGGAAGGGGTTTCAGGAAAAGACGCCACACCCTTCCTGCTGGGGCGCATCGTGAACATCACGGGTGGCGCGTCCCTCACCGCCAACATTGCGCTGGTCAAGCACAACGCGGCGGTCGCCGCCCAGATTGCCGTGGCCTACGCCAACACCTGAAACCAGCTGGGCGAGTGAACACCGATAAGGGCTGGCGGCAGATGAACGCAGGACCAGGTAAGCGGCGTGCTTGCCGTACCACTCAGGCATCCGGGCAACGCCGGGTGCCTGTCTTCCCTACCTTGAACCGGGCCGGCTCGCGAGCGCGTGGTAGATCAGGATGCTGGCCGCCACCGAGGCGTTGAGGCTCTGCACCTGACCGCGTACGGGAATGCTGACCAGCTCGTCGCACTTCTCGCGCACCAGACGGCGCAACCCCTCGCCCTCCGCGCCGATGACGAGCGCCAGCCGCCGGTCGTAATCGAGCTGACGCAGATCGCGCGCGGCTTCTCCGGCCGCCCCGTATATCCACACGCCATCTTCCTTGAGGGCGTCGATAAAGCGTGGCAGGTTTTTTACCTGCGCGACCGGCAGAAAGCTCGTCGCGCCCGCCGCCGCCTTGGCCACGGTGGCGCTCAGGGGCGCGCTGCGCCTTTCCTCGACCACCACGCCGTGTGCGCCCAGCACCTCAGCACTGCGAATGATCGCCCCGAAGTTGCGCGGATCGGTGACCCCGTCGAGCAGCACCAGCAGCAGGGTCTCCCCGCGCGCTTCCGCCCGGTCGAGCATGTCGTCGACGCTGGCCCAGGCCAGATCCTCCACCTCGGCGATCACGCCCTGATGCTGGGTGGTACCGGCCAGCTGATCGAGTTCGATGCGTGGGGCAAACTTCAGGCGAATGTCAAAGGCCTGCAGTTCCTGCAGAAAACTTTTCTCCACACCGTGCGCGACCAGGAGTTCCTGCACCAGCCCACCGCGCAGCGCTTCCAGAACGGGATTTCGACCATACAGCAACATCCTGACAGTCTAACGCCCACCTCACCGCGCGGGGGTGGCAGGTCAGGCCGACTTTCACCATGACTCGGCGGCACTGGTTCGAACACGGAGCAGCAGAATTCTGTCACCGTGACCCCATAAGAAGATGTCCCGGGACAGCAGAGGGCAAAGAGCGGCGTCTCCTGCCGTGTCGCGTGGTTGCAAGACGTTTCTCTATGCCGTTGCCCGGTGGCGTTTTCCGTTTTGTCCTTGACGCACCTACTACCAAGTCCCACTATGTAGACAGACTAGGCTTAGTAAGGTCGGCAACGCAGCGGGACGCCGGGCGCCGACGACCAGGCAGGAGCAACATGAACCCAGACCAGTTGCGCGGAAACCTCGATTTGATTCTTCTCAGCGTTCTCGACAAGGAAGCCCTCTACGGTTTCCGCATCATTCAGGAAGCCAAAGTCCGTTCTGAAGGGTATTTCGACTTCAAGGAGGGGAGTCTCTATCCGGCCCTGCACCGCCTGACCCAGGACGGCCTGCTTGGCACGGAAGAACGCGAGATTGGCCGAAATGGAAAGCCCCGAAAGTACTACTTCCTGACCGAACGCGGACGCGAAGCCCTTTCCCGTAAACGCGCAGAGTGGCGGGAATTCAAAGGCGCCCTCGACGGGCTCACCGAGTGACCCTTATGCGCCTGCGAGAGCTGCAAAGCCAGGTGGAGCTGCAACGCTACCTTGCCCTTGCCACCTGGGGCCTGTGGGGCGCCAAACGCCGCGAAGTCCGCGCCGAACTGGAAGAACATCTCCTGGAGCGAGTCGACGGTCTGATCGTCTTCGGCGTTCCCCCTTGCGAAG
The DNA here is from genome assembly GCF_000317835.1 of Deinococcus peraridilitoris DSM 19664. Taxonomy (NCBI): domain Bacteria; kingdom Thermotogati; phylum Deinococcota; class Deinococci; order Deinococcales; family Deinococcaceae; genus Deinococcus; species Deinococcus peraridilitoris. Next base: position 2,586,316 of record NC_019793.1, on the reverse strand, counting down.
CCGTCTCACGCGCCATCCGAGAACTCGGACCTCCCGAAAGGGTGTGCGCGGGAATGAACCAGGTGTATCTCATGCCTAAAATCATCAAACTGTCTGCCCTGTCTGCACTGCTTGTCTCACTCGGTACGCTCGGCATGACCAGCGGCTCGGCACAGGTCGCCGTAACCAACAAATCTCCGAATCCGCCTGTCTGCGCCAAGGCGAGGAACGGAATGCAAAGCAACGACTTTATCGAAGTGATCAGCAGCAAAGGTGGTGTGTACTGCTACCGTTTCCGGCAGCCTCAGCAAAGCCAATATTATTTGAGCCTCAACAGCCTGGAACGCACGCTGAAACCTTTGGGTGTTCGAGTGCAACGCCAAGGGAACGAGACCGTTCTGACCTTCCCTGGCGCTCGCCAACCCAACCGTCTGCGGACCACGTTCTCTCGTGATGGTGACCGCTTCGCCAACCTGAGAGAGTTGCCCTTCAACTTCATGGCCACCGGACTTCCTGTCACGGTCACGGGTTGGATGAATCCGACCATCCAGGTTGGCCAGACCACGTTCACCTTGGGAGACACCCAATTAAATGCTCCGGCGTCCATCATTTACGAGAGCGTGCTGATGGACATCGGCAGTGAACTGAAGATTACCCACAAAGCCGCCAGCTTCACGAACCGCGCCGCGAATACCGACCTTGGCCCTCAGTTCTACACCCACACTGTGCGCATGAACGCTCCGGCTGGCAGCATCATCGGCATCTTTTCCCGAGACGAGCGCGGCCTTGCCCTCATCGATCAGGCGCCCCTGGGCCAGGACGGGCAAGTCGATCTGTATTCAATGCGCGACAGGCTGCAGTTTGTCAGCGACCCCAAAGAACTGACACCCTACCTGTCAGGTGGGCGTGGGCAAGCCCTGCTGGTCCGGCTCACCGGGCTGATTGCCTCGGATGACACCACACAGAAGGGCAAGTACGAAATTGTTTTACCAAGTCAGACCACGAGCGACGGCACCAAGTAGCACGCTTGCCTCAACGGCCCTGTGAATGTCTTGGACCAGCGCTTTAAAGCGTTTGTCCATTCCACCCTTGGAGGAAGACACTCCAGCAATTCCATTGTCTTGGGCAGAACGGACGCCCTTCAGGACGCCTGCCCGCTTCCAAACGCTTCTGGTCAAGGTCACTCGCTCCCCGCGCAGGCAGCGTGCCCAAAAGCGGTTTTGGCGGGCATGCCCTCAAAGCGCTTTCTTTAGAGCACTTTGAGGGCTGCTCTGCCCAAGAAGGCACTGTGCGCTCTCCGCTCGGCCGAAGACAGTGATCAAAAACCGATCAATGTCTTTGACAACCACTTTAAGTACCTCCCCTTGAGTTTTGGCAAAGCGCCAAAACTCAAGGCAGGCGAAGCGAGTAGAGGACAAGTAGGGAAAAGGTGTCTACCGCTGGTTTTGTCGTTCTGAGGTTGTTGCCAGAACGACAAAACTGAAGCGGTAGACACTCAGTGGACGTGGTGACACCCGTTCTACCCTGGAAGATCACAGGGCCGGAGCTCCATTTCCTGCAGCCCCTACCCGTATTCACTCGCCCCGCTGGGCCTTCAGGTGGCCCGGCGGAAACTTCTGACCCAGAGCCGCACGGGATCGATGGAGCTCGGGTTACCCGATTGCGATCATGCGCTCGATGGGCAAGAGCGCACGCCTGCGAATCGGCTCGGGGACAGTCACCTGACCGGACAAGTCGCGCAGACTCTCACAGATATTTTCCAGGGTGATCATTTTCATGTAGTTGCAGCAGGCTGTCTGCGCCACGGGCACAAATGTCTTGCCTGGAACCTCGCGTTCCAGGCGGTGCACCATGCCCAGTTCGGTGACCACGATGAACGATGAGGCGCTGCTCGCACGGGCTCGCGTGACCATTCCTTCGGTGGAGTACAGGCGCAAGTCCGGCACCTGCTGCAGCACCCGGGTACTGCAGCCGCATTCGGGGTGAATCAGCAGTTCCGCGTCGGGGTGCGCTTCCTGCTGCGCCGTGATGTCTTCGATACGAATTGCGGCATGGACGTGGCATGCACCATCCCAGACGTCAAGCATGCGTCCGGTCTCACGCGCGACGTGTGCAGCGAGGAACTTGTCCGGTGCAAACAGTACCGGAACGTGGTCGGGCAATGCGCTGACAATCTGCACGGCGTTTCCGCTGGTCACGCAGTAGTCGGCTTCGGCCTTCACGTCTGCGGTGGTGTTCACGTACACGACAACCACACCGTCGGGATGCGCGGCTTTCCAGTCCCGTACATCCTGTGCAGTGAGGGTATCCGCGAGACTGCACCCGGCACGCTCGTCGGGCAGCAATACGGTCTTGTCGGGGTTCAGAATCGCGGCGGTCTCCGCCATGAAATGGACGCCCGCGAAGACAATGACGTCCGCGTCCGTGCAGGCTGCCTGCCGCGCGAGGCCCAGGCTGTCGCCCACAAAATCTGCAATCTGCTGCACTTCCGGTCGCTGGTAGTTATGGGCCAGAATCACCGCGTTGCGCTCGCGGCGCAGGCGCTCGATGTCGCGGCGTATTTCGGCCTCGTCCAGGAGGGGCTTGAGCTGTAGCAGCTGGGACACGGGCGCAGTTGGGATGACGCTCATAGGTGCTCCTTGTTCACGGTGACGTTCAGGCTGATGTCAAGGCTGGGGGCCGAGTGTGTCAGAGCGCCCACAGAGATGTAATCCACACCGCTCTGGGCAACACGCGGCAGACGCTCGAGGGTCATGTTGCCACTGGCTTCCAGGGTGACGTGTGGAGCGAGTTCGTCGCGTAAGGCAACCGCCTGAGCCAGTACAGTGTCCATCATGTTGTCGAGCAGCACGCGGTCTGCTCCAGCCGTCAGCGCCTCCCTGAGCTCGTCGAGCGTCTCGACCTCGCACTCGACCTTGAGCAGGTAGGCAGACGCCCTTGCACGGCGTACGGCTTCAGCAACGCTGCCAACGGCCTCGATGTGGTTGTCTTTGATCAGAATGCCGTCGTCGAGTCCCCAGCGATGATTGCTCGCACCACCGTGACGTGTCGCCTGTTTCTCCAGGTCGCGCCACAGTGGGGTGGTCTTCCGGGTATCGAGCAGGCGTGCGCGGGTTCCCTGAAGGGCTTGTGCATGCGCGTACGTGTGTGTGGCGATGCCGCTCATCCGCTGAAGCAGGTTCAGGGCGACGCGTTCGGCTCCGAGCAGGGCGCGCATTGGGCCGCTGACCTCTCCGATCAGGCAACCGGGGGGCAGGGGTTGCCCTTCGGTGACGTGCCAGCACACCCGCACGCTGGGATCGAGCAGCGTAAAGGCCTGGGCAGCAGCGCTCAAGCCGCTGAGCAGACCTGGTTGTTTGAGCAGGAAGCTCGCATGCCCGGCTTGATCGACGGGGATGGTTCCCAGGGTGGTGGCGTCGCCACGCCCCACGTCTTCGGCGAGGGCAGCGCGTAATCGCTCTGTGAGGGTCAACATGTTCGGCTCCAAGGGTGCAGTGGTTTACAAGGAAGTGGTTTACAGGACAGTGCTGTGCGGGGCGTAGCATGCGTCTTGTTGTCGCGCGGAGTCCAGAGGCTCTCGCCACGCCCGCGTACCGTCCTGAACGACGTGGTAGGGGTACTCGCCTATTCCGGGGAAGTCGAGGCGCAGGTGCGCTCCACGCGACTCCTCGCGGGCGAGTGCCCCACGCAATACCAGCGCGCCAATGAGTGTCAAGTTTGCTGCTTCGTGCACCGCGCGATCGTCACCGTGCTGCACGGAGAGCGCCCGCGACGGGCGGGCGCTCTCCAGTTCGCCCAGTGCCGCGTGCAGGTGTCCGGCTTCGCGCTCCAGCCCTGCTGCACGGGCGAGGATGTCGCGCACCAGCTCAGGGACAACTCCAGCTGCGCCAGTACAGGCTTCGACCCGACCCGACCCGATGGACAACTCTTCAGCCGCCGCAGCCGCAGCGCGCGCTCCGAAGACCAGGCCTTCCGAAAGACTGTTGCTGGCCAGGCGGTTGGCACCGTGGAGGCCACAGGACGCAACTTCCCCCGCCGCATACAAGCCGGGCACGGTTGTACGCGCCCAGGCGTCAGTTCGCACTCCACCCATCGTGTAGTGCACCGCCGGTTGCACGGGAACGGGGTCTCGGGCGAGGTCAAGGCCCTCACGGAGCAGCCGGGCGTGCACGTTCGGGAAGCGTGAGCGAACCTCGGCAGCTCCCAAATGGGACAGGTCGAGGGTCACATTGCCGGTCCGCCTGCGCTCGGAGTGGATGCTGCGCGCGACCACGTCGCGCGGCGCAAGCTCCCCGTGCGGGTCATAAGCGGTCATGAAACGGTGACCATGTGCGTTACGCAGCACACCGCCCGCGCCGCGCGCTGCTTCCGTGACGAGCAGGCCTTCACTTCCGGCGATGACCACGGTGGGGTGGAACTGCACGAACTCCATGTCGCGCGCCTGGGCTCCCGCATTGACGGCGAGGGCCACCCCATCCCCTGTTGCCTCGCGTGGGGCGGTGGTCACCGGATAGGCACGGCCGAACCCGCCGGTGGCGAGCAGTACGCTGCCCGCCCGCACACGCCAGACACCACCGCCTTTGGGCAGGATATCGGCGCCGACCACGCGGCCCTGGTCATCGCGCAGGAGGGCACGGGCGAAGGCGTGCTCCCACACCACCACACCAGCGGCGCCCACCTGGCGTGCCAGCGTCTCGCTGATCGCGCGACCGGTTCCATCACCGCCTGCCTGGCGGATACGGGCCAGACCGTGTCCGCCCTCGCGCGCCAGGTTCGGTGCGAAGGGAACCCCGAGCCGTGCCAAAGCGTTGACGTGCGTATGGGCCTCGCGCACGAACTCGCGCACCACTGTCTCGTCGCTCAGGCCGCGTCCGGCGGTGAGGGTGTCTCGCGCGTGCGCCTCCTCGTCCCAGGCAGCAAGCGGGGCGGCCACACCGCCCTGCGCCCAGTAGGTACTGCCCCCGGTGATTGCTCTCTTGCACACCAGCACCACGCGCATTCCACGGCTGCGGGCGCACAGCGCCGCGTAAAGCCCGGCCACACCACCACCAATGATCAGTAGATCCGTCTGCTTTTCCATGGACAAGGTGTTTCCCATGGGCACGGTGCATCCTGCATAGTGGGTGAACGGATTCACAAGCAGTATCAACCATAGCACACACGAACGACCTGCCAAGATGAATTGGAGGGCGACCAACGTGAAACTCAGCAGTAAACTGCACGGCCCGCAGCAGCAGAACTGCGCCCTCTCTGAATGCACCCTCTCTTAATACAGTTGGGTTCGAAATCACCGCTCAGAATGCTAAGTACCTCCCACTTGAGTTTTGGGAGAACACCAAAACTCAAGTCGAGCGGAGGCGAGTAGGGGAAGCCTGTCTACCGCTGGGTTCTGTCGTTCTGGGTGCTGTTCCCTTCGGTGGACGAACTGAGGCGGTAGACACTTAGGACTCCGGAAACATGTTGCCCGCCGCCAGTTGCCAGGCGGGGTCGAGGGCGCGCTTCACGGCGCGCATCTGCGTCACGCCCGCCTCGCCGAACAGTTCGCGCAGCATCGCCTGCTTGACCGGGCTTTTCCCCACCCCATGCTCCGAGAGGGGCGAGCCACCCAGGCGCACCACCTCGCGGGCCAGCAGGAACAACAGCTCGCGCCCCGACTCGGCGTCCTCGCCCGAGCGCGGAAGCAGGTTGGGGTGCACGTTGCCGTCGCTGGCGTGACCGTAGATGGCGTAGTCGAGGCCACGCTCCTCGAAACCGCGGCGGTAGATGGCCATCAGCTCCGCGAAGTGCTCGAAGGGCACGATCATGTCCCCGGCGACCTTGCTGACGCGTGCATCCTGTCGCTGCGCTTCGCGGACCCGGCGGTTCACGCCGTCTGGAACAGCCTCACGGATTTTCAGCACTTCCGCCGCGAAGGGTTCTCCGGGCAGGGCGATCTGGGCGTCCTCGAAGGCGTCGTGTTCCAGCAGCAGCGTCACGAAGCGCTTCAATGGCGCGTCGGGCGCGTCGTCGTCGAAGGCGGCCTCTAGGGCGGCGCGGTGCTCGGCCAGCGGGGCCGAGGGCAGTTCGAGCTGCACGATCAGCGCGTATCCGGCCTGCGCGGGAATAAAACGGGTCAGCCCGTCCTCGCGCAGCAGGGCGAGACAGCGCCCGTCCAGGGACTCGATGGCGCTGACGTCGAGCCCGTTCGGGTCAGCGCCCTGCCAGGTCCGCTGGCTGTGCTCGCGCAGCAGGGCGACCAGGCGCAGGGCGGCGCTTTCGCCCGGCAGGGGCAGCAGCACGAAGGCGGTATCACGCAGGGGCTGGGTGCGCAGTTCGACTTCGGTCACGACGCCCAGGGTCCCTTCGCTGCCGACGAACAGATCCAGGAGGTCCATGCCCGGAGCGGCGTAGTAACCGGCGGCGAGTTTGGGCACCCGCGGCAGCGGATAAGTGGGAAGCGGAATGCGGCGCAGGCCACCCGGACCGTCAATCTCGAAAAAGCCGTCCTCGCTGGCGCGCACCTCGCCACGCCGCACCTCGAGCACGTCACCGCCCGCCAGCACCACGGTGAGCCCCTCGACCCAGGCGCGGGTGGTGCCGTACTTGTAGGTTGCGGCGCCCGCCGCGTTGTTGGCCACCGCGCCGCCCACCGTGGCCCCCAGGTAGGTGGGTGTGGCGGGGTAGGCCCGCCCATGCCCGGCCAGAAAGGCACCCAGCGTCTGCAGCGGCACACCCGCACCGACCCGCACCGTGTCCGCGCCAAGCTCCATCAGGTCGAAGCGGGCGAGGCTGAGCACCACATCACCCCGGGGCGTGCCGCCGCCCGTCAGGGAGCTCTGCACGCCGACCGGCAGCACGCGCGCGCCCGAGCGCAGCAGCCGCGCGATCTGGGCTTCCGAAGTGGGCTGAGCGAGCGCCTGCGGCTGCCCGATCAGGTGTGCCGCGTCACGCGACACGCCTTCCAGATCGAAAGGATCGCGTGACAGCGTGGGCTCGGCATCGTCGCCACGCGCAGCGCGGGCAACGGCGCGATGCGCCAGGGCAGGGCGAGAAGTCATGCCGGGAGTATAGGGGGCGTGGGTCAGGGCGCCCGGCCGCCTTGTGCAGTCAGACCACCCGGCAGACACGACGCTGCAGGGCTGGACGGGGTGGAGCCGACTGGAAGCGGTGGTCACTTCAGCTTCGCTCAAGGACACCACGCACCACGTGAACGCACACGGGCAAAACGCACGGGACAATGCAGGAGATGGAGTGGAATTTCGTGGATGTCGGGCTGATCGGGCTGATCCTCCTGAGCACACTTCAGGGCTGGCGGCATGGGTTCGTGCTGGGTCTGATCGACGTCCTGCGCCTGGTGGGCGCCTTTGTGCTGGCGCTGCGCTTCTACCCGACGCTGGCTGCGTGGCTGGGCCAGGTGGCTGACTGGGAAGAAACCTGGACAGTTCCGGCAGCCTTCCTGCTGATCTTTGTCCTCGGGGGCGCCCTGATCAACCTGATCGGGTACATGCTGATACACAAAATTCCCAGAGGCGTCCATGAAGCACGCACGAACCGTCTGCTGGGCCTGATCCCCGCCCTGCTGCAGGGCGGGCTGTTCACGGTCATCGTTTCTGCCCTGCTGATGACCTTGCCGTTGCCGGCCACCTTGAGACAGCAGGTGCGCGAAAGCCACCTGGCCAACGAACTGGCCACTTATGCCGAGCGGGCACAGGCCACGCTCAACCCGGTGTTCGGCCGGGCAGTCGAGCAGACCATGAACTCGCGGACCATTCGCCCCGACTCGGGTGAACGCGTCACGCTGCCTTTTCGGGTCACGGGCGCCCAGCCCGCACCCGAGCTGGAGGCACAGATGCTGACGCTGCTCAACCGGGAGCGCGCCGCCCACGGTCTCGCGCCGCTGCAATCCGATCCCGGGTTGACCGAAGTCGCGCGCCGTCACTCGGCCGACATGTTCGAGCGGGGGTATTTCGCACACGTCACCCCGGAAGGCAAGACGCCCTTCGACCGTCTGTCGGAGGCAGGCGTTTTTTATCTGAGCGCCGGAGAGAATCTCGCCCTGGCTCCGACGCTGCCGCTGGCACACACCGGCCTGATGAATTCACCCGGACACCGCGCCAACATCCTGCGCCCACAGTTCGGCCGGGTCGGCATCGGCATTCTGGACGGCGGCTCTCGGGGCCTGATGGTCACCCAGAAGTTCCGAAATTAAGCGGCTTGGAGCGTTTGTCCGTTCCAGCGCTGGGGATACTCGCTCCCCGCGCTGAGAGCGTGCCCGAGTGCAGGCCAAGCCCCAGTGGGCGTATCCCCCTTTGAACACCTCGAAGGTTGGCCTCTCCAGGGGCTTGCTTTCCAGGGACTTGCTTTCCAAGGGCTTGGCCTGCACGCGCTTTTGGGCACTGTGCGCTCGCCGCTCGGTCAAAAGGAGTAGCAAAAACTCGCAATCCTTTTGACCACCGCTGTATTGCTTACTTCGAGGCGGGTCGGGCGATAAAGCGTGACATGTATTTCATGGCGTCCCCGAGCGCCGAGCCCCACACATCCCAGCTGTGCCCGCCGTTCACGATGCGCAGTTCAGCCGGCTGGCCGGCGGCGCGCAGGCGTTCGTACAAATTCGTGGCGTCGCGGTGAATCAGGAAGACATCGTCATCCCCGGTGTGGATGTACATCGGAACCGGCAGCTTCTTGGCCACAAAGCGTTCGAAGAAGCGCGGGTAATTCAGTGAGGTCCACACGGCCGGATCAAACTCGTTGGTACCGAACACACCGACCACCCGCGAGGCGGAATTCTCCGGAGGTTGCGGATCGTAGATGGCGGGGCTGAGGGGTGCCGCCGCGCGGAACAGTTCCGGGTACTTCATTGCGAAGCGCACCGTACCGTACCCGCCCATCGAGAACCCCGCGAGCATCCGTCCGTCGCGGGAATTGATGGTGCTGTAGCGGGCGTCGACGTGCGGCAGCAGGTCCTTGATGAAGGCCGACTCCATCTTCTCCTGGCGGTCAACGTACCAGGTGGTGCCCGCCGAGGGCATCACGATGATGGTGGGGGGAATTTCACGGCGCGCAATCAGTCGATCGGCCAGCTGCTGAATGTTGCCCGCACTCGGCCAGCTGTTCTCGTCTCCACCGTTGCCGTGCAGCAGGTAGAGCACCGGGTACCTCGTGGTGTCCGGCTGGTAAGCGTCGGGGAGGTAGACGCTGTACGCCCAGCTTCGACCGAGTTCCCGGGACGCGAACGTCACGCTGGTGACCGACCCGGCGCCCGCGGCAGACAAAAACGTGGCAAGGACGAGCGCTTGACCCTTCGCGTTCATGGCAGACCTCCAAGTCATGGGTTCAGCGGTGCTGGCGAGGAAGCGTGACGAAACATCATGGCAGGATGTCATCAAACTACCCCGGCCACAAGGGCCGGGGTGCGGGGTCTTCAGAGAGCATGAACGCCGGATCAGACGCCGGTGTGGCGTTCTGGCAGGGACCGCAACGTTACTCGACGGCCAGATCCTCATCGCTGATCAGGAAATCCACCGCGCCGCTGCCGATCTCGTAAAAAGCACCGATGACTTTCAGGCTGCCCGCCTGGGTGGCGCGCTGCACCACCGGATTCTCGCGCAGCAGGGCCACCTGCGAGCGCACGTTGCTGATGACCGCCTCGCGCATGCGGGCCTTCTCGTCACGAATGCGGGGCATCCCACGCAACGCCGGGCGAATGCGCTCGACCAGCAGGCGTACGTTTTCGGGTTCCTCTGCCAGCACCTCGTCGCCCAGCATGGCGGCCTTGACGGCGCCGCAGCCTTCGTGACCCATCACGACCAGCAGGCGGCACTTGAGGTGCTTGACCGCGTACTCGACGCTGCCCAGCGCCGCGCCCGACGCCACGTTGCCGGCCAGCCGGATGCTGAAGATGTCACCAAAGCCCTGATCAAAGATCATCTCGGTGGGCACGCGGCTGTCCGAGCAGCCCAGCACGATGGCAAAAGGCGTCTGCGACATGATCAGCGCGCGGCGTTCGTTGACACCCAGCGACTGCTGGGTGGTCTGGCCACTGAAAAAACGGGCGTTCCCCCGCTTGAGTGCGGTGATGGCCTCGTCGGGGGTGGCGACCTGGGGGCCACCCTGCTTGGCGATGTCCTCCATCGAGGAGCGGGAACGGACGGCGTCCAGCGAACTTTCGTCGGTCATATGGGGTCGGTCGGTCATGCAGCTTCACCTCCGGGCGTCGGTCGTGACGCACCATCAAACTTCCCGTACACCTTAAAGCCCGAGCAGCGCAAAGCAAAGTGCGGGAATCTCGTCGCCCACTACGGTGATCGGCACGCCGAGCGCGGGAAGCTTCCCTGCACCGAAGAGCGCCCCATCTGGATGGTTGACCTGTAAAAGCGGCGAGGTGGGATTGGCCCGCCTTGCCGCTTCACGCCCTGGCCGCTACTGGCGGCGCTGGGCCTGCGTCAGGAAGTAGGCACTTGACTTGTCGTTGGGGTCAAGCTGCACGGCCACCTGGTAAGCCTGGGCCGCTCCCGTGAAATTGTTCTGCTCGAAGCGGGTGCGGCCCAGCCACGCCCAGGCTTTCTGGTAGGTGGGGCTTTGCTGCGTGGCACTCTCGAAGCCCTGCTCGGCGGCGGCTTTGTTGCCGCCGGTGTACTGGGTGTAGGCAGCGCGAAAGGCCCGTACGGCCTCCAGGCCGAACTGCTCGACTTCGCGGGCGAAATCGAGGTTGAATTTGTCGGCGGCGCTGGCGCCCGGTTGCGCGCTCACGGCTTCCCAGGCCTGCCGGGCCACCGCGCCCTGGCCGAGCTCCAAAGCCAGGCGTCCGACAAAGCGCTGAGCGTCGGTGAACTGCGGCGCGAGGCGCGTGGCCTGCTGAAACTCGTTCAGGGCGGCTTGCCGGTTGCCGGCCTCAAAGGCGCGGTAGCCACGACTGAACGCGCTGGTTGCCTCGGCACCAAAAGTGCTGGCGCGGCGCGCCACGCCCAGGAAGTACTGGTTGCTCTGGTCGTTCGGCGCGAGGCGGACAGCCTGTTCGTACAGGGGCACGGCGCGGGCGCTCTGGCCGCTTTCGAGCTCCACTCGCCCGCCCCAGGCGGCACAGCGCGCGTCAGGGTTGTATTCCAGGCACAGCGTGAAGGCCTGACGGGCCACGTCGAGCTGCTCGCGGCGGTAGGCGGCAAAGCCGAGGTTGTACTGCACTTCCGCCGCCGCGCGCCGAGCCTCGGCGTCGGCGTTGTTGGTCTGCAGGTAAGCGTTCCAGCTGACCTCGGCCCGTGCCCAGAAACGCGCGTCGGTGTAAATCTGTGCGCGGAGCTTCAGGGCCGTCGGGTCGCTCGGAGCGGCCTGCACGGCCTGCTCGGCGGCCTCAGCGGCCTGCTTGAAGAGGGGGCGGTCGATATTCCAGGCGTCTCGCGGGTAGGCCGCGCGGGCCTGCTGCGCGAGGTTCTGTGCGCGCTGCACGAGTTCCTGCGCGCTTTGAGCGAAGGCCGAAGTACTCAGGGCCAGGCTCAGGCCAAAGGTGATCCAGTGTCGTGTCATGCGTTCCTCCTGATGACGCCGAAGACGGGCGCCGTCGTTGAATGCCTCAGCGAACCATGCGTTGATGAGTCTTCGTGCTGAGCGGCACAACCGACCATGAGAAACCCTTGAGCCGAGCCGTCCGCCGGGCAGCTCTCTACAATGGGCGGCATGTCACGTCACGCCCTGGGCCTGGTGCTGCTCATCTTCGTCACGGCCATCTGGGGAAGCACCTTCGCGATTGTCAAGAGCGCCACCGAGACCCTCTCCCCCGCCACGCTGATCGCCTGGCGCTTTACCATCGCGGCGCTGGTGCTGCTGCCCTTTCTGTTCTCCTGGCCCCGCGTGTTCAGACGGGACAGGAGGCGTACGGATACTCCAAAAAGTGCGCTGTTCTGGAAAGACGGCCTGCTGCTGGGCAGCTGGCTGATCATCGGCTACGCCACCCAGACGATTGGGCTGCAGACCACCAGCGCCAACCGTGCGGCCTTCATCACCGGTCTGAACGTGGTGATGGTGCCCCTGTGGCTGGCCATCACTGCAGGCGCGCCTCTTCGGCTGCGTTTGTGGGGCGCGGTGGTGCTGGCACTGCTGGGTATCGGCCTGCTGTCCTGGGAAGGCGGCGCGCTCGTGATCGGCGATCTGTGGGCCTTCGGGTGCGCGCTGAGTTACGCCGGGTACATCCTGGCCCTGGAGAAAGCCGCGCCGCGTCATCCGCCGCTGGCGTTCACGGCGGCGCAGGTGATCGTGGTCGCGCTGTTCGGCTGGCTGTGGGCGCTGCTGGCGGGAGGCGTCTCGCTGGCGCCCGCCAGCACCTGGGGAGCGCTGATCTACCTCGGCCTCGCCGCGACGGCCGTCACGACCTTGCTGCAGACGCTCGGTCAGCGCTGGGTGAGCGCCACCGAAGCGGCCATCATCTACGCGCTGGAGCCGGTCGCGGCGAGCATCTTCTCGTTTTTTCTGCTGCGCGAGACGGTCGGTGCGCGCGGATTCGCCGGCGGGGCGCTGGTGGTGGCCGCCATGATCCTCAGCCAGCTTCCCGAGCGCGGCAGAAAATCTCCTCCAGGCGCGGTCGGGGAGCGGGGTCTGGCCGAGTAGGCCAGCGGGTCCGCTGCTGGCAGGCTTTGCCTCAGCCCGGATCGAGGTCCAGCACGACCAGTTCGGCAGGGCACAGGAAACGCAGCGGCAGAAAGGTGACCCCCAGGCCCCGCGACACGTAGGCCTGCCTGGGCTGTTGCACCCAGCCACCCACGAATTGCTGACCGTAGGCTGATCCCGTATGCAGTGGTCCGTACAGCGGCACGACGATCTGCCCGCCGTGCGTATGACCGCACAGCGTCAACCCGACTTCGCCTGGCACCTCGGGCAACAGGTCCGGATTGTGGCTGAGCAGGATCACGCTGCCCTCCTGACGCCCCGCAAGTGCCTTCGTGAGGTCCGGCGTGCCGAACCACAAGTCGTTCACCCCGGCGAGATACAGGTCCGGGCGCAATTGAACGCCTTCATTGGCCAGCACCTGCAGGCCGGCCCTGGCGAGTTCGCGCGCGAAGTCGTCCATGCGTGAAGTACCAACCTCTCCTGCCGGGCGGTGCGCGTCACGAGGCAGCGCGGCGGTAGTGCTGGTCCAGTCGTGGTTGCCCCACACCGCGTACACGCCCAGTGGCGCGCGCAGCCGGGAGAGTTCTCGCAGCAGGTCCCGGCGGCGGCTGTCCCCGGCTTCGGTGTCCAGAAAATCGCCGGTGATCACGATCAGGTCGGGCTTGGCGTGCAGGGTGGCATCTACCCAGGCGCGCACCGACCGGTGCCGGATAAAACGGCCGTAATGCAGATCACTGAGATGGACGAGCCGCAACGGTGCGCGCAGACGCGACAGCCTCCGGCGGTGACGCGTCACGCGAAAGTGGTAGACGTTCCAAGCGCTGTGCACGAGGAACAGACCGGTCACGGCGAGCAGCGTCTGGAGCAGGCGCCGAATCATTCCTGGGTACGCTCGCCGGGCGGGCTGAGGTCCAGCAACACCAGTTCGGCGGGACAGTTGAGACGCACCGGTACACCGGTCACGCCCAGGCCACGCGAAACGAAGCCCAGCGCCTCACCGTCCGGAGTCACGCTGGGCGTTCCCTCCGCGGGCGAGGTGATGATTTCAGTGCCACGCACCCAGCCCTGCATGATGGTGCTGAGCGTCATGCGCTTCTTGAGGGGACCCAGCAATGGCAGACGCACCTGCCCGCCGTGGGTGTGCCCGCTGAGGGTCAGCCCGACCCGTTCGGGAACATGCGGCAGGTAGTCAGGGTTGTGCGCCAGCAGCATCACTGCGCCGTCTTCGTGTCCCTCCAGGGCCTTGTCGAGGTCCTGCATGCCAAACCACCAGTCGTCCACCCCGGCCAGGTAGAGGTCGTCCCGGACCTGCAGCCCGGCGTTGTTGATGAGGCGCACCCCGTGAACGCGCAGCAGTTCCGCGAAGCGGATGCGGGTGCGGTTGGTGTTCAAACTGGTCCAGTCGTGGTTACCCCACACCGCGTACACACCCAGCGGCGCGCGCAGGCGGCCAAGTTCGGCCATCAGCCGGGGATGGCTGCGCACGTTGAAACCGCTGTCCAGAAAATCGCCGGTGATCACGATCAGGTCGGGCTTGGCGTGCAGGGTGGCGTCTACCCAGCGCCTGATGGTCCCGAGGCCCACGAAAAGACCGTAGTGCAGATCGCTCAGGTGCGCGACGCGCAGCGGTCGCTTCAGTCCGGGCAGCGAGAGCGAGTGACGCACGGTCACGAAGCGGTAAGTGTTGAGCACGCTCACGAAGCCGAAGGTAAGCAGGCTCCATCCGGCAGTGGAAAAGACGCGGCGCAGGGACATGGCATCTATTATTGGCTGCTCTTATGGCGGTACGCCCTGTCCAAACGGCAAGACTTGCCCGGGAGCGCCGACCATGCAGAATTCAGGCAGCACGATGACGTACGGTCTGTGGAGCACCTCGGGAAGACCGAAGACAAAATGATGGTTTCACAAAACGTTCTTGAGCCGGTTCTCAAAAGTATCCCCGCTTACACGCGCAAGATCAGGACAACAGCATTCACCCTGGAGGTAAGATGATGTCGAAACGCACCGTAAAAACCCTGCTGGCCCTTACCCTCGCAATCGCGCCCATGACGGCACTGGCCCAGACGGACACTGGAACCGGCACCACGGGAACCACCGGAACGACCACCATGGATAACCGCGACGACCGGGGCTTCCCCTGGGGTCTGCTGGGCCTGCTGGGTCTGGCCGGCCTGATGCCCAAAAAGCGCGAGACGGTCGTCGTCGATGACCGCAGTGGCACCGCCACCCGCTGAGGGCGGCCTGAAAACCGCGCTCTGAAACGGCAGGATGTCCGGCTCACTGGCCGGACATCCTGCCGTGCGCTTGACTCTGTCCCTCTGCCGCGCAACCAGGCACGCTGAAGCCAGACGGGCCAGGGGCAGCGACTTCTCGGAGCTGATACGCTCCTGCTGCACACGAAAGGACCGGTCATGACGGTAGTCTCTACCCTGAAGGACGCCTTGACGCAAGGCGCACGCGTGGCAGCCCGCCACGCCAGCGAAACTGGCAGGCCCGGCAAGTTGGGTGTCGAGGCTGCGCGTGATCACCTCAAGGGCAAGCAAGACCCCTTGCAGGAAGCCTGGGCACAGAACACCCGGGAGTTGCAGGTACTTCATGCACCTGGGCCAGTGGTCGCGTTCACCACCCGGGATCACCTCGACGGGCCGGCAGGAGAGGTTGACTGGATCGTCCCCGTTGTGCCGGGGAAAGCTGGTGGAGTGCCGTCCATGGTCTTGCCGCTCGTGATCCTGGGTGCTGCAGGAGGAGGGGTGCTGTTATGGCGCAGTGCCAAAGTACGCGCCTGGGTACAGCGCCTGCGAACACGACTGAGGAGCCGCTCCAATCCGCAGACAGGACATGACCCTTCGCCCGAGGCTGGTCAGGAACGGTCTTCGGGCATGGTCGTGATCACCTCCGAGGAACGTCCGGACCACCGCGCCTGAGTGCAAACCGGAGAGCTTTTACTCGACGGGCGCTCTTGGTAATCGTCCTGGCGCGTGTCTCCGGTACACGGGTTCGTCGCGTCTGCTTGACGTTTTGTCAGGCGGGAACTACGCTCGGGCATGGCTCCGTCAGCCGCCCTGCAAGTTCACCTGCAGCAATACCGCGAACGTGCCCATCTCAGCCGTGTCGAGCTTGCGCAGCGTGCAGGCCTGTCCCGACAGGCCATCCACGCCATCGAGACGGGTGCCACAATTCCCAGCACCCTGGCAGCCTTGCAACTGGCGCGCGCCCTGGGGGTGGCAGTCGAGCAACTCTTCACCCTGCCCAACTCCACCTTGCAGGCCAGATGGCTGGGTGAAACGCCACCAGAGCCTTCCGCGCGCGTACAACTGGCTCAGGTCGGCGAACAATGGCTGGCCATCGCCCTGCACGGCGAAACCGGACTGCGTCTCCCGGCAGACGGCGTGACCGTCAGCGTACAGGGAGAGCGGGTGCAGGTCACGCCACTGCAGGAACCGGGCGACCTGCGACGCACCGCGCTCATCGTGGGGTGCGATCCTTCGCTCGCCTTGCTGGGGCCGCACGCCGCACGCCTCGGTGTGGGGGCCCGCACACTGTGGCGCGACCTGCCCAGCCTGGACGCGCTGCGCGCACTCGCCCGCGGAGAAGCCCACGCCGCCGGCATTCACCTGTGGGACCCGTCCACCAGCGAATCCAACCGCCCCTTCGTGAAGCGTGAGCTGACAGGACGCCCGACGCATCTCTTCACGCTCTGGGAATGGGAGCAGGGCCTGCTGGTCGCGCGGGGCAATCCAAAACGGATCACCACGCCTGCCGATCTGGCGCGGCCCGGCCTTATCCTGGCCAACCGCCAAGTGGGCGCGGGCAGCCGCATCCTGCTCGACGCCTGGCTGGAGGCGGCCGGACTGACGCCCGCCGACCGCGCCGCGCTTCGCGGGTATGACGTGTGTTCCTCGTCGCACCTGGCGCTCGCGCGCAGCGTCGCGCGGGGCGAAGCCGACGCGGGGCCGGGACCGCGCGCCGCCGCGAACGCCCTGGGTCTCGACTTCATTCCGGTTCAGCGCGAAC
The DNA here is from genome assembly GCF_000317835.1 of Deinococcus peraridilitoris DSM 19664. Classification (NCBI taxonomy): domain Bacteria; kingdom Thermotogati; phylum Deinococcota; class Deinococci; order Deinococcales; family Deinococcaceae; genus Deinococcus; species Deinococcus peraridilitoris. The sequence continues at coordinate 2,569,747 of NC_019793.1, read as the reverse complement.
GCTTCGATCTGGTCGTGCCAGACGAGCACCTGCCCCACCCCGGCATCCGGGCCCTGCTCGCGGCGGTCACCCAGCCGGCTTTTCACGCCGAACTTGCCGCCCTGGGCGGCTACAATCCTGTGCGCGCCGGTGAGGTCTGGCGCACCACGGCCTGAAGGAGCAAGCATGCGCACCGTCATACCCTCTGTCCTTCTCGCCCTGACCATCGGCAGCGCGCACGCCGAGACCGCGCGCGTCGCCGCAGCGTCCGACCTCAAGTTCGTGCTCGACGAACTCGCCGCGCAGTACCGCGCAGCTTTTCCGAAAGCCGACCCGCTGCTGATCTCCTACGGCAGCAGCGGCAACTTCTACGCGCAGATTCAGAATGGCGCGCCCTTCACGCTGTACCTCAGTGCGGACAGCAGCTATCCGGCCAAGCTCGAACAGGCGGGCCTCACCGTGCGCGGCACCCGACGTGACTACGCCATCGGTCGCCTGGTGATCTGGGTCCCGAAGAACAGCCCGCTCGACGTCGCCAGGCTCGGTCCGCGGGCGCTGAGCGACCCGCGCGTACGCAAAGTCGCCATCGCCAATCCCGAACACGCGCCCTACGGCGCGGCGGCGCTGACGTTGCTCGACCACCACAGAATCGGCAAAGCCCTGAAAGGCAAATTCGTGGTGGGCGAAAACATCGCCCAGGCCGCCCAATACGCCTCCACGGCCGCCGACGCGGGCATCCTGGCGCTCAGCATCGTCAAGGCACCGGCTTTCGAGGCGCTGGGTGGCACCTACTGGCTGGCACCGCTCTCGCATCACCTGCGGCTGCGCCAGCAGATGGTCATCGTGCGGGATGGCCAGAACACCCGGCAGTTCTGGGGTTTTCTGCTCAGCCCGGCCGCGCGGGAGCTGTTCAGGAAGTACGGCTTCGTGCTTCCCCGGGAGCAGTGAGTGGACCCACCACTGCGTGAAGCGCTGCTGCTGACCCTCAACCTGGCCGTCGTCACGAGCGCCCTGCTGCTGGTGCTCGGCTACCCGTTCGCACTGTGGCTGACCCGCACGCAGGGCTGGCTCAGTACGCTGCTGCGCGCCGTCATCAATCTGCCGCTGGTACTGCCCCCGACCGTGCTGGGGTATTACCTGCTGGTCAGCATGGGCCGTGAGGGCTTTGTCACCCAGCTGACCGGCGTGCAGTTGGCCTTCAGCTACCCGGGACTGCTGATCGGGTCGCTGCTGTACAGCCTGCCTTTTGCCGTCGGTCCGTACGTCAGCGCCATCGAGGGCCTCGACAAAAAGTACGAGGAGGCCGCTCGAGCACTGGCGCTCGGCACCCTGCAGCGACTGCGCTTCGTCGTTTTGCCGCTTACCCTGTCCGGTGTCGTGACCGGAACGGCCATGAGCTTTGCCCACACCCTGGGAGAGTTCGGCGTGGTGCTGCTGGTGGGCGGCAATATTCCGGGCGAGACCCGCACTGCCGCCATCTACCTGTTCGACCTCGTCCAGGCCCTGGAATACGAGCGGGCGGGACAACTGGCGTTCGGGTTGCTGGTGACGTCCACCCTGCTCTTGATCGCGATTCAGTTTCTCGCCAAACGCCTTGCCGTTCGGACGTGAAGAACGACGGCACCAAAAAGACGGGCATCAAAAAGCGGAGCCTACCGCTCCGCTCAAACCTTGGTCGCAGGTCGCTGGAGTCGCACCAGCCTACGCTCGTTCCTGCTCGCACGTCCGTTGTTGCCGAGGTGGACGCCTCCCCCGAAAGGATCGTTTCGTGCCCGCTGAGGGCCAGGAGCGCCTCACTTCGAGCAAAAAAAGCATAAGGCAGTCGCGCCAGGCGTCCGTGAGCAGGACCCTGAGCAGGGCTTGAGCTTTTGCTCCTGGGAGACACAACCAGACCGAGTGCGGGTTACCGGGCAGCTTGACGCGGGCGCGGTGCATACTCTGGAAGGCATACTCTGGAAGAAAGCTATTGCCATGAGCCATCCGCTGACCCTGTCCACTGCCCTGCTGCTTGTCGTGCCGCCCCTGCTATGGGCCAGCAACGCCATTGTCGGACGGCTGGTGATCGATCTGGTTCCGCCGATCACGCTCAACTTCCTGCGCTGGACGATTGCGCTGTTCATCCTGCTGCCCTTTGCCTCGTCGATCTATCGCCGGGGCAGCGGCCTGCTCACCCACTGGCGACGCTACGCGGTGCTCGGCCTGCTCGGGGTCGGCATGTACAACGCGCTGCAGTATCTGGCACTGCGGACGTCCAGCCCGATCAACGTCACACTGGTCGCCGCCAGCATGCCAGTCTGGATGCTTGGAGTCGGCTCGATGTTCTTCGGGGTGCACGTGACGCTCAGGCAGGTCATCGGCGCGGTCCTGTCGATTCTGGGCGTGCTGTTCGTGCTTTCCCGTGGAGACTGGGAAGGGCTGCTGGCGCTGCGCCTGGTGCCGGGGGACCTGTTCATGCTGCTGGCGACCGTCGCGTGGTCGGTGTACAGCTGGCTGCTCACGCGCGGGCAGGACGAGGCGGCCATCCGCGCGACCTGGGCCACCTTTCTGTTGGCCCAGGTCAGCTTCGGGGTAGTGTGGTCGGGCGTCTTCGCGGCCGGCGAGTGGGCATGGAGCGACGTGCAGATCACCTGGAACGCGCCGCTCGCCCTGGCCCTGCTGTACGTCGCGACCTTTCCCTCGCTGGTGGCTTTTCGCGCCTGGGGCATCGGCGTGCAGCGGGTCGGTCCGAACGTCGCAGCCTTCTTCAACAACCTCACGCCGCTGTTCGCCGCCCTGATGTCCCTGGCCGTGCTGGGCGAGCGAGCGCACCTTTACCATGTCACCGCGTTCGCGTTGATCGTCGGGGGAATCGCCGTGTCAGCACGGCGCTGAGCGCGTCGCCGAACCACGGGGTTGTTGGGCGGGGCCCTTTCGGGATATCAGCGCGAGTTTCCTGCAACAATTCCAGGGCCTGCCGAGTCGAGCCGGACCGGTTGCCCTAGCTGGCTTGATTCGTAAGCGGCCAGGGCGACGCGCAACGCCTGGTAGCCGTCGTACCACGACACCGCCGGCTCAGCTCCACGCTCCAGCGCCTGCAGAAAGGAATGCAGCATGGCTTCGTTGGGATCGGCGCCAAAACCGCGCCACTCTGGTGAACGCGCCGCACCGGAGGCATAGACCGTCAGGTATTGCGCGAAGGTGTCAACCACCAGCAAGCCATGCTCGGCCACGATGTCGAGCTTCAGATGCCCCCAGCGCGGGTAATCGGCAGGGCGGCTCCAGCTGCAGTCGATGCTGGCCTGCACGCCGTTTCCCAGCGTGATGAGCAGCAGCCCGGCCGTATCGACCGCCGACGAGGGAGAACGCTGCACCTGCGCGTACACCTCGACCACTTCGCTTTTCAGGACCCAGCGCAGCAGATCCACCAGATGCACCACGTGGTCCATCACGGCCCCGCCTCCGGCAAGAAGGGGATCGGCGAACCAGGCGCGGTGAGCGGCGGGGTTCTCGCTGTGGTTGACCCCATTCACGCCCAGAATCTCGCCCAGTTCCCCGGACTGAACGGCGTGCCGCAGTTCCAGGCTGGCCGAATCGAAGCGCATCGGAAAGGCGGTCATGAACAGCACCCCCCGGGAGTCGCAGGCGCGTTTCATCGCCAGGGCGTCCTCGAGGGTGGTGGCAATCGGCTTTTCGCACAGCACCGGCGTGCCCGCCGCAGCCGCCTGCTCGACCAGCACGCGGTGCAGCGAGGTTTCCGAGCAGACGATGGCGCCGTTCAGGCCTTCGCCCAGCAGGACGTGGGCGCTGGGGTAATGCTTCAGGCCGGTGCGCGTTTCGTCATCCCTGGCCTGCGGCCCGTCCTCGCTGAAACCCACGACCTCTACGCCCGGCATCGCGCGCAGCAGCGCCAGGTACCCCTCGGCGTGAACATGGCTGAACCCCAGAAAACCGATTCTCATGCGCTGTCCCCCAGGCTGACGGCCCGCCCCGTCCGGCTTGACTCCCGGGCCGCCAGCGCGGCCCGCAGCGAACGGAGCACTTCCTGCGGAGTGACATCAAAGGGCAATCCGTGTTCCAGCGCCGTTTTGAAGTGCTGAAGTTGCGTGGTGTACGGATCCTGCCCGGGCGCGTGATCGGGCAGGGCCACGTCGCTCACGGCGCGCCCGCGGGCCGCCTGATACCGGCGTACCGGCGCCGGCGCGTCCGAGCTCCATTCGATCAGGCCGTGTTCGCCGGAGATGTCCAGCGCCGTACGAAACAGCCCGTCAGGGTAAGCCCAGCCGCCTTCGATCAGGCTGGCCGCACCCGTGGCGTGCGTCAGGACCACCTGCGCGTACTGGCGTGCTCCGGTCTGGTTGAGACGCGCATACACGCGCTGCGCGTCTCCGGCCAGCCACAGGGCGTAGTCGATGTCGTGCAGCATCAGGTCGAGCAGCATTCCGCCCGAGCGCGCCTCGTCGGCGTACCATGACGCGCCACCGTGCGGGGGATAAGACACCCGCCTGAGCCGCACCACGTTGAGGGGGCCCAGCTCACCTCGCTGCACCGTCTGCCAGGCTTGTCGGTACTGCGGAAAGAAGCGCACGACCATCGCGACGAACAGGCGCACCCCGGCGTCTTCGCAGGCCTTCACCATCGCCTCGCCATCCTCGACGCTGAGCGCCAGAGGTTTCTCGCACACGACGTGGCAGCCTGCCCGGGCGGCCTGCTCGACCAGCTGGCGGTGCAGAAAGGTCGGCAGGCACACATCCACCACGTCCGCGTCACCCAGCAGACCCTCCAGCGTCGCGTGGACGGCGCCCCCGTAAGGTGCGGCGATTTCCCGGGCGCGTTCCAGGTTCCGGTCGTGCAGGCAGACCTGAGCACCCTGCGCAGACCAGCTGCGCAGGTGCACCTGACCCATGGCGCCCGCGCCTACGATGCCGACGCGCATGTCTTTCTCATTTGATGGCTCCTTCGGTGAGTCCGCGCACCAGCTGCCGGGAAAACAGCACGTACAGCACGACGGCCGGCACGATCGCGATGGACAGGGCGGCCAGCACGGCGTTGTAGTCGTTCACGAACTGCCCCAGAAAGACGCTGGCGCCCAGCACGATGGTCTTGGTGCTTTCTCCCGGCGCGAGAATCAGCGGAAACCACAGGTCGTTCCACACGGGAATGAGTGAGATCGCCATCACTGCGCCCAACGCGGGGCGGATCAAGGGCAGGATCAGCGAGAACACCCGGTATTCGCTGGCCCCGTCGAGCCTTGCCGCTTCTTTCAGGTCGCGCGGCAGCTGGCGCATAAAGGACGTCAGCACGAACACCGCCAGCGGCAGGCCTTGCGCGGTGTACACCAGGATCAGCGCCCACAGGGTATTGACGAGATGCAGCTCGACCGCCAGGTTGAGAATGCCCACCGTGCCCAGCCGGATCGGCACCATGATGCCCAGTGCGAGGTAGAGCCCCAGAAAGGTGTTGAGCCGGAAGCGGTATTCCGAGAGAGCGAAGGCCGCCATCGCGCCGCTGATCAGAATCAGGCCGAGGCTCGTGACCGTCACGATCACGCTGTTCAGCACGTAACGACCGAAATTGGCTCCCTCGGCGAGGGTTCGGTAGCCTTCCAGCGTGAAGGTTTCCGGCGTCGGCAGGGCAAAAGGCGCCCCGAAGATCGTGAGCTGATTCTTGAAGGAATTCATGATCAGCAGCACAATCGGAAACAGCGCCAGCGCGCAGTACAGCAGCAAAAACGCATGGCTCGCCAGCTGGGACACCCACAACCGGCGTCTCAGCATGAAGTCCTCGGGCGGCTCAAAACTGCACTTCCTGAATCCGGCGCTGCCAGCCGATCAGGTACGCCAGCACCCCGATCAGGATCACCAGCAGCATCACGCCTGCGACGGCCGCGCCCATGAACGGGTCACCGGGCTGCAGCTGAAAGCCGAAAAAGGTGCGGTAAAAAAAGGTGCCCAGAATGTCGCTGGCAAAATTCGGTCCGGCCAGCGCGCCCTGCGTGGCGTAAATCAGATCGAAGGCGTTGAAGTTGCCGACAAAGGTCAGCACCGAGACGATGCCCAGGGTGGGCAGGATCAGCGGCAGCTGAATCTGCCAGAAAATCCGCCAGGCGCTCGCACCGTCCACGCGCGCCGCTTCGTAGAACTCCTCGGGAATGCGCAGCAGCGCCGCGAGAAACAGCATCATCGGAATGCCGATGTTCTGCCACACCGAGATCAGGGCGAGGGTGATCAGCGAGGTGGACTCGAGCCCCAGCCACGGCTGGAACAGGCTTTCCAGGCCGACGCTGCCCAGCAGGCTGGGCGCCACGCCCCACGCGGGATTCAGGATCAGCTTCCAGGCGAAGCCGACGATCACCACCGACAGCACGGTCGGCACGAAAATCACCGTGCGGTAGATCGCCGTACCAATGAGACGGCGGGTGAGCAGCACGGCCAGCAGCAGACCGATCGGGTTTTGCGCGACCATGTGAACCGCGAAGAAGATGACGTTGTTCTTGAGGGCGTTCCAGAAGGTTCCGGCGAATTCCGGCGCCGTGAAGAGCCGCACGTAGTTCGCCAGGCCCACAAAGACCGTGTCACCCGCCGCGCTTTTGTTGTTCAGCGACAGCCAGAGCGAGTTCAGCAGCGGGTAGATCATGAACAGCGTGTAGATGGCGAGGGCGGGCAGCAGAAACACGACGATGTGCACCGGAAAGCGTTTGCGCATGGTGAGTCAGGAAGGAGGAGCTTTGCTCCTCCTTCTCTTTACTTGCCTTTCTGCGGAGCGTACCAGGAAGCGAGGTTCTTCTGCACGAAGTCACCGGCCTGCTGCGGAGTCATCTTGCCGTTCAGCACCTGTGCGGTCGCGTTCCACAGATCGTTTTCGTTGTTGGGGTTGGCGTTGCGTGACAGCAGCTGGTACGACGAGCGGAAGGTCTTGTCGCACGTCTTGCGCCAGTCGAGGAACTCCTGGGCGACGGGGTCGTTGACTTTGTACGCGACGTTGGCCAGCGGATAAAAGCCTGGCAGGGCGTTGGCGTAGAGTCTGGCGAACTCGGGCCCCGCCATCCACTCCAGAAAGACCTTGGCGGCGTCCTTGTTCTTGCTGGCCGCGTTCAGGCCGAACCCGATGTCGGGATGGTCGCTGATGACGCACTTCTGCCCGGCTGCGAAGGTGTAGGCCGGAAAGGCCCCCAGGTCCAGCTTGGGGTTCATGCCGCGGAAGGTCGCAATGTCCCACGAACCGGCCGGGTAAACTGCCGCGCGGCCCTGCGCGAAGAGGTTCTGCACGTCCGGGTAGGCCAGCGCCTGGTAGCCTTGCGGCAGGTAGGGACGCCAGCGCTCCAGCGCCTGAAAGGCCTGCAGAAAGCCTCCCTTGTTGTACTGCGCGCTTCCCTTGAGCAGCCCGGTGCGGCCCTGTTCACCCTTCCACAAAGTCGGCCCGATGTTCTGGTAGCCCATTGTCGCCGCTTCCCACTGGTCCTTGCTGCCCATGGCAATCGGCGCGTACTTCTTGTTGGCCTTGACCTTTTCCATGGCAGCCAGGAATTCCTTTTCGGTCTTGGGTTCGCTCAGGCCGAGTTCCTTGAAGACCGCCTTGTTGTACAGAAAGCCGTGGATGACCGCCGCCGTGGGCACGCAGAAGGTCGTCTTGCCGTCGTCGGTGCTCCAGGCGGCTTTGGCGACCGTACTGAAGTTCCGAAGACCCTTGAGGTCATTCAGAGCGACCAGGTGCTTGGCGTTGTATAGCCCCAGGCTGGCGTCGAACGGTCGGCAGGCGATGATGTCTCCGGCCGTGCCGCCCTTGAGCTTGGTCTCCACGACCGCGTTGTATTCTGCCGGGGCGCTGGGCGTGAACACCACGTCGATGTTCGGGTGATCCTTTTCGAAGGCCGGGAGAATGGTGTCACGCCAGATCTTGAGATCGTCGTTGCGCCAGCTTTCGATGCGCAGCTCGGTTTTCTGGGCCGCTCCCTGTCCCAGGGCCATCAGGCAGAGAATCATGACGCTCGCGGTGATGCGGGGTGCTCGTTTCATCTCGACTCCTCTTTTACTTGCTGCGCATTTCTTCGCGCTCGGGCGACCGGTGCTTTCCTGCGGTCTGCGTAAGGCGGGAGATCATCAGGGCGTGCCGAGGTGCCTTCGGCTGGTGGATAGCGTGACTGTGGGGACGCGGCTGAAGTCGCCCCTGGCCCACCCCCGCCGCCATTTCTGCAAAGACTGCGTGCGAGAGGCAGAGCCGCGAACTCCCCAAGGGGCTGAAGCTCGTAGATCAGCTGAAGCACCTGGCCGTGGATCGTTATCCCCTCCTCCAATCCATCGTTTTTTCCGAGAAATGACTTGTGGGTCAAGCGTAAGCGGCGCGGGTATGGGTGTCAACCGCACCCGTGCCCGGTACCGGGCACCCTCCAGACTCTGGCCTCAAGGCTCCGCTGTCCAAATACGCTGCGTGCAGGCGGTCATTCTCAGCGAAACCCGGCTTCTCGTCGCCAGCCATTCAGCGTGAATTGATCTATTCAAGATCTTCATCTATGATTTGGTTTATTCAACAGGAGGCGGATGCCGAACACCCTCACCGACCGCCAAAGCCTCACGGCGCTGCTTCACGCGCAGCTCCCCACGCTTTCCGGAGCCCAGCGTCAGCTGGCGCTGTACCTGCTTCATCACGCCGAGCAGGTTCCGTTCATGACCACCACCGAGCTCGCCCGCGCTGCTGGCACCAGCCAGTCGACGGTCACGCGTTTTGCACTGCGCCTGGGCTTCGAGAGCTACGCGAGCCTGATCAAGGTCCTCAGCGCGGTCGTGCTTCACGAAATTCGCAGCAGCGCCCCCGCAGAGCGCTTTCAGCAGACGGCCAAAACCACCCGCTTCTCGGACCTGCTCGAACAGGAGCGCGCGAACCTGCAGGGTCTGATCGGGGTCCTGGACTCGGCGGACTTCAAACGCAGCGTTCAGCACCTCGCCCGCGCCGAGCGCATCGTCGTCGCCGGTTTTGCGGCGGCCGCCTCAATTGCCGAGCACGCCAGTCTTTATTTGGCCCGGCTGCAAGCCAACACCCGCTGCGTCACCTGCCTTGACGCCGGCCTGCTGACCCAGCTGGTGCATTGGACCGAGCGCGACTGCGCGCTGCTCTTCGTGGCTCCGCGCCCGACCAACGACGCGCAATTGTTCTTGCAACTGCTTCGTCGGCAGGGAACGCGGGTCATCCTGGTTGCCGACCCTTCGAGCCTGATGGCCTGGGCCCCGGTCGAGGAACGGCTGATCGTGCCCGTCACGCTGGGCCCGACGACCGCCATTCCGGCAGCCATGCTGACGCTGGCCAGCATGATCGTCGACGGGGTGGCCCTCGAACACCCGGAACGAACCGTCGAAACCCTGCAGGCCTTTGAGGACGTGTCGGCCGCAGCAAAGTTGTTTCTCAAGGACACCACACGAGGAGAGGCGTACTGGGAAGAACAGATGAAAACCTTTGGCAACGCCGACTTTCCGCCGGCAGGGACGCCATGAGCCCGCCTTGGCCGATGGACATCGATCCCACGCACCTGATCGGCTACGAAAGGATGTGAATCAAAAAGTGACTTCGCCAGGATGCACCATTCACGATCACCATCACGGCTGGGACCGCTCGCTGCCGCCCGCGCTGGTCGTCATGCCGGGCGAAACGGTCGAGTTCGAGGTGCTCGACGCGAGTGGCGGTCAGCTCGGCGCGCAGGCCACTCTCGACGACCTGCGCGCGCTGGACTTCGGCCTGGTCAATCCCGTCACCGGCCCGGTTTTCGTGGAAGGGGCCGAACCAGGGGACGCGCTGATCGTGGAGATTCTGGAGTTCGCGCCCTCCGGGGTGGGCTGGACTGCCAACATTCCCGGCTTCGGGCTGCTGGCCGACGAATTTCACGATCCTTACCTGAAGGTCTGGTCGTATTCGGGCGACTTCGCCGAGTTTCTGCCGGGCATCCGCGTGCCGGTCCGTCCCTTTCCCGGCACCATCGGCAACGCCCCCGCCGAGGCGGGCCAGCACTCGGTGGTGCCACCCCGGCGTGTGGGGGGCAACATGGACATTCGCGACCTCACCGCCGGGACGCGCCTGTACCTGCCCGTCGAGGTGCCGGGGGCGCTCTTCAGCGTGGGCGACACCCACGCCGCTCAGGGCGACGGTGAGGTGTGCGGCACGGCGATCGAGTCGGCCATGCGTGTCACCCTGCGCTTCGGGGTGCAAAAGCAGGCCAACTTCCAGGCACCTCGTTTCAGCACGCCCGGTCCGGTCACGCGGCACATCGACGCCGGCGGGTATGACGTGACGACCGGCATCGGCCCGGACCTTTTTGAAGCTTCGCGCGACGCCGTACGCAGCATGATCGACCATCTGGGACGCGAGTACCAGCTCGATCCCTACGACGCCTACCTGCTGTGCAGCGTCGCGGCGGATTTGCGCATCAGCGAGATCGTCGACGCGCCCAACTGGCTGGTGAGCTTTTACCTGCCCAGAGCCATTTTTCAGTGATCCCGCCTCTGCCTTCGCCCTTTTCACCCCCCTTCCCACCAGCCAGGAGAACCCATGCGTAGATTTGCCCTTGCACTGACCGTCATGCTGATCGGAACCGCCCAGGCCCAGGGGGCCGCAACCCTCGTCTACGGGGCCGGCGGTGAGCCTGTGACCCTCGAGTCGGGCAACGTGAACGACACCAACTCGGTGATCGTACAGAACCAGATTTACGACACCCTGACCAGGATGAAACCCGGCACGGTCGAGCTGGCGCCCGGCCTGGCGAGCAGCTGGAAAGCCAACAAAGCGCTGACCGAGTGGACCTTCGTGCTGCGTCAGGGCGTGAAGTTTCACGACGGAACCGCGTTCAACGCGGACGCGGTGATCTTCAACGTGAACCGCTGGTGGGACCCCGGTGACACTTACGGCTACCGCGCACAGGGCAAAGCCTGGGAATCCTGGAAGCTGATTCTCGGAGAAGCCAAAGGAAGCGGAAGCCTGCTGAGTGCCGTGCGCAAGGACAGCGACTCACAGGTGACCTTCGTGCTGAGCCGCCCGGTCGCGGACTTTCCGGCCATGATCAGCACGAACTTTTTCGGCTTTGCCAGCCCGACCGCCGTGAAGAAAGCCGGGGAAAAGTACGGCACCCCCGGCGTGGGCGCGGTTGGTACCGGACCTTACATCTTCGAGTCCTGGACCTCAGGTTCACAGCTGACCCTCAAGGCCAACCCCAGTTACTGGGGAAGTAAACCCAAGACCAGCACCCTGGTGTTCCGCTTTATCAAGGACCCCAGTGCGCGCCTCAACGAGCTCAAGGCCGGGACCGTCGATTTCACCTGCGACCTGACCCCGGACGCCCTTGGCGCCATTCGCAACGACAGCAACCTGTCGGTGGTGCTGCGGCCCTCCTTCAACGTCGGCTTTCTCAGCCTGAACAGCAAGCATCCCATCCTGAAAAACCAGAAGGTTCGTCAGGCCATGGCCCTGGCACTCAACAGAAAGGAAATGGTCAGCGCCTTCTGGGGTGAGCTGGGCGAATCGGACAACAGCTTTATTCCGCCCGCGCTGGGCTGGGCCAACAGCAAGGTAGTGCCCGCGCAACCCCGCTTCGATCCGCAGGCGGCCAAGAAGCTGCTGGCCGAAGCGGGATACCCCAACGGCTTCACGCTCGATTTGTGGTACATGCCCGTCTCGCGGCCCTACTTCCCCACCCCGAAACCCACCGCCGAGGCCATCGCGGCGGACCTCAGCGCCATCGGCATCAAGGCCAACCTCAAGACCGAGGACTGGGCCGCCTACCTGGCCGACCGCAACAAGGATCCGGGCTTTGACATGTACATGATCGGCTGGTCCGGGCAGTTCGGCAGCCCCAACAACTTCTACGGCCCGTTTTACGGTGAAGGTGGCACGGCAGACTCGAAGTTCGATTCCGCAGAAATTCAGCAGCTGCTGCTCAAGGCCACCGGGAGCGCCTCACGGGCCGAGCAGACGCGGGCCTACGCCAAGGTCCACGAACTCACCCACGAAGCGGCCGTGCGGATTCCCATCGTGCACAGCCGCCCGCTGTGCGCCACCCGCACCTACCTCAAAGGCTGGGTTCCCGGACCCAGCAACAGCGAGGCCTTCAACACCATCACCGTAACCGGCAAGAAATAACAAGCCGGATCTGAAAGGGAGGCCCCATCGTGGGGCCTCCCTTTCAGGTCAGGTGCGCCATGCAGGCCTGCCCGACGAGCACCTGGGCGCGCACGCAGCGCTCGAATGCCGCGCCGTACACCGTCTCGTCCGGCACCTCGGTGATGACCATCAAGGGCGCGAGCAGGTCGTCGCGGGCCTGAAAGAGAAAAGGCCAACTGCCGCGCAGCTCGTAATGCGGCGTCAGCACGTGCGCGCCGGACCAGCGCAGCGCCCGTTGCGTGTGCGCCGACAGTTCCTCGTCGCTGCTCAGGGCATGGGCAATCAGGGCGGCCAGCGCCTCGGCATTCTCGCGCTGCCCACTTTGGTAACGAATGATCGTGACGATTCCGGCCGGCAGAGCCCAGGATTCAAAGCCGCGCGGAGCGTAACCGCTGAACGGGCGCGTCCATTCGTGCGAAGGATAGCCGTGCAGGCTGAGGTGCACGGCCAGCTGTTGCCGGTGCGCCGCCCAGACCCGCGCGCGCGCTTCCCAGCGCGCCTCGCCGCGCAGGACCCGGGCTTCCAGATCGTCGCCCAGCGAGGTGTAGCGCGCGGCGTGGTGCATGAACTGCGGGTCTCGTCGGGTCAGCGCCAGGTGCAGCGCGGCCCCGTCCGGGTTCTCCAGCGGAATGGCGACAAAGCTTAGATCCGGAACCTGCGCCAGCATGGGAATCAGCTTCAGGGCGGCGTGCGGACCGCTGGCCTCGTTGGCATGCTGACCGGCCGTCACCAGCAGGCCAATCGGTCGGCCCGTGCGCCCCAGCGCCGGAACCGGACGCCCGTCGTAGCTGTAGGCAGGAACAGTCCACTCCAGGCGATGCTCGTCGGCCAGCGCGCGGGCCGAGGCGACGAGCCGGCGGGGCGACACCGGCGCAGACGGGAGCGGCGCTGGGTCGCCTCCGATGTCGGCCTGAGATGGCTGGGCCCTCCGGGTTGGCTGTTGAGGTTGCGAAGGCCCGGCAAACGCCGTGAGGGTCACCCGCGCCCAGCCCGCCTGGGCCGGACGGGAACGCACCACCGGAACGATGCGACCGGGCTGCAGCTCACGGGCGTCGAGTTCATGCCCTGCCCGCAGCTTGAGGGCCTCGAGGGTTCCGAAGTAGACTTCCTCGCCCAGCGCCTCGAGCATGCTGGAGCGTTCGTGGTCCAGCCCGAGCGGGTCATCGGCTTCGGACAGCGCGAAGGTCACGCTGAGCGTCCGAAAAGCGGGCTGGCCGGGCGCGAAGTCAGCTCGCCGCAGCACTTCGGGCAACACCGCCTTGGTATACCAGTCCCAGGCGCGCTCCGCATCGGTCAGCAGGCGCACGTCGAGCAGCTCACGCTCCTGGGCACTGACCTGCAGGCGCCCGGTCGGGGCCAGCACGGTCGCGCCCCCGGGAGCGGTGCGCGGCGCGAGCGGAAGTGCGCAGCTTCCCTGCCAGACTTCCTGCCCCTGTGCCAGCAGCACGACCCGGCAGTGCTGTGCTGGCCGTGAATCCGCCCGGGCCTCGAAGCGCAGTCCGTGCTGTTCGAGCAGGCCGGAGAGCGGGTAGGTTTCCTGCAGGAAGCGCCCAGGCGGTTCGGGGGCCAGGACGGGATAGCTCAGCTGCAAGGAGTCTGCATTCAACTCAAGGGCCCGGGGCAGAACCTCCTCGGCGATCCAGTGAAAGGCGGGCTTGTAGGCGCTGCGAACACGCACCTCTGCGGGGGGCAGACCGCGTGCGTCCAGAAGGCCGCGAACGGCGAGTTCGAGCTCGCGCCGGACCGATCGGGATTCCGAGACAAAGGCCGTGACGGTCAGCGGGGTTTCGGCACCGAACTCGGCGCGCCTCAGCTGCGCCAGCAGCTCGTCGCCTTCCCACGGAAACGTCGACGTCCAGGTGGTCGTGCTGCCCACGCTTGCGTCCTGCAGATGAGGCGACCGGCCGTGCCCACGCGGTGGCCGCTCGACCCGCAGCGCAGACGAAGCGGCCCACAGCCGCAGCCACGGGTCCTGAGCCGCGTCGAGCGGCAGCAAGGGAGGAAGGGGCACACCACAAGCATAGGGTGAATTTCCTGTCGGAGGACAGTGCGGTCCCCACCCTCGGGCGGGCGCGACGGCCTTGAGTAATGGATGAGCTGTCCTGCGTCCGGCACGCTTCTCCGCTTTCGATGTGCAGTTCCTGCCACTTCGATCGGGATTTCAAGGTGCATAATTTGACAGCTGGCGTATACTACGCTAAACTAGTTTTATCAGCGTCCGGAAAGGACGCTTTTTTCGTTTTGGTTCCCCAGGGCCCGTCTTCCCAGGCGTCACGCGAAGGTGGGAGGCTTTGTGCGATAGTGCGTGCAGAATGAACAGCATTGCCCTGCTGGCCACGCTTTCGGGCCCGGCCTCCAACTTCGGCGTGCAAAAACACAAAATGCCGTTTTGGGCGCTGGGGGTGGACCTTCGCCCGGTTGAAGGCGCCGATACCGCCGAGCGGTCGAGTTCGGCGCCTGAGAAACATCGCTACGCCAGCAGGACCATCATCCACGTGGGCGAAAGCCTGTGCCCCGGCGTTGCCGCGAAGCTCGACGTGGTGCTTGCCAAGCCCTGAACGAATTCTGCCCGGCGGTAGCCGCCGGGCGCGTATCCCGAGGTAGCTCATGACCAATGCAGCCGAGAACCAGGCCCCTCCTCTTCAGCTGATCCTCGCCGACGTTCGCACGCTCGACCCCGCCCGCCCGCGCGCCGAAGGCGTGCTGGTGGCCGCCGGGCGGGTACTCAAGGCGGGCACGCGTGAGGAGTTGCTCGCCCTGGCGCCGCGCGCCGAGGTGCTCGATCACCGCGGCTCGCTCCTGACGCCGGGCCTCACCGACGCGCACGTTCACCTGGTGGGCTACGGCTTTTCGCTGGGCAACGTGAACCTCGCGGGCGCGCGCAGCGTGGCCGAAGTGCAGGCGCGCGTGCGGTCACGCGTTCAGGACGTACCGGAGGGCAGCTGGGTGCAGGGCAACGGCTTCACCCTTTCCGAGCTGGGCCTGCACGACTATCCCAGCGCCGCCGAGCTCGACGAGGTGTCACCGCGTCACCCGGTGCTGCTCTTTTCGCGTGATCTGCACTCGGCCTGGGCCAACTCGCTGGCCCTGCGCCTGGCCGGGGTGAGCGAGGACACGCCCGACCCCGAGGGCGGACGGATTGTGCGTCCGCTCGGCACGCTGCTGGAGTACGCCAAGGAGCTGGTGACCCGCGCGATTCCCGCGCCGACCCCGACGGATTACCAGGTGGCGGCGAAGCGGGCCGTACAGGATTTCCGGGCACGGGGTTTCACGAGCGTGCACACCATGGGCTATGAACCCCCGGAAGCCTTACAGGCCGTGGCCCAACTGGCGGCGCAGGGAGAACTCCCCCTGCGGGTGTGGGCCTGCGTGGACCAGTCACGCCTGGAGGACTTTCAGCGCGCCGGCATGCGGGGCGGCCTGGGACGCGGTTCGCGCGTGGAAATCGGCGGCCTGAAGTTCTTCGCGGACGGCGCGCTGGGCAGCCGTACGGCCTGGCTCACTCCACCCGGTTTCGCCGACGGCAGCGGCGAGGGCATGGCGCTGCATTCTCCTGAACTGATCCGCGAACGCGGACGGGCGGGCCTGGAGCTCGGCCTGACCCCGGTCACCCACGCGATTGGCGACCGGGCGAACACGGAGGTGCTGGACGCCTACGCCGACCTCGCGGCCCTCGCCCGCCAGCAGGGCGTGCGGCTGCGCATCGAGCACGCCCAGCACCTGCGCCCGCAGGACATCGCGCGTTTCGGCGAATTGGGCGTGACGGCGAGCGTGCAGCCCATTCACCTGCTGGGCGACGGTGCGGCAATTCGCGAGCTGCTGCCGCACCTGGAAGCGACCAGCTACGCTTTTCGCCAGCTGCTCGACACGGGCGCGCTGCTGGCCTTCGGCTCGGACGCGCCCGTCGCGCCGCCCGACGTGGGGGCCAACTTCCGCGCGGCCCTCACCCGCACCGACGACACTGGCACGGACTTGGCGCCGCAGGAGACCCTCAGCGAGGACGAGGTGCTCTTCGCGTACACACGGGGCGGCGCCCTGGCCGCAGGCTGGGAAGACTACGGCGTGGTGAGGCCGGGCAGCTGGGCCGACTTTACGCTGTGGGACCGGTTGGGCGGCGAGGCGCGGGCGCTCACCCTGTCCTGACGCTGCCTTGTCCTGCCTGCCTCCAGGGCCGCCGCCTCGGTACACTGAGACATGAGGGGGCCCTGGAGAATGCCCGGCGAAGGTCACGCCCGCAGCGTCGTGCTGAGCGGACCGCTGGACCATTTCTGCGCCAGCGACGCCGCGGCGCACCTGCTGGCCCTTGACCTCGATGACCCGATCAGCCCCATCGAGGTGCTGGTCGGCACACCGGTCGGGAGCGTGCGCGCGGCGCTGGCACTGGGGGACGTCCTGTGCGAGATCAGTGCCCCCACCCTGACCGTGGGCCTGGGGTCCCTGGGCCTCCCGGGCGCGCTCGTGCTGGTCACGGGGCGCCGTCGCCGGGCGCTGGAGCACTGCCAGATCGATCTGTTTTTTACCTCGGGCAGCTCATGGTGTGACGCGTCCACGCCCGTGACGGTGCAGGCCAACGAAGCGGTGTTGCTGCGCGAAAGCGTCCTGCTCACCCTGCTCAAGCGCACGCGGCTGAGTCAGGCGGAGCTCTTCCGTCGGCTCCGGGTACCGCAGCCCATGAGCGCGCAGGAAGCGTGGTCCTCCGGTCTGATCGATGAAGTGCAGCGTCGCTGAGGGGCCAGGGCCGCCCGTAGACCGGGCGGGTCCAAATTTCCGCGCCTTCCCCGCTAAGCTGAAGTCCTATGGCGAAGATCACCGTATTGATAGGAACGCTGCTCACCGTGCTGGGCATCGTGAGTTACGCCCTGACCGCGGGAGCGAGCTTTACCGCCCTTATCCCGGCCGTCCTGGGAGCGTTGTTCGTCGTGCTGGGTCTGATCGGGGGTCGCTCGGACACCGCGCGGCGTCACGCGATGCACGCTGCCGCCGCCCTGGCCCTGCTGGGCGTGCTGGGGTCCCTGCGGGTACTGCCCGCGCTGGGCGCACTGCTGTCGGGCCGCACGGTCGAGCGACCGGTGGCCGTGTTCGCGCAGGGCCTGACGCTGGTGCTGTGCGCGTTGCTGCTGGCCCTGGCCGTACGTTCGTTCATCGCGGCACGGCGAGCGCGGCGCCTGGCAGAGGCGTAACGGGCCATCCTGGAGGCAGCACAGTGTCCCACAGGTGCTTTGGGCGCTGCCTGCTCGTATGCCTTGATCCCAAGTGGCGTTGACGCCCGAGCGAAGAAGTGGGCGCCGACTCGGCAACGAGATTGCGCAATGAAGCAGCACCTGAGTGGTGTTCGCAGGTTCTCCGAAGTGCACGCCAGTTCGTACTTACACTGCCTTCGGCGACGCGCCGTCGTCCGTTTCACATGGCTGCCCAGTCGCGGCAGGTGTGGTGAAGGCTTCGAGCGTCCTTCCAAACATGGACGGGCGGTCAGCCCAGGCAGGGATCAGGGAGATGCTCGCCAGCTTCCTCACCCCCGCTATACGAAAAGGTACCGTCGAAATTGGTCAGGTATGACGAGACAATTTTGGGTTCGCCGTCAATCACGCGAATGCGGATCAGCTCGAATCGGTGCGCTGACCCATGGTCAATGGAGCCCAGCACGGCCTGAGTGACGCCCGTGTCATCCTCGACCATGCAATAAAGTGGACGTTTCTGCTTGGCCGAGAGCAGCACGTGGAAGGCCTGGAACCGCTCATCATTCATATTCCTGGGGCGGGAAATGTCGGAATACACGCCATGCGCGAAGAATCGCTCTTCGAATTTCTCCGCAGCCTGGAGGAAGTGCTCATCGCTCCGCTCAGTGTGCGCCATCATCCACAGGTCGTACTCGGCGTCAAGGTAGCCCTGCACGAAAGTTCGCATGTTCATATCCTGAGCCACCGATCAAAACCAGCGTTCTGACCCGGCATGCGGTGCGGCTTACCACCGCTGTCCTTACCGTGCCCCGTGTATTCAACGTCCTCCACTGCCTTCAGCACGGGTGTCAGTTCACCGGCCAGACGGCGGGCGATCCGGTGACGCATCTGGGTGAGGCGTCCGGGGTCGGTAATCCCGGTAAGTGAAGCCACTGCGGACTCGATGGAGGCGAAGAGCCTGTGCTCCTCGACCACGCCCCAATCCACGCGAATGTACAAGTTGAACCGGCTGATCTGGTATTGACCGACCCAGGCAGCGATGCGATGTTCGATTCCCCCCATGACGCGCTTGTTGTAATGATCACTGGTGGCCAGCAGGTTCAGAGATTTCTTGTACCCTGAACCACCGAACCAGTTGGCGATGATGTGCGCGCTGTTCTGTCCGGCGTTGACGACCTTGTTGGCAGGGTTCTGCGTCACCCCGCGACCCAACGTGGTGAGGTCCAGATCGAACCCGGCAGCATTCCGGATATGCCCGCTCCGACCGATCGTTGTCTCGAACTTCTTGCCCGCACGGGTCCTGAAGGTCATGCGAATGCCTTTGGCGTCCAATTCAAACTCCGGATCAATCGGGTAGAACATGGTGTGCTCAGCTTTCGTCGTGGCGCTCGGGTTGATCTCGACGTAGACAGAGCTTCTGAACTCGTCCAGCTCATCGAGCCGGATGGTTTTGAGCTTGAAGTTCTTCTTGATGCCCTCCAGCCGTGACAGCAGCGCCGGTTTGTCGGTCGAATACGTCTTCAGTGCACTTGCGGCAGCTTGACTGGCCATAGTGACGGACTCCTGCTTCTGCGCAAGAGACCGCTGATCTCCCTTGGACTCATCGGCTGTTCGGACGCTGGCCGGCTTCCGACCGATCAGCCCTTTGAGCCGGACCACCACCTTGTCCAGAACGGCGTCAAGCTTGCCCCGGACCTTCTGAATCACGGCCTTGACCTTGGTGCCGATGTTGCCCAATCCCAGTACCTTGCCCAGGAACCCCAACGCCACCGGAATACTGCGGGCCAGGCTGGCTTCGACACCGCTCACTGCCGCGCTGATATTGCCTGCGGCAATTGCCCCGACGCTCTGGACGGCGCTCGTGACGACGCCCATGATCTGCCTGCCCTGCTCGATCAGGAACTGTACGCTGTGAAAGGCCCCGATCAGGGCGGTCGCGAAGCCCCCTCCGGGAATCAGCATGGTGGCAACTTTGGTGATGCCCGCCATCACGACACTTTTGGTGACTTCGCTTTTCAGGCGCCTGACGATTTCTCCACCCATGCTGCCCTGGTTGGCTTTGATCTCATCCGCGCGGTGCAGACCGCCCCTCAGCGACTTGAACGTATCCAGCGTGCCTTCTGCCGCCTGCACCTGCGCTTCACCGTTTCTGCCCAGGCTGCGCACCAGGCGGCCACGAAGCGCCTGATAGGTCAGACCCATCACGCTGAGCGCGGTCATCAGTACGCCTGATAAATCCAGCTTGGCCGGAAAGGTGATGCCGCTGGCCCCGGAAAGCCACTGCCCCAGACCATTCTGAAGGTGCCGGGAAGCGTTGCGCGCGAAATTGCCGAAGCCGTCCTTCAGAGCGCTGAGCAGGTGACCCGCAAACTTGACGGGGTTTCTCAGGACCTGCAGGATCAAGTCGCCATCCTGTTGCAAGCGCGCGATCACCTGCTGCCCGACCGGCCCCAGCCCTGCGGCAAGGGCAGCCAGGCCGATCTCCGCGATCTTCCGGGTACTGCCGACGATCAGAGATCTGAGGCCAGCGATCCGGCGGGTCAATGTACCTTTCGCGGCGGCCAGGTCTGCCCGTCCGATTGCCGCGGTCACCTCACTCCAGGCGCCGCCCAGATTCAGTCTGCCCAGCTCGGCCCCAAACCACGCCCAGGCCTTCGGGATGGCGCCGGTCTCCTTGAGTGCCCGCAGCACATCCTTGAGGGGCCCGGGCACCCAGAGGGCCAGGGCGTCGAGAATCACGTCCGGATTGCCATTCATGGCTTTTCCCGTGACAAGGTCCCGGCCGAGGGCAAGGCTGAGCTCGCGGTAACCGGGGATGGCGCTCAGGGCAGACGCGACGCCCTCTTTTGCCTTGTCGGCTGCCCACGACAGGGGATTGCCGAAGCGCTGCACCGTGTGCCCTGATGGCTGCAGGTCATGCAGAGGCTTCAAGGCCACCCTTTGTGCTGCGCCATCCTGAACGCGCGCTAGCGCTGCTTTGGGGCTGTACACGCCGGGAGCGTGTGGGTTCGAGGGCAACAGCGTGTGGACACTTGGCATCACGCGGGCCAGCTTCGCGCCCATGCGGCGCGCTTCGGCTTCCAGCCCGGCGTCCGGGTCCACACCAGGGCCGACACGTCCCTGACGTTGCTGGACAGTGTGGGTGACTTCGTGCGCCAGCAATTCCAGGCCGCCTGGCGTGTTCGGGTTGTAGGTGCCCGCACGGAAAAAAATATCACTGCCGGTCGTGAACGCCACGGCATGGACACTTTTGGCAAGGATGTCCGCTTCGCTGTCGGCGTGAATGCGAACGGCGCTGAGGTCGTAATTGAGTTCCTGTGCCAGATGCCGCTGGACCGCTTCGGGAAGTGGATTTCCGGCGCCGCGGCGGGCCTGAATGCGCTGCAGCACCGGTTGTGCCGCTGCCGCCTCCAGCTGCTCGAGCTGACGCTGCACGGCGTGGTCCTGAAGTGCCCACACGTCCTGGGCCTGCTGCTCCTGTTCGCGCTGCAGTGCCACGTCCATGGCGCGCTGCAGGCTGGGCTGCTCACCCACTGGAATCAGACCCAGGGCCACCCGCACGACCGGCTTGGACAAGGCGTGCCGTTGCAGGGCAACCAGGTGCGCCGCGTACGTGTCGTAGCGTTCAGTCGAGGGCCCCCGGTCCGCCCGGAAAGCCTGCACCAAACGGTGCGCCACCTGCCGTTGCAGCGAGGCGAGCTGTTGGGACTGCTGGTAATTCATCCACTTGCCTTCGGCCTGCTGTGCCTGTGCGCGCATTACGGCAACCCAGTCCGCGGGTGACTGAGGACGCATCGGCACCGGTACGGACCCGGCACGTTCAGCCTGCCGCTGCAAAGCCGCCTGGAGAGCGTGCTGAGGAACATGCCCGAATTCGCTCACCTGTTTCCGAAGGATCTGCCGTTGTTCCTCAAGGCGCCGCGCTTCCTGCGCGCGCAGATCCAGGGCCCGCAGGACGGGCTCGACGGCGTGACGCTGCGCCGGGACGGGCGTCGCCGTGAAGCCGGTGATGGCCCGTTGCAGCGGCGTTTTGCGCTGAAGGGCTGAATGAACGGGTGCGCTGGAAAGGACGGGCCGCACCGCTGTCCGCGGCTCCAGGCTGAACTGCCGGGCCGGGATGCTTGACTTGGGCTTGCGTGCGTACTCCATGCCGTTCCTCCGAGAGTCCATCCCATCATGACCGACGTCAGCAGGAAGAGCGCCGCATATTTGACAGCACCTCCCCTTGCACTTGGACGACTGGGCGACGGCTGCCCTGTACGGTCTGTCCTGCCGAAAGGCAGCGCAATCTCCTGCACGGTGCGCGTTTTCGTTCCGGGTGACTTCCCGGGGTTCGGTCATCCTGATCCGCGTACTGGATCACCCCTTCACAAGTCCATCCCCGCCATCGGATGGCTGCCAACGCACCTGGCTGCTGATTTCCCACTTCCAGACTGTCTTTCGCTATCTCATCATTCACACGATCCGATTTTTGATTATGAGTTGAGGAGAAGAGCGTGCGCAGAACCAAGGTAGCCTTTGGCGTCTATATCGGCCGTTTTGAACCACCACACAATGCCCACCTGGCGGTGATGCTCGAAGCACTGGAGCGGGTTCACAAGCTGATCGTGGTCATCGGTTCGGCCCGCAGTGGCCGCACACCAAAAAATCCCTTCACGGCCGAAGAGCGTCAACACCTGATCACCGAGATGCTGGTGCAGGCCGGTGTTCCGCGTGCCCGCATTCTCTTCACCTTCGTGCGCGACTACTTCTACAACGAGGCGCTCTGGCTTTCGGAAGTGCAGCGTGGGGTGGCCGAGCACACCAAAGGCAGCAGCGACGTGGCCCTGGTCGGGCACATCAAGGACGACTCCAGCTACTACCTGCGTTCTTTCCCGGCCTGGGAATACCTGCCGACCCGAATCGAGTCTCCCCTGAACGCCACCGACATCCGCACACTGTACTTTCAGGGGCAGCTGGAAAACGCCGAAAAATATGTGCCTGATACTGTCGCGGCCTACCTGGAGGCGTTCTCGCGCACGAATCACTTCGAAGAGCTGAAAGCCGAGTTCGATTATCTGCGCGCCTACCGCGCCCAGTGGCAGGGTGCCCCGTTCGCGCCGGTGTTCGTCACGACCGACGCGGTGGTCATCAAGAGCGGCCACGTGCTGCTGATCCGCCGGGCCGGGCAGCCCGGCAAGGGCCGGCTCGCCATGCCCGGCGGTTTTCTCGACGCCCGCCAGAGCCTGCTGGCCTCGTGCCTGCGCGTGCTGCGTGAAGAAAGCGGCCTGGGAGAGAACCACGACCTGGAACGCTTTCTGCGGGGCAGCGTGGTGTTCGACTACCCGGAGCGCAGCCTGCGCGGACGCACCATCACCCACGCCTACCACTTCGACCTCGGCCTCGGCTCGCTTCCCGTGCTGCGTTCACAACCCGGGGCGGGTGAGGCCCTGTGGATGCCCCTGGGGGAGGCCCTGGCCCAGAACGAGGCCTTTTTCGAGGACCATCACGCCATCATCGAACACTTTCTGATGAAGTAGCCCCTCGGTGAACTCGTCCCTCGCCTCCTGCCCGGAGAGAAAGCAGGTGTTTCATGACCGCCACCCAGAGAGCCCAACGCCCTGCCCTGCTCAGCGACGACAACCTTATTCTCGACACCGACAGCTACAAGGCCAGCCACTTTCTGCAGTACCCCAGCGGAACCACCCGGCTCTTTTCCTATCTGGAGTCACGCGGCGGCAAATACCCCGCCACGAAATTCTTCGGTCTGCAGTACATCCTCAAGCGCTACCTCGCCACGCGCATCACCCCAGCCATGGTCGAGGAAGCCCGTGACGTCTTTACCGCGCACGGCGAGCCCTTTCCCTTCGAAGACTGGATGTACATCGCCCGCGACCTGCAGGGTCGGCTTCCGCTGGAAATCCGCGCGGTGGCGGAGGGCAGCGTGGTACCCAACCACAACGCCCTGATGACCGTCACCAACACCGATCCCCGGGTGCCCTGGCTGGTCGGCTGGTTCGAGACCATGCTGATGCGGGTGTGGTATCCCATCACGGTCGCCACCCAGAGCCACTACCTGCGTGAAATCATCCGCGAGGCCCTCGAAGAAAGTGCCGACGATCCGCAAGGAGAGCTGGCCTTCAAGCTGCACGACTTCGGCTCGCGCGGGGTGAGCAGCCGTGAAAGCGCGGGCCTGGGAGGGCTGGCGCACCTGACCAACTTCATGGGCAGCGACACGGTAGAAGCACTGCGCCTGGGACGCAACTACTACGGCGCCGAGATGGCGGGCTTCAGCATTCCCGCCGCCGAGCACAGCACGGTGACCAGCTGGGGCAAGGCCCATGAGGTGGACGCCTACCGCAACATGGTCCGCACCTTCGGCCAGCCGGGCGCCACCTACGCCGTCGTAAGTGACAGCTACGACCTCAAGCACGCCATCAACGAGTTCTGGGGCAGCGAGTTGCGTGACGAGATCATTGCGAGTGGCGCCACGCTGGTGGTGCGTCCGGACAGCGGCGACCCTCCCGCGATGGTCCGCATGACGGTGCGCGCCCTGGCGAACAAATTCGGCACGACCGTGAACAGCAAAGGCTACCGGGTCCTCAACCATGTGCGCGTGATTCAGGGCGACGGCATCACCGAAGAAACCCTGCGCGAAATCCTGGCCGCAGTGATGGGCGACGGCTTCAGCGCCAGCAACGTCGCCTTTGGCATGGGCGGCGCGCTGCTGCAGCAGGTCAACCGCGACACCCAGAAGTTCGCCTACAAGGCCAGCGCGGCCGAGGTGAACGGCGAGTACCGCCCGGTCTACAAGGACCCCGTGACCGACCCCGGCAAGCGCAGCAAGGACGGCGTGCTCGACCTCGTGCAGGAAGAGGGCCGTTACCGCACGCGCCAGTACCAGGAGTTTGTCCGGGAGTATCCGGGAAGCGCCCTCAGAACCGTGTTTCGCAACGGAAAGCTCCTCATCGAGGACACCCTCGACGACATTCGCGCGAGGGACTGACAACAGACGACATGGGCCGGCCATACCCTGCAAGCCGTAGGGTATGGCCGGCCCGTCAACACCACATCAGCATGCTATCGACGGCGCACATCGACGCCGTGCAGCCGGAGCCGTACGATATACGCCACCAGTGCGTCGAGGTCGGAGTCGCTGATCTCCTGCGGATCGAAGGCGGGCATGGCGCCCAGACCGGCGCGCACCTGCAGGCGGATGGCAAAACCGGGCAGGGGCTTGTCGTTCAGCGAGGGGCCAAGCCCGCTTTCTCCACCAGGATGGCACTGCTGGCAGTGGACCATGTAGACCGTCTGACCGCGTTCTTCCTGCGCGCTGAGGGTCTGCAGCGGACCGACCAGCGGCTCGCCCCGGCGCTGCGGCAGGCAGCCCGTGAGGCTCGCCATGGCCAGCAGCAGCGCCCCGGCCTGGATCATTCTCCCGGCGCCCTTCATGACTCGCCCTCGCGGACGACACGCCACAGCACGCCCGTACCCGGACGGGGAACCGGGCCTTTTTCGGTGGTGGTCATAATTCCGAAGTCCACGATGTACAGCGCGTCACCGGCGGGATTGAAACGGGCGTCGAGGGGCCGCTCGAACCCCCCGCCCCCGATCTTGGAGGCCGGACCGTTCGTGTCACCCCGGTTCACGGCAAAGTCCTCGACCCGTCCGCTTTCCACGTTCACCCGCACGATTTTGTAGCCGACCGGGCCGGACACCTTGCCGACCCCCGGCGCCAGATCACCGAACTGCGCAACGAAGGCCTCGTTGACATAGCCGAAGCGGGCGCTGCGCGAAAAGTCCAGGCCATTGGAGGACGAGTGCACGCCCAACAGCGCGGCGGGCCGGGGAGGCGCGTTGGGATGGCGCGCGAGCAGCTGCCCCGGCGGCGGACGGCCGGGCGCGGTAAAGTGGTCGGCGTCGGTGAGAGGACGTCCGGCGTGGTAGTCGGGCCAACCGTACCAGGTGCCCGGCGTGACGCGCCACAGCGGATCGCCGGCGCCGAAGACCGGGCGGCTGCCGCGCACGTCGTAGCTGTTTTCGGCGACGTACAGCGCGCCGTCCGGCGACCACGCCAGGCCGAAGGGGTTGCGCAGGCCCCAGGCGACCAGTTCGAGCGGCCCTCCTGCTATGGGCACCCGCAGAATCGCGCCACTGCAGGGCAGCGCGCCGGGCACCACCTGGCCGGGCGCACTGGGTGTTCCGAACGGCAGAAAGGCTCCGGTGACCACCGGGCCGCGCTCGGGAGCGAGGGGATTGCCGCTCTGATAGTTGCGGCCCGCGAGGGTAATGTCCTGGCAGGGAACGTCGTGAAACTGCGGATGGCGCTTCAGCCAGCCGAAGTCGGCATTGTCCTCACCGACCACGCCGCTGTTGGTGGCAGTGCCCTGCCCGAAGTACACGTATCCGTCACGTCCGACAACGGGGCGGTTGGTGTGGTGATCGCCGAGGCTGGGCAGGTTCTGCACCAGCGGCGTGATCTGCCCGTCCGGTGTGACCTTGATGATGCGGCCACCGCCAACCTCGCCGCCCTGGGCGATATAAAAGGCGCCGCCCGCGTAATCCAGGCCGTTCCAGGGAGCGTGCTCTCCGCGCGCCACTTCATGGCGCGAGCCGTCCTGCTCGAGGCGCAGCAGCCGTGGGATGGTGAAAACCTCGCCGTAGGAATACCCGGCTTCCAGCACGTACGCACGCCCCGCCTCGTCAAACGCGACCGCCGTCGGAAAGGTGAAGCCGGTGGCCACCACTTCCAGCCGGTAGCCACGCGGCAGCGCGACGTCGGCGGCACGCACCGTTCGCCCGGGCAGCGAGGCAGTCTGGCCGCCCCCGTTCGAGGGACGCAGCGCAAAGCACCCGGTGAGGAGCGAAAGACCCAGGGCAGCCAGGGCCAGCAGGGCGCCCGGTTTTGTCCGCCCGGCAGAACGCCGTGAGACCGGGGCGGGTGAGGCTGGGCTGCTGAACGCCCGGTCCTGCGACAGGGCCGGACCGGCGACCACGGATGGCAATCCTTTCGGCATGCGACCTCCCGATGATGCGCACCTGGCGGGTGCACACCTCATCGTTGGAGTTTTGCGAAGCCCGCCAGCATCAGCCGGTTAAAGGGGCCTTGAGCAAATTCTGCAGCAGAAGGGGAAAGCAAAAGCGGAGCCGGACTTCGGGCCCCGCTTTTGGTCACTTCACCTCACTCAGTTTTATTTGCCACCGATGCCGATGCCGACACCCACACCGATGCCGATGCTGATCCCCGAGTTCCCCTTGTTCTCCTTGCTGCCGGAAGAGGTCGAACCCGCCGAAGTTCCGGCGTTGGTCTTGCCCTCGGCGCTGCCACCTACCGAGACCGACTTGCCGGGCTGTGCGCCGCTTTCCGCTTCCGTATCGGCCCCGCCGCCCACGCCGACATTCTTCTCGACGGTCGCCAGGACCGCCACGAGCGCTACCGTGCGGGTCTGGTCCCTGACGTTCACGCTCTCGACCTTGAGCATCTTGCTGGCGCCCGCCGTGACTGTGCCTGCCAGGGCGAAGCTGCGCTGTTCACCGTTCTCGAGAGTGATGGTGACGCTCTTGGCGGCGCTGAGGTCACCCGTCGCACTCAGGGTTCCCGAGGCGTCGAACTGGCCCACCGCGTTTCCGGCGCTGTCGGTGAGGGTCACGCTTTTGCCGACCAAAAGCCCGGCAGCCAGGCTGACACCACTCTTGGCGTTGGTGCTCGTTTCCTGCTGCGTCTGCGTGCTCGCCTTCAGGCTGCTCTGCAGCGCGCTCGCGAGGGTGGCGCGGGTCTCGCCGCTCTTGACGATCAGCACGTTCAGGTTGCTGGCAGCGTTCGCCTGCAGCGTGCCTGCGAGTTCGAAGGTCTGGGTGGTGCCTCCCTGCAGGACCACACGCACCTGGGTGGCGGCACTGCTCATGCTGCCCGCCATCAGGCGGCCCGACTTGTCAAAGGTGCCGACCACACGTCCCTGCGCGTCGAGCAGGGCGGCACTCTGGACGCTGCCGCTCAGCGCGGCGCTTGCCTGAAGGCTGCCCTGCGCGCCCATCGAGGAGCGGGGTTCGGTGGCGTGGGCCGCTCCCAGGGTGAGGAGGGCCAGGGTC
This sequence comes from Deinococcus peraridilitoris DSM 19664, assembly GCF_000317835.1. Taxonomy (NCBI): domain Bacteria; kingdom Thermotogati; phylum Deinococcota; class Deinococci; order Deinococcales; family Deinococcaceae; genus Deinococcus; species Deinococcus peraridilitoris. The sequence continues at coordinate 2,542,409 of NC_019793.1, read as the reverse complement.
AGGGCGAGGGTCAGTTTCTTGTTCATGTCAATTCTCCTTTGTTGGGCGTTTGTCCGAATGACCGGAGAGTAATGTTCTAATCTGATGCCAGTATTATTAAAAAGCCTCATTTTTTTGTACAGAAAACCGGGCTAAACAAATGGGGAGATACTTTAGACCTTTTCCCTCAAAAAGCCATCAAATAAGATGACTGGCTTCGTCAGAAATGAAAATATGCAATGTGAGCTCCGTCGAGCATCCGGAAACTGACTATTCTCTTAAAAACACTGCGCTCGAGCACCTGTCAACACCGGAATGGCCATGGTCTTCACCGGGGGCGCTCCCAGTGGTTGCCTCCATGCGCAACTACGCCTTCAGAATGCCTTCACCATGGTAAGATTCGAGATGAAGGTTACAAATCAAGGAGGCAGGGTATGACCACGTCAGAGCAGAGCAGCAAGAAAATCGTCGCCGGGATACTGGGAATTCTGTTGGGCTCGCTTGGAATTCACAAGTTCTACCTGGGCATGACCCAACCGGCGATCATCATGCTGGCGGTCAGTCTCGCCGGCGTCTTCCTGAGCTTCCTGATCCTGCCCATCTTCGCGACCTGGGCCATGGGCATCATCGGCCTGATCGAGGGCATCATCTACCTCACCAAGAGCGACGCCGAGTTTGCCAAGACGTACGAGGTCGGCAAGAAACCCTGGTTCTGAGCTTCCCTTGCCGCAAAAAGGAGCCCGTCTTTCGGCGGGCCTTTTATTTCCGGCAATGGTTAACGACTGGACGCCAGGGGCGCGCCCTCGGCGCCCGCGCGCTGCTGCGGGAAAATCACGTAGGCCGTGCCGCCCGAGTGACCCTTCCACAAACGCTCGAGAATCGCGCGGTCGTACGTGCGGCGCACCTGGGCGTCGGTCTTGCCGGCCGGGTCGTTCACCACGATGTTGCCGCGCGCGTCGAAGCCCACCGCCACGATCAGGTGCCCGCCCGACTGCGGCAGGGGGGCGCCAGGCAGCTCTCCTTTTTTCCAGCCCAGGCTCAGCACCACTGGCACGCCCGCCGCGATGTGGCGCTCGATGTCGTTGAGGCTCTCAAAGCGCGTGACGTAGGCGGTCATGCCCAGGCTGGCGGCGTACGCGGCGTTGAAGGCCCAGTTACCGGTGCCCCCGTACACGGAGTCGAAGGTGCCAGCTGCCGCTTCGGGCACGCTGACCTGAGTGCCCCAGTAGGCCAGCACCATGCTGACCGAGGTGGGCGAACACCAGCCTTCTCCCTGCGCAAAGACCATCTGCGAGCGGGCAGGAACCTGAAGGACCTTGCCCCAGGCCAAACGGGCAGGAGCTGCAGTGGTCGGCGCCGGAGTCACACCGGCCGTGAAGCTCACCATCCGCACTTCGGGCGTCAGGCGCGCGTCACGGGAGAAAAGGCGCAGCCGGTACTGATAGCGTGCAGCGGCGCGCTTCAGACGCAGCAGGTCGGTCAGCACGTTGCCGTCGGCGTCCCCCTGGCCGTTCAGGCTGGCGCGTTCCTCGGCGGCGCTCGACCAGCGCCCGAACGAGTAGTACCGGGTCCAGCGGCCCGCGATTTCCGCGCGCACCTCCAGTTCCAGCCAGGTGCCCTCCGGTGTGAGCGCGTTCCACGAGGGAAGCAGTTCGGTGAAGGCCCTCGCATGAATGGGAAGCGACTCCAGCACGCCGGAATAGCCATCGCCCACGCGCGTGGGCGCGGCAAGCCGCACGCTGCCGTCCGCGCCGACCTGCAGGCCGGTGAGCTTCGACTGGGCAAACTCGGGGGCGCGCTGCACGCTCAGATTGGCGGGCATGAACTGGGATGACAACAAGGAAGGCAGGGCAGCTCCTTTCACAGCGGGCGCTCCCAGCAGCAGAAGCGCAAGACCGATCACAACGCGGCGCATGATGCTTCGACTCTGAAGGGTTGTGGACCCCGCGTCAATCCCCGCCTCAGGCTTTTCCTCATGTACCCAGGGCGAACAGCAGCGCCTCGGGCAGGGCGGCGCGCCACGTGACCCAGTTGTGCCCGCTCTGGTACTCACGGTACTGGTGAGGAATGTTCAGGTCGGCCAGCAGCGCGGCCATGCGGCGGTTGGGCGCCAGCAACCACTCCAGCACGCCGCTGTCCAGGCTGACGCGCAGGTGCGGAGCGCCGCGCTCACGCAGGGTGCGGAGCAGCCATTCCTGCCCCACGCGGGTTTCCATGTAGGCGTCGGGGCGGGCGATAAAGGCCCCCGAGTGCGCCACGACCGTACTGAACAGTTCCGGGTGGTGGCTGCCGAGGTACAGGCTGATCAGGCCGCCGAGGGACGCGCCCCACAAACCGCGTCCCTCGGCTTCGCGCGACACGCTGTAGGCGTCCTCGATCCGAGGAAAGACTTCCTGCGTCAGAAATTCGAGGTAGGCGTCGTTGAGGTAGTATTCGCGCGAGCGGTCCCCCGGCTCCAGAAAGACCAGCACCGCCGGGCGCGCGAGGCCCGCTTCAATGGCTTTGTCGAGCAGTTCCCCCAGCTTGCCGGTGCGCAGAAACGCCACGCCATCCTGAATGTAGAACACCGGGTACAGCTGGCCCGGGTCGTAGCCGGGCGGCATGTACACGCTGGCGCGGCGCGTGCCGGGAAACACACCGCCTTCCCACGCGAGCCGGTCCACCTTGCCGCCCGCCTGCGCGGCAGGCGCGGTCCACAGGGGGTGGCGGGCGTAGGTGCCCACCTCCACCGCGCGTGGATAGGGCCACCAGGGATTGAGGCTCCTGGTGTCGTTGTCGGGATCCGCAAAGGGCTTGCCGTTCTCGCCGATCCAGGCGTATTCGGTCCAGGAATCGCGGGGCAGCGCCACGCGGATTTCCGGGGCGGCGGGGATGGGCTGGCCATTTTGCCAGTCGGTGAAATCTCCCACCAGGTGCCTGGCGCCGGGAGGAGGGGTGAACACGGCGGTGGTGCCTTCGACGAAAACGGCCATGACGGAATTCTACGGGTGAGGTGGGCGAAGCGGCATCGCCCGGCCTCCCCTTTCATCCGGATTCCGGATGATTCCGTACCGTGGAGGAATCATGCAGCGGAGCAGACAGGAAATAGATACGGTTACGGCGGCGTGGAGTACACGAAGCGCTGTTTGTGAAGTGCACGGAATAGCGCGGAAACGGTATCAGTCCTCTTCCTGGCGCTGCAAGGCCACCAACGCGCGGGAATCGTCGAGCAACCCTTCGGCCAGGCGCGCGAAAATGGGTAGCAGGTCAGCGTACACGGCACTGGCTGCGGGGTCGGGCGAGTGCTGGTCTTGCACGCTGACCAGTGCCCCGGCCGCCTCCAGGCCGGGCAACTCTCCCAGCGCCACGCGCGCGAGCAGCGTGGCGCCCAGGGCAGCTGTCTCGACCGTCTGGGGAATGCCGAGCGGACGGTCGAGCACGTCGCAAAGGATCTGGCGCCACAGGGGCGAGCGGGCAAAGCCGCCCGAGGCGCGCAGCTCGCGCGGTGTCGGCACACGACCCGCAAGCAGCCCCGAGACCAGGGCCAGATTCAGGGCCACACCTTCGAGCGCCGCGCGCAGAAAGTGCTCGCGGCGGTGCTCGATGCTTACCCCGATGTACGCGCCGCGCGCACCGGAACTCCACAGCGGTGCGCGCTCACCCAGCAGGTAAGGCAGGAACAGCAGCCCGTCCGAGCCGGCGGGCGCGCGGGCCGCCAGGCTCAGCAGCGCCTGGTAAGGGTCCTCGCCCTTGGCCCGGGCGTACGCGGCGTCGGTGGGCGCGAAGTTGTCACGCAGCCAGCGCAGCACGATCGCGCCGTTGTTGGTCGGGCCACCTACCACCCAGCGGTCTTCGGTCAGGGCGTAACAGAAGGTGCGCCCGCCCGGCTCGACGTAGGGCGAGTCCACCGTGACGCGCATCGCCCCACTGGTGCCCAGCGAGATGGCCGCGATGCCCGGCGTCACGGCGCCCGAGCCCAGGTTTGAAAGTGCCCCGTCGTTCGCGCCGATGATGGCGGGCGTCTGCGGGTCAAGCCCCAGCTCGCGCGCGATTTCAGGGCGCAGCGGCGGCAGGCGCCAGGTGGTCGGCACCAGGGGCGAGAGCTGTTCGCGCTTCACGCGCGCGAGGTTCAGGGCTTCGTCGTCCCAGTCGCGCGCGAGCAGCCCGAACAGGCCCGAGGCAGAGGCAGTGGAATGATCCACGGCCCAGATTCCGAACAGGGCGTGCAGCACATATTCCTTGATCGAGATGAAACGGGCGGCCTGCGCCGTTACCTCGGGGTACTCCTCGCGCAGCCAGCGCAGCTTGGCCAGGGGGGACATCGCGTAGGGCGGTGTGCCGGTGCGCGCGGCCACGCGCGCGCCGCCCTCGATACGCCGGATGCGCTCGGCCCAGCGGCTGGCGCGTCCGTCTGCCCAGGTAAGGGCGCGCGTCAGGGGCACGCCACTGGCGTCAAGGGGAACGATACTGTGCATGGCCGCCCCGAAACACAGCGCCCGAACACGCTGCGCGCCGACTTTGGCGACGACCTCGCCCAGCCCTTTCAAGGTGGCCTGGACGATCATCCCGGGGTCCTGTTCGGCGGCTCCCGGTTCGGGCACCTCTAGCGGGTAGCCGTGCGAGGCGAGCGCGAGCAGCTCTCCCGAGGCCCCGAACGCGGCGACCTTGGTGCTGGTCGTGCCGAGGTCTACGCCGATGTACATGAGAGCGATCATACGCGCAGTCGCCAGGGTCATGGTGGCGACTCCCTTCACGCGGGGCGAGGTTCGGTGCAGGGCGGGGCGCCGCAGCCCTTCCTGGTCGCCTTCACGGCAAGAGGATAGGCTGAAGGCATGACTGCCCGGTCCTCTTTCCGCCGCGCGCTTCGGGTCGGTATTTCCGGCCCTTACCGGCTGCTGCTCGGCCTCGTTTTGCTGGCTCTCGTGCTCGGCGCCGCGCTGATCGTGCAAGGCCGCGCGGCGCGGCACTCTGCGAACGTGAACTTCACGCGCCACATGATCCAGCATCACCTGCAGGCGGTGGACATGGCCACGCGCCTGTATGACCGCACGAATGACCCGTCCCTCAAGGCAGTCACCTACGACATCCTCACCTCGCAGATTGAGCAGGTCGGGCAGATGCGGGCCTGGCTGACGCTGTGGGGAGAATCCTGGGGCGGGCAGGGCATGAAGCAGCAGGAAGCGGCGGCGATGGGCATGGCCTCGCCGGAGAACGTCGCCGCGCTCTCGGCGTTACCGCTCGAACAGGCGGAAGTGCTGTTTCTGCAGCTGATGATCCGCCACCACGAGGGCGCGCTCTCCATGATCGACGGGGCCCTCGGCCAGGGCCTGGCGCCGCACGCCGCCGCCCTCGCGCGCCAGATGCGCGGCGCCCAGGGCAGCGAGATCGGCAGCATGAAGAACATGCTGAGTGCCCGTGGCGCCGTGCCCCTGCCCCCTCTCGCGCCGGGCTCGCATTCTCACTGAGAGACCGCACACGAAGCGAACGAATGAGGGCGGGCCAGCTACACCTTGGCCCGCCCTCACCCTGCCTGACTTCAGTGGTCGTGACCGCCAGTTCCCCCCGCGCGCACGACCCACTCCAGCCGGAAGGCGTTGAAGGTCGCGCCGTTCTTCGGCATGCCGCTCAGCACCAGCGTGTACGCGCCCTCGGCTGGAAAGACGAGGTCCACGCCGAGACGGTTTTTCTCGCTTTTGAGTTTCGGCGTCAGCACGGGCTTCTTGTGCGGCTGCACCGAGCCCGCATACACGCTGACGGTGCAGTTGCAGTTGGTGAGGGTGATGGGGCGCCCACCGCGCGCTCTGGTTTCGAACCAGGTTGCGCTGACCTTGCCCACCACAGGATCGTCGTCGGGCTCGATGTGCAGCAGTGCGCCGACGTTGCCATCCCGCACGATTTCGTGGGCGAGCGCGGACGCACCAAGCAGCAGGGTGAACAGGAGCAGATGTTTCATGGTGATCTTCTGACTTTCCGCAAGCGAAACAGGAACAGGACGAAGGTGAGCGCCAGCAGCACCACCGAGGTCCACGCCAGGGGAACGAGGCCGAAATGCACCCCGATCCATACGGTGTGCCAGGTGGCCAGCACGGTCATGGGCGGGCCCAGCCTGTGCAAAGTCTTCCAGCGCCCCCCGAGGCGCCGCCGAGCGCGGTCGCTGCTGGTGATGACCAGCGGAAGCAGGCCCAGCAGGGCGAGGACGCCGACCCACAACCCGGCCTGGTCAGAGGGGCTGAAGAACAGGACGTTTTCCCAGTCACCTCCCAGGATATGCCGGTGCGAATACCACACGTGGACGAGGGCGTACACGAAGGCCGCCAGGCCCAGGGCGCGGCGGTAGGCCACCAGCCGAAGCCAGTGGGACGCCAGCACCAGCAGCAGGGCCAGCAGCGAGAACCAGCCATAAACCTCGGCCTGCCGCTGACCGAACACGTGTGCGGACGGATCGTACAGCACCCGCAGCGCCAGCTCGGTGTTCAGCGCGCCCAGGGCCGCGATGGCCACCTGCACTCCGGCGGGCGCGACGCCGGAGAAACGGCGGGCCCGTTCCGGCGCCGTTTCCTGCACTCGTGGTTCAGGCTTGCGGCCCGTCACGCGGTGTTTACTCACGCCCTTCCTATCTCACGACCGTCTTGCTGGCCGGTGTCTGCTCGCTGCTGTCATCCCAGCGCACGACGCTGCCATCGGCGTATTTCTGGTGCACCACCCACGAGAGGGTCGCGGCGTCCGCCGGGTTGCGGGCGCTGATCAGAAAGCGCTGAAACTCCATCGGGTTGAGCCGGCCCCGCCAGGTGACCTCGGTGATGTGGCCCTGCGCGTCCCTGACGACCGTGCGGGTCCAGCCGGGCACCGGCTGAAAGGTGCCGACGCGCAAGCCGGGCGGAACGATCAGGCGCACCTCGGTGGTGGCGATCTCCTTTTCGACGGGGACCTGCAGGCGATAGGTTTCGTAGGCACCGGCCTTGCTTTCGCTGACGCCGGTGTCGGTTTTGACGGTGGCGTGCGCAAGGGCCAGCGACGTGAAGGCCAGCGAAGCGAAGGTGGCGGCCGTGACCGCCAGGATTCTATGCAGCATGAAAAACTCCTTGTTGAAGGCGTGAGGGCACAACCCTGCTCGGCAGGGCGCTTCAGGCGGTCAACAGGGACAGGGGCGGGCCGCGCGCCCGGGAAGACAGGGCCACTTTCCGCTCGTGTGGAGCGGGCACGGGCGGGGAATGCGCAAGCCCCAGGCCCGGTACGGCCAGGTGGGTCTCGCCGGGCAAGCCCACGGGCGGGGGCGCGCAGCAGGCACAGTCATGAGGATCATAACTATGCTGGGATGGCCCATGGGCATGCTCGGCCTCGCTGGCCTGTCCGTGGTGGCACGCGGCCGCCGGGTTTCCCGCCTGCGCCGATGCGACAGGCGACCCCACCGCAAGTAGCCGCGCATGACCGTGCGGCACCTGCAGCAGGAAAAGCAGGACCGCAATCAGCTGAAGCGCAAGTCGCGAGGCGGGCACCCTTCTATCATGACGCGTCTCCGGATGAGTCAAAAGGACGCTCGCCCCTCCGGCCGGAGGGGCGAGCGTCCTTCCCGCTCAGGAGGAAGCGCTCAGGTCGGGCTCGGCCACAGCGTCCAGCTGGTACCCGCGCGCGAGTTCACGAAACTGTGCGACTTGCGTGGCGATCCAGTGGGCGTCGTGGCCCAGCTCCTCGGCGAGGAGCTGGGCCACCCGCAGTGCCGCCTGTTCGCTCGCGCGGGCATTGAGCAAAAGTGCCCGCGTGCGCCGTGAGAGCACGTCCTCGACGGTGCGCGCCAGTTCACAGCGTGCCGCCCAGCGCACTTCGGCCTCCAGGTAGGGCAATTCGGGGTGCAGCGCGGTCTCGGCGCCCGCCAGTTGCCGCAGGTGCGCGGCGTCCGTGCCGTACACGTCCAGCGGGGCCGCTTCGGGGGTTTCGGTCCAGCCGTGCAGCCTTAGACCCTGGGTGAGCGAGAGCCGCGTGGGCAGTGCGCCCACCTCGGCGGCCCGGTCGATGGCGTCCTCGCCCATGTGACGGTAGGTGGTCCACTTGCCGCCCGTGAGGGTGATCAGCCCCGAGGGCGCCACGCGCAGCACGTGGTCGCGCGACAGCTGCGCCGTAGACCCCACGCCGTCGCTGGTCTCGGCCTTCACCAGCGGGCGCAGCCCCACGTAGACGCTTTTCACGTCTGCCCTGGTGGGGGCGGGATTCATATACTGCCCGGCGGTGCGCAGGATGAACTCGATCTCCTCGGGCAGGGCGCGCGGTTCCAGGCTGGCATGCGGCACGGCCGTGTCGGTCGTGCCGATCACCACGTGGTCGTGCCAGGGCACCGCGAAGAGCACCCGGCCGTCCTCGGTGCGCGGAATCATGATGGCGCTGTCTCCTGGCAAAAAGCGTTTGTCCACCACCACGTGCACGCCCTGGCTGGGCGAGAGCATGTCCCTGGCGCCGGGCTCGTCCATGCGCCTGATCTGGTCGACGAACACCCCCGTGGCGTTCACCACGGCCCGGGCCCGGACCGTGAATTCCTGGCCGCTCTCGCTGTCGCGGGCGGTGGCGCCGCAGACTTTGCCCTCCTCTTTGAGCAGGCCGGTGACCGGCAGGTAGTTGAGGGTGACGCCGCCGTGGTCGAGCACCGTGCGCATCAGGGTCACGGCGAGGCGGGCGTCGTCGAACTGGCCGTCATGGTAGAGAATGCCGCCGCGCAGCCCCTCACCTTGCAGGGTGGGCGTGTGGCGCAGGGTTTCTTCCTTGCCGAGGTACTTGCTGCCGCCCAGGTTGAGCTTGCCGGCCAGCAGGTCGTACATCTTGAGACCCACCCCGTAGAACGGCCCGGCCCACCAGTCGTAGGCGGGCACCACGAAGCTCATGTCGTGCACGAGGTGCGGAGCGTTCTTGCGCATCAGGCCACGTTCGCGCAGCGCTTCGCGCACCAGGCCGATGTTGCCCTGCGCGAGGTAGCGCACGCCGCCGTGCACCAGCTTGGTCGAGCGGCTGGAGGTGCCCTTGGCGAAATCGTGCGCTTCGAGCAGCAAGGTCTTGTACCCGCGCGAAGCGGCCTCCACGGCCGCGCCCAGGCCCGAGGCGCCGCCGCCGATGATGACGATGTCCCAAATAGGGGTTGTGCGGAGTTGCTCGAGGAAAGTCGAGCGCGGATTGATCGTTGACATGGGCTGCTCCTTGACGACAATTACTGTGTGGTGGCTCCCTGGTCGTCGGGGCGCTCCCAGGCCGTGGAGCGCTGCACGGCGCGCCGCCACTGCGAGAGCAGCGCTTCACGCTCGTCTTCCCCCATGCGGGGTTCGAAGCGGCGTTCCTCGCGCCATTGCCGGGCGATCTGCTGTTCGCTTTCCCAGTACCCGACCGCGAGGCCCGCAAGGTACGCGGCGCCCAGCGCGGTCGTCTCGGTCACCTGGGGCCGCACGACGGGCACGCCGAGCACGTCGGCCTGAAACTGCATCAGCAGGTCGTTTCTGCTGGCGCCCCCGTCCACGCGCAGTTCGCGCACGGGCGTGGCGGCGTCCTGCTGCATGGCCTGCAGCACGTCGGCGGTCTGGTAGGCGACGCTTTCCAGGGCGGCGCGGGCGATGTGGGCGCGGGTGCTGCCTCGCGAGAGACCGTGGATGCTGCCGCGCGCGTAGCTGTCCCAGTGCGGCGCGCCGAGTCCCACAAAGGCGGGCACCAGGTACACGCCGCCGTTGTCGGGCACGCTGGCCGCGAGTGCCTCGACCTCGGCGCTGTCCCGGATGATCCCCAGGCCGTCACGCAGCCACTGCATGACGGCTCCGGCCACGAAGATGCTGCCCTCCAGGGCGTAGTCGGTGCGCCCCCTGATGGTCCAGGCCACCGTGGTGAGCAGCTTGTGCTGCGAGGGCACCGCCTGGCCTCCAGTATTGAGCAGCATGAAGCAGCCGGTGCCGTAGGTGTTCTTGGCCATGCCCTTCTCGACACAGGCCTGCCCGAAGGTGGCGGCCTGCTGGTCGCCCGCCATGCCCGCGATGGGAATGCGCGCGCCCAGCAGACCCGGCGAGGTTTCGCCGTACACCTCGCTGCTGGGGCGCACCTCGGGCAGCAGCGAGCGCGGAATCTCGAGAATGCGCAAGAGCTCGTCGTCCCACTCGCCGGTATGGATATTGAAGAGCAGCGTGCGTGAGGCGTTGCTGGCATCGGTGATATGGCACTCGCCGCCCGTGAGGTTGTACACCAGCCACGAGTCGATGGTGCCGAGGGCCAGTTCACCCCGCTCGGCCTGCTCGCGCGCGCCGGGGACGTGATCGAGCAGCCAGCGGGCTTTGGTGCCGCTGAAGTAGGCGTCGATCAGGAGGCCGGTCTTCTGCACGAAGAGCGCCTCGAGACCCTGAGCGCGCAGTTGGTCGCACAGGAGGGCGGTGCGGCGGTCCTGCCAGACGATGGCGTTGTGAATCGGTCTGCCGCTTTTGCGCTCCCAGATCACCACGGTCTCCCGCTGGTTGGTGATGCCGATGGCCGCGATGTCCGTGGCCCGCAGCCCCGCGCGGGTGATGGCTTCCTGGGCGACGCCAAGCTGGTTGCTCCAGATTTCCTGGGCGTCGTGTTCGACCAGGCCGCTTTGCGGAAAGATCTGGCGGAACTCCTTCTGGGCCGCGCTGACGATGCTGCCGTCCTGATCGAAGACAATCGCGCGGCTGCTGGTGGTGCCCTGGTCGAGGGCGAGAATGTACTTCATCATGCACTTCCTGCACGGCCAGTGTTGCTGCTCAAGGTCGCTCCTCCTGAGGCGCGTAAAAGCCCTTCTGAACGCGTGGTCGGTTTCAACTGTACCCGCTTGTGAACAACGAGTCAATCAGTTTGAACATCTGTTCAGTAGTATGGCACACTGATGATGCAAGCCCCGAAGACTTTCCCTGGAGTTGCCTCATCCTCATGACCCCAACCGACGATCAGACCGCGCTGGCCGTGCAGGTGAGCCGGCTGTACTATTACCAGAACCTCACCACCGAGACCATCGCGCGGGAACTCGGGCTGTCGCGCCCCAAAGTCTCGCGGCTGCTGACCCTGGCCAAACGCACCGGGCTGGTCGAGATTCGCATTCACGATCCGGCGGCGCAGCCGCAGGTGCTGGAGCGCGACATCGCGCAGCGCTACGGCGTGCGCAGCGTCAAGGTCGTCAGCGTCCCGACCAACTCCAGCGAGCAGGAATGGCTGGAGCGGGTGGCGGTCTTTACCGCCAACCACCTCAACACGCTGCTGCAGCCCGAGATGGTGGTCGGCCTGGCGTGGGGCACGACGCTCGAAGCCGTCTCACACCACCTGACGCCCAGAACCTGCCCGGACCTCGACTTCGTGCAGCTCAACGGCGCGGGCACGGCGCGCCACATCACCAACCTGCAGGCGGGCGAGACCTACGCCCGCTTCGCGCAGAACTACGGTGCGCGCGCCCACCTCTTTCCCGTGCCGACCTTTTTCGATTACGCCGAAACCAAACGCGCCATGTGGCGGGAGCGGTCCGTGCGGCGCCTGCTCGACTTGCACGCCCGCGCCCGGCTGCTGGTGTACAGCGTCGGCTCACCGCTGGCGCGCGTCCCGAGTCACGTCTACGTGGGGGGGCAGCTCGAGCACGAGGACCTGCAGGAACTGGAGCGCGAGGGCGTGGTGGGTGACATCGCCACGGTCTTCTTTCGCCGGGACGGCAGCTTCCGCGACATTCCCCTCAACGCGCGCGCCAGCGGCCCCGACCTGACGCTCTTCCAGACTGCCAAACACGCCCTGTGCGTGGTGTCGGGTCTTGGCAAGGTCGAGGGACTGCGCGCCGCGCTGCGCGGCAGGCTACTGAGCGAGCTGATCGTGGACGAAGCGACCGCCAGCGCCCTGCTCGCGGGAGAAAATCCGCTCTGATACCAGCTGGGCTTTCGTTGCAGTCGGGTAAAATCGGCCGGTATCAGCAACTCGTCCTCGGATGAGCGTGCTTGACGGCTGGAGCAGAGGGTGTTTGGGGTGGGGTCGTCATGCCTTACCCACACACCGCTTTCACGCCGAACTCGACGCGGTCGTGCAATGGGTGCTGAACTTCACTGCATGGACGCATTTTCCGCTTGAGGAGAGCGACGACTGAGAGAGCTGCCGTCAGTAAGATGAGGTATGGGAAAGCAGCTCGACGCCATCACACCTGTCCTGAAAGCGTTCATCGAGCAACAGAAGATTTTCTTTGTGGGCACGGCCGGCGAGACGGGCACGGTGAACGTCTCGCCGAAGGGCATGGATTCCTTGCGGGTTCTTGGGCCGAAGCAGGTCGCCTGGCTCAACGTGACCGGCAGCGGGAACGAGTCCGCCGCGCATATCCTGGAGTACCCCAGGATGACCTTGATGTTCTGCGCTTTCGAGGGACCTCCGATGATTCTGCGGCTGTACGGACAGGCGCGGGTGGTCCACGGCCATGACCGGGAGTGGAACGAGCTTTATGCGCTCTTCGGTCCCCTGCCCGGAGCCCGGCAGGTATTCGTGCTGGACGTTCAACTGGTGCAGACCTCGTGTGGAATGGCGGTGCCTCACTATGCCTATCAGGGAGAGCGCCAGGAGCTCAACCACTGGGCCTTGAGGAAGAGCCCGGAGGAACTGCACGACTACTGGCAGCAGAAGAACTCGTTCAGTATCGACGGGAAGCCGACAGCAATCTTGCGGGACGATCTGACCGTGTGAGCATTCCTGCATACACTGTGCTTCACGGCAGGGTGGTGAGCTTGCCGCTGGCGGTCGTACGAAACGGGCTTACCAGGAGCAGACTGAATGACCGGCACACGCTCACACCTTACGGACAGGCGGTCGTTGCAATAGCGTCAGTCTCAGCCGCTTCGTTCACCACACATTCGCTCTCAGGGCGGGCGCACTCGACGTACAGTGCGGCATGATCTCCTCCCTGCGCATCCTGGCCATGAGTCTGCTCGTCGGTGGAGCTGCGCTGGCACAACCGGCCAGTCCTGACCTCTTCTCGCGCCTGACCGAAGCCGAACGTGCCCTGCTGCTGGCCACCGCCGGGGTCGGTAGCCCGGAAGCCTTCCGGCCTGGCCAGCTTCCACCGGCGTTGCCCTTCCGCTTGCCGAACCTGCCAGGACAGACGCTGATCGGATCGGTCGTACAACCGTGGTCAACCCTGGTGGTGGTCCACACCACTGTGGCCCCCGAAGCGGCACGGGTGACAGCGCGCAAGGTGCTCGCGCTGGAAGGCTGGCGCGACCAGTACGAAAGCGCCACTACCGAGGGCGTCTTCCAGAGCAGTTTCGGGAATGGAACGGTCGTCCAGGCCTTTTCCGGTCAGTGCAGGCCCGGTGTGCCCGGCAGCCTGGTGGTGCAAGCCATCCCTGCTGCTGGGGGCACTCGGGTCACCTACCGCTATTCGTCGTTCGAGGGGGCCAGCTCGACCTGCCCTGCCAACCTGGAGTGGACCGACCCGGCCCAGCAGAACTTTTACTCGCCGGGACGCAACCAAAGCGTGCGTGATCCGCTGGCCGAGTTGCGGGCCAGTGGGCTGGTGCTTCCCTCGCTGCCCGCCCCGGCCGGCACCAGGATCAGCCCCAGCGGCAGCAGCTACGGCCTGGAAGGCCCGAACGGTCCCTTCTACACCACCTACGTCATCGTGCGCAGCGCGCAGGCTCCCGACGCCGTGTTGACCCACTACCTCACCGCCCTGCGTACCCGAGGCTGGACCCCCGGCGTCCCGCGGCGCAGCAAGGAAGGCGAGTGGACGGTCACCCTCACCGCGCAGCAGGGCGGGAAAGAGCGCCGCGCGACGTTCTCGCTGATGCCGCGCCCCGAACTGGGCACCACCGAGGGCGTCACCCGCCTGAATCGCGTGGACGTGCGGTTCGCGCTGGGTCAGGGACCGGGCTACTGAAATAGCGCGGGGTCACTTCTTCTGCCAGGGGCTCGTCGTCTCCGTGCCGGTGCGGCGTGATCTTGTCGAGAAAATCCCTGAACCACATCTTGCAGTTTAGATAGAAGCTGTCTGGAGCGAACTTTTAGCCCCATTGTGGGGTGTGAACCCAAAAGAAGTGCGTTCCAGGCAACTTTATTCTGACATCCTCACCTGCTGACCTTGCTGCTGGTCTCCGAAGGAACCTTCGCTGTCGACACGGGAGAGCGGAGAAGTGTGGATTCTCACTGGCAGCGGGGACTGTCGTACTTCAAGCTGGGCTGGAAAACGGTGCAACAAGCCTTGTCTCAGGGCAAACCCTTCTTTGCCGTGTTGCGTCTGGTCGGGGGAGCTGATCCTGACCCGTCCCGGCCGCCGTCCCACGAACGTCGAAGACCTTCGCTTTCAGATGCCCTCCACACCGTCTGGACGCTCGCTTTTCGCCCAACTTCATAAACTCTGTCGGGCCGTCAGGGCTGACCCCCTCAGGAGCACTTTGATGGATCCTTATATAGGAATATCGAGGTGAGCGTTGAAGTGCTTGAGAAGGTGTTCGTCGAAAACTTCCGGCTTAGCCTCCGCTCCCACTTCTCGGACGACAATTTTATTGCTGTCATCAACAAAAACAAATGTAGGATAGATAGCAACGTCAAATGCCTTATTCAAGGTGCCATCAGAGTCAACAATATTACCAACATCATCTAAATAGGGTGTAGACTGCTTCGGTCGTCCTTCGTGTGGCCATCGGTCAATAATAATAAGTGTAACACCCGATTGATGTGCCGCGCTTGCGACTTTCATATCAATCAGGCCACATATTATACACCCCTTGTTGCGGAAGTAAAACAGGCGACGCCCACTGGAAGGATAGAGAAAAGACGCCGGTGGGGACTTTCCAACGCCGCGTTTTGGAAACAGCATGTTTGAGACGACGGCGATCATACTGGAGGGGGGACGCGTTCTTTTGGAGGGACGATTCCTATTTTTATGGCCATATGTACTCCAAGACATGGAAGTGATGCCTTAATATTCATCACTTCTTTTATTTCACCAGTAAGCGCATATTTGTACCGGGAACAGGATGTATACGCAGTATTGACCTTGCGGGGTGACTACTCAGCGCGAGCACCAGTCCCGCGCTGAGTAGTCACCAACAATCTAAAAGCGAGCTAGATTAATAATCGCGCCAAAGGAAAAGAGTGCCCCGACAATCACGGCCATCACTGCTCGTTTTAACTGGACGGCTAGTACGAGAGCAAAGTTAAGAGGGTCTGCATCGCGCATCATGTGCTGCGTCTTGCTACCATGGCGATGCGCAATTATTCCACTGCGCAAAGCTTGCCGCACGGGCCAATAGAGCCGGGCGCCGTATCCGATACAAAAAAGTCCAGCGAACAAATATGCGACTTCGGTATTTTGAGCAAGGTAGTCATTAACGATCTTGTCGATCTTATCAGAGTCCATAGATCACTCCAGGTAATGCTTCAGCACGAGAGGTTGGGCAGGAGGATATCACCACGAAAGACGCTGATGAGTCCCTGCCAAATATTCAGTCCCTGCTTCTGAAGCGTCGAGGAGTAACTTCTAAGGCGGCAGAAGTTCACCCCACCTTCCATCGAACGAAAGCCACCCGAAACCTTCCGCTTCACGCACACCATCCGTATATCGCGCTCCGCTTGATTGTTATCAAACGGCACCTGCTCGTAATGAAGGAAACGCAGAATCGCCTCCCGATGCCGCTGACACCTCAAGGCCAGGTTCCGTCCGAGGGTCTGCTTTACTCTTCCGCGCTGTCCAGGTACCGGTTCCACTGCTGGGTTGGTGTCTAATCCGGCCTGCACCAACTTATCGAACTGCCTCAGGAACGCGGCTTTTCCCTCTGCAGTCAGCGTGCCAGCTTTGTACTCGTGATAGACGAACTGCATAGCGCTGCGCAGCTCCCCGGCCCAAAACTGTCCATGCTGTTCCTCCAGATGCCGCCATTCCCTCAGCAGGTGTGCATTGCACAAGGCATGCTCAGCGGGAAGCTGGAAATACGTGCTCCAGGCGTCGTGAACGAGTGTCCCCTTGAAGTGAGGAAGCACGTCCATGGCTTTCAGAGCAGCGTACCCGCGCTGTGCGTGATGACCATACAGCGTGAGTTGCTTGCTGCTCACCACGTGCATCCACGCCAGCTTCCCCTTGACCTTGCAGCCGGTCTCGTCCGCGTGAAGATCGGACTCCTTCAGGAGTGCGGCTTTGAGCTCCGTCTCAAAAGGCACCAGACGCTGAGCCGCCAACTTAAGGTTCAACGAAATGGTGCCGTCACTCAGGCGTGCTCCGCAGATCGCTTCCAGGATGTTCGAGGTCCGCTTCAGGGGGACGAACTGCACGGCATTAGGTAGACCGCCAAGCCATGCACGCGGGGACCGTACTGCACCTGACCTGGGACATGCGCGGGAAAGGGAGCTTGCTCCCGGTGCTGACACGACGGGCAGACCTTGACCTGGGCACGATATTCCAGCGCATGCAGACGGATCTTCGGGAGGTCCAGAACCTGGCGGGCCAGTTCATCACTCACTGCTATCCCCTCCCAGGACTGACCGCAACCGCAATAGCCGGTAATCGGAAGCGTCACCACCTCATCCGGGTGCTCCACCATCTTCAGTGTCTTGCCCTTGTGGCCGGCCTGAGCACCTGGTGTCCGGCCTGTTTTCTGACGCTCACTCTTTGGTGCCCAGGGTTTGTCCTGGCTGGGTGGCTGGTGGGAGGTGCTGCTGTTGAGTCCGAGGCGCGCCTTGATTTCTCGAAGTTCAGCCAGCACTTCGGCCAGCTGAGCTTCCAGCTTTTTGCAGTTCGGGCAGGTGTCGTCGGAGATGCCCTACTCTACAGCCTTGCCGAAGCCCAGACCCCCCGCTGAGTAGTTACCTTGCGGGGTAGGTTGGTCATTATTTTGCGCGAGAGACCCTGTGGGCATCGTTAAAGCCAACGCTGCCAAGCCAGTTCACAACTATTTGTTATTAGCCATGAATCCCTCAACCGAAGCAGTTCGTAATGAAGACAATCCAGAAACTGAAGGACCAGCACCCTTCACCTTGGGTAGTGATAGCTCACTTGCTTGGGTCACGAAACCGATAAGTGCGGTCGTAGAAAAAATAGTGGAAACACGGCGTCGAATAGCGTTTTTCATCAATCGTCACCTGTTTTTGTTGTGCATTACCATTAATAGCAGACGAGTTACTGCCAGACTGCCGCAAATCTTCGCCAGTACTTCTAAACGGCCCCCTCGCCCGCGGCGGCGAGACCTATAGAAAGGCCAGAATACCATGCTAGACCGCATTTTCTAAGCTGAAACAAGTCAGTTCAACCACATCTTTTATAAGAACGTCGGCAAACACGTCGTGCGCGGCGGCCCAGGCTCGAACGTGTACCTCACCGCAAGGCCCGAGCGGGCCATTTCTTTCTCAGTGTTTCATGCTGGTGGCACAATCAAGCACCTACTCGTCCCGTCCAGTGTTGGTGATCTGCTGAAACTCCCGGACCAACTCGGCCAGGCGCACCATCGCCTCAGGACTGACCGTCCGAATATTCACGGTCGCTGCGCCCGCGAGAAACTCCCGCACTTCGATGTACGCCAGGCGCGCCGGCGTGGCCTCGACCAGTTCTTCCGTGTTGGCCTTGTTGCCCGTATCGATCCGCTCGCCTGTCGTGGCGCTGTATTCGAAGCCACCGTCGACGCGCACCACATCCCCATGTCGGCCTTCCACCCGGGTTGTTTTCCATGGGCGGTGATTGCGCATGATCACGGCCTGCATTCCAACTGCGAATTCATTGTTGTTCGGCATGTTTGTCACTCACCTTTCCAAAGGTCGCAGTCTATCCTCCGCTCCGTCCCTGGACTGGTCAACTCCCGCGCCGCCTTGGTTCACCGTGCCACGCGTCATGCGTGAAAGAAAGTGGGTGAGTGGCAAGACGCTCGGGGAACGCAAGTCCGTATGACTCAGCGAACAAACGGCCGGGGTGCGCCTGACAGCGCGTCCGCAACCGGACGGCGGTCGTTGGGCCGCACCTCGGGCAGATCCTCACGCGAGAAAAAGCGCAGTTCGAGCGTCTCGTCGTCAGGTTCTCCCACCTGGCGCAGCAGGCGGCCCTCGAAGATCACGTTCACGAACTCGGCCTGGTCGCCGTTGGGATAGGTCCAGCGCATCTCGGCCGGATCGCTGTACACCCCGAGCAGTCCGGTCACCTCGACTTCCCAGCCGGACTCCTCGAGCACCTCACGCCGAGCCGCTTCCAGGGCCGATTCGCCGGGGCTGAGCCAGCCGCCCAGCAGCCCCCAGGTGCCGTCGTCACTGCGGCGGGTCAGCAGCACGCGCCCCTGGTCGTCCCGCACCACGACCCCGGCCCCCGGCGCCTTGATGACTTCATGACCGATTTTCGAGCGCAGCCAGCGCAGGTAAGCATCCATTCGCTGGTTCTAGCGTATTTCGCTGGTTCTGGCGTACTGCTCAGGCCAGCAGCAGCAGGGCGCTGTACAGCAGACCGCCCAGCAGAAACGGCCAGAAGCGGCTTTCCCGCTCGCTGGGCAGCTCCTCCTTGAAGACGTTGATCAGAATGCCTCCGGACAGGAACGACAGCAGCACCGCGACGGTGGTTTCGGGCAGCTCCACGCGCACGCCCACCAGCCAGCCCAGCACAATTGCCGCAGAGACCAGCCAGCGGCCCACCCGGTCGTACTGATGCTTGTGGTCCTCACGCAGACCGTAGTCGTTCACCACAAAATGCAGCGCCAACGCGACGGCGAAGGTCAGCAGGCTGCGCGGGCTGTCCTGCTCGCGGTGCAGCAGCAGGTAACCGATCAGGGCGTTGTACACCGCGAAAGACAGAATGTGCGGCCAGAACGCCTCAGGATGGGTATGGTCCCCTGCTCCCTGCTGCCTTTGGCGTTGCCGTGAGGCGCGCGCCAGGCGGTCGAGACCGTAGAACACCACCAGCCCCACGAGCGCCACCAGATAAGCGTGGTGCTCCAGATAGGCCAGGGACGGCCCGGCGCGTTCCTGCAGCACCTCCTGGCTTTCGCTCAGTTCGGGCAGCAGCTGCATGAACACGTATCCGACCGAGATGCCCCCCGCCAGCGACAGCCAGTGGCTACGCGGCGTACCTGAAAGGAAGCGCAGCCGTCCTGCAAACAGGTGCGTGCTGACCAGCAGGACCAGCGAAATCAGGGAAACGAGCCACATGGACACACTCACCTCGCATTACACGGCGTACCCAACAGCACGTCTTGCCCCGAGGGTACGGGTCGGGCGCCGTTGCCACTCCGTTCCTCAAGCATGGCTCAAGGCTTCAGTGTCCGCAGAAGGTACCCGTCAAGACGTTCGCCCTTGCTCCCGCTCCGAACGCCGGAACACGCTAAGGCATGCTTCGTTTGCTGCCCTGCCTGCTCGCACTGCTCGGAACGGCGAGCGCGCACGAGAAATGGTTCATCGACGCGGCCCCCTACCCGAACCGCTTCGAGCTGATTTTTCGGCCCCTGCCGCTCACCCTGATCGCTGCGGTTCTGCTGGGCGCGCTGGGGGCGGCGTGGTGGCAGCGTCGACGTGACGGGCGCGGCTTCCTGCCCACCTTCGCCACTTTCGGCGCGACAGGTGAACGGCTGGCGCTGCTCTACGCCTTCATTCCGGCCATTCTGGCCGCGCACCTGGCCGTACCGCTGCTGGTGAGTGGCGTGGAGGGCCGCCTGTTCTCGCCCAACAACCAGCTGCTGGGCGGCTGGGCGTATCCGGTGGGGCTGCTGGAAGTCGGTATCGCGCTGGCCCTCTTCTACGGAGGCTTCACCCGCATCGCCGCGCTGGCGCTCGGGCTGCTGTGGTTCGCGGGTCTGGCGCTCGCAGGCGTGAGTGACATGCTCGACAATCTGCACTACCTGGGGTTCGCGGTGTTTTTCTACCTTGCCGGACGCGGGCCCTTCTCGGTCGGGCGGCTGGTCCTGCCAAACACCGAACCACCTGCCCGCCTCGCGCGCTTCGCGGTGCCTGCCCTGCGCATCGGGGTGGCCCTCAGCCTGATCGCGGTGGCCTTCAGCGAGAAGTTCGCCAATCTGCCGCTCGCGGGAGCCTTTTTGCAGGAGTACCCCCTGAACGTTCCCGGCAATTTCGGCCTGCCGCTGCCCGACGAGACCTTTGTACTGCTGGCGGGAAGCGTGGAGCTGCTCGTCGGGGTGTTCCTGCTGTTCAATCTTTTTCCGCGCGAAATCATCGTGCTGGCGTGGCTGCCCTTCAACCTGACGCTGACGGTGTTTCGTTGGGAGGAACTGGTCGGGCACCTGCCCTTTTACGGGGTGATGGCCCTGCTGCTCGCCTGGGATCACGCAAAGCGCAGGCAGAACGAGCAGCAGAACCTGTGGCAGCGCGGTCTGCACGAGCTGGTCATGCCGTCGCGTACGGAGCGCGAGAACTGACCGGCTCTCCGCGGCGTGCCCGCACCGGCGACCATGCGGGAATCTTGAGCGAGGCTGTCGGGTACAGGGCGTTTGTCTTGCGTGGCCGCGCTAGCCTGAAGCCATGTGGTCCTGGCGCCTTCTGACTGTCCTGGCAGCCCTGCTGGTGCTGGCCGGTGGCGTGTGGTGGCTGCGAAGCGCACCGCACACCCGCCAGGCTCCGGTGGAAACCGCGCTTCTGCACGTCAGCCAAGGCGGTATTTCGGTCCTGAACGGGTTTGTGCTGGCCGTCCCGCCGGGTTCGAACGTCTCAAGCGCCTACTTCACGCTGCGCAATGATACCGAAGCACCGCTGGGCCTCATCCGGGCCAGTTCTCCGCTGGCCGGGCAGATCACGCTGATGCAGACTGCCACGGTCGCCGCCTCAGACCACGCGCATGCCCACGGTATGCAGGGCATGCAGCCGCTCGATTCGCTGAAGGTGTCACCCGGCCAGGAGGTCACGCTCACGCCGGGCCGCACCCACCTGATGCTGGAAGACCTGACCCGTGTGCCCCGTGAAGGCGAGCGTGTGACACTGATCCTGTCGTTTCAGGGACGTCCGGATCTGCCCGTGGAGTTGCCCGTGCGGAGGTTTGAGTGAAGACGGAAGCCCTGGACGCGTCCGGCCTGGACTGGCTGGGTGGTCTGACCCGCGCCCTGCTGGCCGTAGCGGCCCTGTTGGGAGGCGTGTGGCTGTACGCCCGCATCAAGAGTCCTTTTGCGTACTTCGGCACGACCTACGACAGCCGACCGCTGGCAGCCGGCTTCAGCGCCACCGACCAATCGGGACAGCCTTTCGAGTTCGCCAGTACCCGCGGGGAAGTGGTGGCGCTGTTTTTCGGCTTCACGCGCTGCCCGGACATCTGTCCGCTGACCCTGAACTACCTGCGCAAAGCCAAGGAACAGCTGCCCGCCGACGTACAGGATGACCTGCGTATCGTGTTCGTGAGCCTCGATCCAGAGCGCGACACCGTGGCGCAGCTTCAGGCCTACACGAATTTCTTCGGTGGTGGCCTGACGGGCCTGCGTCTTCCCGAACCCCAGCTGGCAGCCGTTGCCAAATCGTACGGTGTGGGGTATGCCAAGGCGCCCATCCAGCCGAAAGGTGCCTCGGCCAGCTCGGGAACGGGAACCTCGGGAAATTACGCCATCAACCACACGACCGCCACGTACCTCATCGACCGTGAGGGAAAAATGCGCCTGGTATGGGACTACACGCAGTTGCCGCAACTCGACCGGGTCGTGCGCGATCTGCGGCAGGTTCTGAAGGAGTGAACGCGTGGATCTGAATCCTTCGCCGGCGGCCCTGTTGTTCTCGTGGCGCTTGGATCCCCTGGTATGGGGCGTGACCGTGGCACTCGTGGGAGTGTACTTCTGGCACTTCGTGCGCGTGCGCCGAAGTGCCGAGGCACGCGCACACTGGCCCGGGTGGCGGGCGCTGCTGTTCGGTCTGGGCGCGCTGGTGGCCCTGCTGGGGCTGCAAACGAACGCTTCGTCGTACACGCTGAATTCGATGGCGCTGTACATGGGTCGCCTGATGCTGCTGGCCGAGCTGGCTCCACCACTGCTGATGCTGGGCCTGCCTTCCGGACTGCTGGCCCTGCACCGAAGTGGACCGGCGCGCCGTCTGCTGTCGTTCGTGCTCGATCCCTTTGTGGTCTTTGCCTTATGGACGACCATTATCGTATTCTGGAATCTGCCCATTGGCTTTAATGCCTCGCTGGTAAGCGCCACTGCGTCGACGCTGCTGCCCGTGCTCTACCTGCTGGGCGGCACGTTGCTGTGGGCGGTCGCACTGAACACCGTGCCGCAGCTGAACCGTCTGTCGGTGCTCGGTCGGGGAGCTTTTGGTTTTCTGAGCGCCCTGCCGATGATGGGCGTGGCGGCCGTCTGGCTGTACAGTCCCGCCGTGCTGTACAGCCCTTATGTGAACGTGCCGTGTCTGTGGAATCTGACGCCGCTGCAAAATCAGCAGATCAGTGGTCTGGTGATGCTGATGGCGGGCATGCCCGCCCTGGCGTTGGCACTCATGCAGGTGCTGGGCGGCCTGCTGAAGCTCTCCGAGGCCCAGGGCGAACTGGCGGCCTCCGAAAGCGGGTCGGCCGACTGACGGTCACAGGCTGGCAGGGCTGTGAACAGCAGCCGGCACAGCCTCGTCGACAGGTGATCCCTGCGGAAAGTGCCGACCACACATGAAGGTCAAATCAAGTGATTGTGCCGACGTCACGATTTGACAAAAATCGCGTTGCGCACGTCTCCTGAACAAAGCTTTGGAAATGAACGACAACGCAGTCTATGAGAACCAATCCGGCAAAAACTTCACCCATCGTGTGAGTTCACGTCAGATTTGGCCGGCATTCTTTTCACAGAGCATCGGCAGGTGTTGTGCGGTGCCTTCGCTGGTGTGTGATCCGGGCCTCTTCAGAGGTTCGTCTTTGAATATCAACGTTGGGTTTCGGAGGTTTCATGTATCGCTCTATTGGAATAACATTGTTGGGTGCGGCCCTGTTGGTCGGCTGTGGTAGCACGGGGCCTGGTTCTTCGACGGGTCCGACGCCTGGGCCTGGGCCAGGGGCCAGCGTGGTGCCGGCGCAGGATTACGAGGCCGCCAAAAGTGCCTTCGGACCCCCAAGCGCGGACGCCAGCAGCAAAGGCCAGTGGTCGACGCTGATCGGCAACTGGCCGGTGCTGGCCATTCACACCACGCTGCTGCCGGACGGCACGGTGATGTCGTTCGGAGGCAACTACTACCCGGACTGGGCCAACTACGCCGGGAAAAGTGGCGTGCCATACAACAACCAGATCGATTTATGGAACCCCGCGAACAACACCCACACCCCCATGAACTTTCAGGGCAGCGCCATCTTCTGCGGCGGGCACACCCTGCTGGCCGACGGTCGGCTGCTGATTGCCGGGGGCGACGATCTGTCCAAGCTGTTCCGTCACCGTTCGGCCGAAGCGGGCATCAAGGACACCAACATCTACGACTACCGCACCAAAAAGTGGACCAAAGTCGCGTCGATGTCCGAGTTCCGCTGGTATCCCACCACCACCACCCTGCCCAACGGAGACGTACTGGCAGTGGCCGGTAACTCTACCGTGCCTCAGGGCCAGAAGCTCGGCGCCGGCACCTTCGCCGAAACCCCGGAAGTCTACAATCCAACCAGCAACACCTGGCGCCGCCTCGACGGCGCCAAAGCCCAGACTGACTTCTACCCCTGGCTGTTCGTTGCCTCGAACGGTCAGGTCTTCAATGCCGGACCGGACAAGGACGAGGTCGGCTGGATCGGCACCGGGGGCGCGGGCAGCTGGACGCCCGCTCCACCGCCCAACAAGGTGCGGCGTGATTACGGCACGGCCGTGATGTACGACACCGACAAGGTGCTGGTGCTGGGTGGTGGTGGCAGCGACGAGCGCGACAACTCACCAACCTCGGCCAACCGGATTTCCCCGACCAACCACGCCATCGGAATCGACCTGTCGGGTGGTACGGCCCAATACACCACCTTCGCCCCGATGCAGTACAAGCGGCGCTTTCACAATGCCACCCTGCTGCCCGACGGCAGCGTGCTGGTCACGGGCGGCACCCAGGCGTACGGCTTCAACAACGCCAAGTATCCGCCCGACGATCCCGAAAACGCCGCCAAAGCCGGGCAGGACGCTACCGTCAAGATTCCCGAACTGTGGAATCCGGTCAGCAAGTCGTGGACTTCGCTCGCACCGATGACAGTCGAACGTCTGTATCACTCGACGGCCATCCTGCTGCCCGATGCGACGGTGCTGGTCTCCGGGGGTGGAGCCTGCACGGACGGTGATCCCGAGTACTCCGGTTGCCCCGATGAAAAACAGCAGAACGCCGGGTACGACAAGTACCGCAACGCCCAGGTGTACCGTCCGCCGTACCTGTTCAAGGGAGAGCGGCCCAGCATTCAGGGTGTCTCGAAGGCCGTGATCGACTACGGGGACACCTTCGAGGTCACGACGACCGACGCGGCCCAGATCGGCAAGGCCACCTTGATCCGTCTGGGTTCGGTGACGCACTCCTTTGACATGAACCAGCGCATCAGCACCCTCGACATTGTCGGCCGCTCCGGGGGAACGCTGACCCTGCGCGCTCCGGGCAGTCCGAATCTCGCTCCTCCGGGTCAATACATGCTCTTTATCCTCAAAAACGGTGTTCCCTCCGTTTCCCGCATCGTTACCCTCAAATAGAATCCGGAATCAAACGGCCGCTCCTCCGGGAGCGGCTTTGCTGTGTCGGCCGGGAACGCAGGCTCCCAGCACAGTCTCACAGGGCAGTCTCCCAGTGCAGTACGGCCACCGGGAGCCGCCACACTGTTTGGCCCCGTTCTTTGTTGCGCCCGGTCCGCCATGGCGCTGGTGATGAGACGAGCTCTTTGTAAATTGTTGATAAGCGATTATTATTTATCAGGATACCGAAAGGTGTCTGCCTGGAGACTTATGAAACAGATGTCCCTGCTTACCACGCTGCTTGTTACGGGAAGCGCCCTTGCCCAGACGCCGCAGACTGCTCCTCCGCTCAAGGTGGTGGGCAGCTTCTCGATGGTATCGGACATGGTACGGACGGTGGGTGGCACGCGCGTGCAGGTCACCAACCTTGTTCCCGTCAACGGTGATACTCACTCCTACCAGCCTTCCACTGGCGACATCCGCGCCGTCGCGGGAGCCAGGTTGATCTTCCAGAACGGTGCCGGTCTTGAAAACTGGTTTGACCGCCTGCGGCAAAGTGCGGCTCCCAGCGCCCGCGTCGTCACGCTCACCCAGGGTCTGAAACTGCGCGCAGCCGAAGAGCACGCGGGTGAAGACGAGGAACATGCAGAAGCCGGGCACGGGGAATTCGATCCTCACGCCTGGTGGGACGCCGACCACGCCGTGTCGTATGTCGGGCGTATCCGTGACGCCCTCACCCAGGCCGATCCGGCCGGCAGGACAACCTACGCCAACAACGCCAGAACCTACATCGCGCAAATCCAGGCCCTCGACGCCTACGCCAGAAAACGGGTGGCCGAATTGCCGAAAGCACAACGCAAGCTGGTCACCAACCACGACGCGCTGGGATACTTCGCGCACCGCTACGGATTCACGGTGGTCGGGGAAGTCTTTCCAGGGCGCGGCACCGAACAGGCGCCCTCCGCGCAGGACACGGCCCGGCTGATTCGCGCCATCAAAGCGCAGGGGGTCAAGGCCATTTTCACGGAGAACACCGTCAATGCCCGCCTCGCGCAGAGTGTCAGCCGCGAAACCGGCGCGCGCATCGCTCCACCCCTGTACACCGACGCGCTGGGCCAGCCGGGCAGCGCGGGCGACACCTTCCTCAAGGCGTTCCGGTACAACGTGGATACCATCGTGAACGCCCTGAAGTGAAGCGGTCTGCCCTGGTTCAGGAGCGGTATGATAGAGCGCTGCCCGCGCCCGCCCGCGTGGTTTTCGCGGCGCCGACCTTCCTCATGCCAAAGACTGCACTTTCCTGCCCTTTTCTGCTGCCTTCGGCAAATTCCCTGGGAATTGCCCAGCGCAGCGTCAAGCTCCCAGAGCGCCTCACCCTGGTGCGTCTTACGGGCCGACAATGATCCAGGCAGGTCCGGCGAGCATTTTTGCCGTGCCAAACGCGGCCGCGGCGGAAGTGCTGTTCGAAACCGAGAATCTGAGCGTGCGTTACGGCGCGCAGAACGCCCTGGAGCACGCCAGTGTGAACGTGCGAAGCGGTGAGTTCGTGGCGTTGATCGGTCCCAACGGGGCCGGCAAGAGCACGCTGCTCAAGGCGTTGCTGGGACTCATACCCACTTCCGGTGGATCGGTGCGGTTCGCGCCCGCCCTCGCTCCACGCCCGAAGGACGCCATCGCTTACGTGCCACAGCAACAGACCCTCGACTGGTCCTTTCCCGTCACCGTATGGGAAGTCGCCATGATGGGCCGCACCGGACGGCTGGGCTGGCTGCGCTGGCCGGGAAGAACGGACCGTGAAATCGTGCGTCGCGCCCTGGAGCAGACCGGGGTGCTCGATCTGCGTCAGCGACCCATCGCGGATTTATCAGGTGGGCAAAAACAACGGGTGCTGCTCGCGCGCATGTTGGTCCGTCAGGCGTTGCTGCTGCTGCTGGACGAACCACTCACCGGCGTAGACGCAGCCACGCAGGAGCGGGTGATGGCGCTCCTGCAAGCTCAGGCGCGGGCAGGCAAGGGTGTGCTGATGGTCACCCACGACCTGGAAAGCGCGGCACGCTGGTGCGACCGGCTGATTCTGGTCAACCGCTCGGTGATCGCCCAGGGTACTCCGGCAGAGGTCTACACCCCGCACAACGTCGAAGCCACCTTTTCGAGCTCGCACCTTGGACCTGGACACGAGGGCGCATGAACTGGCTACTTGAGCCTCTGCAATACGAGTTCTTTGTACGCGCGCTCCTGAGCGTCACGGTGGTGTCGGTGCTGTGCGCGGTGATCGGCGTGTACGTGGTGCTGCGTGGCCTCAGCTACATCGGGGACGCGATGAGTCACGCGGTGTTTCCAGGTATCGTGGCGGCTTTTCTGCTGAAACTGAATTTGCTGGGAGGTGCAGTGCTGGCGGCACTCGTAACCTCGCTGGGCATCGGGTTCGTGACGCAGCGCAGCGGCCTCAAGCAGGACAGCGCCATCGGCATCGTCTTTGTGGGCATGTTCGCGCTGGGCGTGGTGCTGCTGTCCAGTGCCCGCAGTTACGCCGTCGACCTGGCCAATTTTCTGGTCGGCAATCCGCTGGGAGTTTCAGCGCAGGACCTGTGGGCGTCCCTGATCGTCACGGGCCTGATCGGCCTGACGCTGACGGTCTTTCAAAAAGAGCTGCTGCTGATCTCCTTCGACCCGACGGAAGCGCGCGCCATCGGCCTGCCGGTCGGGCGCCTCAACAACCTGCTCTTGATGCTGATCGCGCTGGTGGTGGTGCTGACCATTCAGCTGGTCGGTACCACCCTGTCGGTGAGTTTGCTGATCACGTCAAGCGCCACCGCCCGCCTGCTGACCCGCAATCTGCGCGCCATGATGCTGGTCGCAGCCTTGATCGGCAGCCTGAGCGGCGTGATCGGTCTGTATGCTTCGTACTACCTGAACGTCGCTCCTGGAGCGACCGTAGTGTTGACCAATACCCTGACCTTTCTGCTGGTGCTGATGACCCGTCCACGCCTGACCTGACCGTCTCCGCGGGCAGGCAGTCCACTCCCGGCTGCACTACATTCCAGACAGGAGGTCCCATGCACCACGATGCCAACACCGACACCGCACCAGCCGTGCTCGACGAGGAGACGCTGGCTTACCTGCAGGCTATCTTTGAGCTTGCAAGGAGCGGTGATGCCGCACAGCTCACTTCCCTGCTGGAGCGCGGTCTGCCACCGAATCTGCGCAACCAGAAAGGTGACAGCCTGCTGATGCTGGCCTGCTACCACGGACATCACGCAGCGGCACGCGTCCTGCTGTCACACGGCGCCGACCCGGAGCTGCGCAACGACCAGGGCCAGACACCGCTGCTGGGCGCGGTGTACAAGGGGGACCAACAGATGGTGCAGTTGCTGCTCGATCAGGGTGCTGACGTCGAAAGCACCTCGCCCGACGGCAAGACCGCCCTGATGATGGCCGCCATGTTCAACCGCACCGCCCTGGCCACGCTGCTGCTCGCGCGCGGCGCCAATCTGCACGCGCGCGACGCGAACGGACTGTCGGTCGTGGATGCCGCCCGGCTGATGGGCGCGCAGGACACCGCGGCCCAGCTCGAAGGGCAGTTGCAAGGAGGGTAACTTTCAAGCCGGGTGCCTCAACCATTCGCGGCTGAGCAGGGCGTACAGATCGTCATCCAGCCAGTGTTCGCCGTCAAAGTAACTTTCCAGAAAGCGGCCCTCGTGACGGAATCCCAGACGGCGCAGCAGGCGCGCGGAGCGGTCATTGCGCGGATCGGTGCGGGCGATGATGCGGTGCACCAGCAGCTGCCCGAAGACCAGGTTCAGCAGGGTGCCCACCGCTTCACTGCCGTATCCCCGTCCCCAGACTTCCCGCGCGAGGGTATAACCGATTTCGGCCTGCTCGGCTTCGAAGAGGTGAAGGCCCAGGTCGCCGATCAACGCGCGGCTGGTGCGCTCCTCAATCGCAAACTGAAACCAGCCCGGTTCCCCCGGTTGGCGCGTCTGCATGGCGTCGACGAGCTCGCGCGCCTGCATTTCGCGGTATGGCGCGTCCCAGCTTTGATAGCGCGCCACTTCCTGCTCAGAGCGGTAGCGGACCAGGGCGGGCACGTCAGTACGGGTAAAACGTCGCAGCACCAGACGCCCGCTCTCCAGGCAGTCGAATATCGGGCGGTGCGTCACGTTCCTACGCTACACGACCGTGTGACGGTCGGCGCCCGATGTTGCGCAGGACCAGCACCAGCAGGCTGCTGATCACCCAGTAGATGCCCGCGACTGCCAGGCAGACCGGCGTGGGCTGAAAGGTCCGTGCGATGATCAGGTTGCCTTCTTGCAGCAACTCCACCACCGTGATCACCGATACCAGCGAGGTGTCTTTGACGAGCCCGATGAACGAGTTGCCCAGCGCGGGAGAGCGGCAGTCCGCTCTGCTTCACCAGGTACGCGGCCACAGGCTGTCGTTGAGCGCCGCATCGATGCGCCCGAGGCTGAGGGCTTTGAGGGGATCAGGAGGGCTTTGTAGGTGCGCACCTGAATGCCGCCCAGGCGGCTGGCGATCTGCTCGTAATTGCTGCCGGTACCGACGCCCAGGCGTTTGCCCTGGAGGTCCTCGAGACTTTTGAAGTTGCGCCTCTCGTTTTGGCGCACGATCAGCTGCGGGCTCGACACCATGTACGGGCGTGAGAAATCCAGCGCTTTCGCCGTTCACACGATAGACCACACGCAACTCCCAACATCCTGCCAGCCGGGATTCACGCAGCGATCTTCCGACAAGGTTACCCTCGACGAAGGTCATGAAAGAACATCTCGTTCACCTCGGACAGCTTCTCAAGACGCACTGGCGGGCCCTGTCGATTCTGGCGCTCACGGTGCTGGTGCCGCTTTTCCTGTTTGCCGACATTGCCGAGGACGTCTACGAGCAGGAAACGCTGGCCGTCGACGAGGCGATCATGCGTTTCGTGCACGGCTTCACCTCCGACCCTGCCAATCACGCGGCAGCGGCCTTCTCGATTTTTGGCAGCGCCAAACTGATGCTGCCCATCGCAGTGACACTGTTCGTGGTGTATTTTCGCCGTCGGCGCCGTTTGGGCTGGTTCGTCCTGCTGGCCCTGGGCGGCGTGGCGAGCGTGAACTTCGCGCTCAAGCAGTTCTTCGATCGTCCCCGGCCCGACCTGTGGGTGCCTTTTCTGCCCGAGACCGACTCGTCCTTTCCCAGCGGCCACTCGATGTTCGCCTCCGCGCTCGCCTGCACCCTGATCGTGCTGCTGTGGTCGGCGCGCTTCCGGGTTTTTGCGGTGGTGCTCGGACTGCTGTATACCGTGGGCATGATGCTCTCACGGGTGTACATCGGCGTGCACTACCCGACGGACGTGGCGGCAGGCGCGCTCTTCTCGGTGGCCTGGGTGCTGGGTCTGGCACGCATCCTGCACATTCCGCGGATTCTGCGCAGCAACCCGTGAAGGAGCCCGGGCAGACCGTGACCTGGTTGCGCCGGCGCAACGCCTTGTGGGAACGGCTGCGCGCCGCCGAAACAAGTTCTCCGGAATTCGAGGAGACACTCGATGAGTTGCAGGCACTGATTCACTGGCCGCGCGAACGGATTCTGGCCGGTCTGGGCTTCCCCGGGGAAACACCCGGCCCGACCACGGACCGTTCAGACAGCTGAGCCGTGCCTCTTCAGGCTCCGCTGTCCCAGACAGGCTCGGGCTCGATCTGCCCGGCGGGGGTCTTGCCACTTTCCAGACCCGAACTGGCGACCGTCTGTACCGGCCTGAGGCTCATGTCGTGATCGCACAGCATCTGGCATGACAGTCGGGCCTGACCCAGCAGCCCCTTGGCTTCCAGCACGCTCCGTTCGGCCTGCGTCATGCGCTCTGGCTCACCTTCCATGAACTCTACCCGGCAGGAGGTGCAGCGCGCCTGACCACCACAACGGTGCAGAATGTCCACGCCGACGCGCTCCAGCGCCAGCACCAGACGCTCGGAGGCGCCAACCTCGAATTCTCCGTAACCTTGCACATTCAGTTTGGGCATGCAGTCAGTCTAGCCGCCCCCTCGCGCGGCGTGGGAGGACGCCCGGCTTGAGGGGAGGTTTACCGGGAAGCGGCGCCGTGCATGGTCCACTCTTTACGGTCAAGGCCGCCTCAAGCTGTTCCTCAAGTGCGCCACACGGCCCACCCGTACCTTACGGTGACCATGCCCGGTACTCCACCTGCAAAGCCAGGGCGCCTCGTTCGCCGCGCTGCCTGCGGCAGCCGAAGTCAGGCCATATGACTTCACGCACCGAACTGCTGCAAGACGAGTACCTGCGCCGCGAAGGCAGCAAGGTGGACGAGTTTCGATACTTCTATCCCGACGGCACCGAACTGACCGATCAAGCGGCGCTGGCGCGAATTGCCAGGCTGGCCGTACCACCCGCTTATCAGGAGGTGTTCGTCTCGCCGGATCCGGACGCCGAATTGCAGGCCTTCGGGCGTGACGCGGCCGGACGCCTGCAGTACCGCTATCATCCGGACTTTCTGCAGGCAGGCGCGCTGCGCAAATGGCAACGCCTGGCGCGCTTCGCTTTCGCGCTGCCCCAGCTGCGCCAACTCACCACCGCCGATCTGCGGCGCGCAGAACTGCCTCCGCGCAAGGTGCTGGCCTTGATGACCCGCCTGCTGTACGTGGCGCACTTCCGGGTAGGCTCGGACGCCTACGCGACGCGGCACAAGACCTACGGCCTTTCGACGCTGCACAAGCGTCATGTCAAGGTGGTGGGCAACACCGTCGAGTTTCATTTCAAGGGCAAGCACGGCATCTGGCAGCACAAGGCGCTCACCGATCGCACGCTGGCAGCCAACATCGAGAAGCTGCTGGCTTTGCCCGGCCGCTTTTTGTTTCAGGCCCGCGGCGAGCAAGGGGTGACGCGAGTGCGTTCAGCAGAACTCAACGCCTACATCCGAGAACTGATCGGGCCTTTTACCGCCAAGGACTTCCGCACCTGGGGTGGTACACTGCTGGCCGGTGAATATCTGGCAGAAGCCGGAGTGGCCGCCAGCGAACGTGAAGCCCGCAAAACGGTGGTGGAGTGCGTGAAAGTCGTGGCGGCCGATCTGGGCAACACACCGGCCGTGGTGCGCGCACACTACATCTGCCCGGTCATCTTCGATCGTTATTTCGAAGGTCGGATTCTCGATGACTTCGAGCCTCGCTCCTCACGGGGTGTCAACGCGCTGGAGGGGCTGTCACGCTCCGAGCTCGCCTTACAGCGGATGCTCGACGCCGAGCACCGACCGGACGGCCGCCCACGTCGCGCGGCCAGGACCCCGTCCAAAGCGGCCTGACTGACCCGGCCGCCTTGGGCGTTTCTTGAATCCGGCACCGGATAAACGCTTGCTGAGCGCACTTCTCTTTCTGTTCCCCTAGTCTGGGCTCATGAGAAGTGATCGCGGTTGGGAGCAGGCTGGCCCAGCAGAGCAACAGGCGACCTGGCAGCGCTTACTTCAGGAACGCCTGCGGGCACACCTTCCCTCTTCGAGGCCGGCCGGTCTTTCCCAGCGCCAATGGATGAGTTACGTCGTGCGGGCCTGCGAGCAGGCCGAGCGTGAGGCCACCGACGAATTGCTCTTCACACAGCCGCGAACTTACTCGCTCGAGGAACTGCTGACCGACCCTTGATCGACACGCACGTTTTGCGGGTTACAGCCGCCGGCCCCTGGGCTGATGGTAGTACACCCGCCCGACCAGCGTTACCTGATCCGGGCGAATGGGCGGGAATTCCGGGTTATCGCTGGTGAGCCAGAAATCACCGTCGAAGCGCCGAACGCGCTTGACCAGAATTCCCCCGCCCTGCACGTGCAGCACGTACACCTTGCCCTCGCGCAGTTCCAGGTCGTTCACGTCGACGTAGATCCGGTCGCCGTGCCGCAGGCCGCCGTCGCTGCTGGTCATCGATTCTCCCTGCACTTCCAGCACCACCATGCCGTTTTTGAATTCCTCGCGCGGGACCAGCTCGGTGTCGATGATGCTCGATCCGTCCTCGCTGAGCGGCAGCCCGGCGGCGGCCAGCGCGTGCACGGGAACCCGCACAAACTCAAGCCCGCCGACCACGTCGTCTTCGCCATGCCCGGTCACAACGCTCAGGCCGGTGTGAGAGGCCCATTCCTCGGGGCTGACCCGGTAAATCAGGCGCAGGGCGTTCATCTTCTGTGGAGTGAGGCTGCTCAGCGTCTTGGTGCCCCGTTCCAGTTTCGAGAGATATGACTGCGAAATACGACAGCTCTCGCCGATGGTCGCGCTGTGCGCCTCCACCTGATCCTGGCGCAACCGGAGCCGCACCCGCAGTTCACGCAGCCACACGGCGACCTCATTTGGGTTGGCGCTGCTCATGCAGTGAATCTAGCGCACTTCAGTCAAGCATAATGTGGGTTTTTCGACTTGAATTATGACTCTTGGAATATTATGTTGATGACATAACCTCGAAAGGAGCCTTGATGCCACCCGTTGCCCCTTCCCTTTTCACATTGCTGCTGACCGCCTTCCTGGCGGCGTTCATCACCCAGCTTGCCCGGCAGCTGATGAAGGAAACGCTTCCCCGCATGCGGCGCACGCTGGCCACGGCCTTTTCTGCCGGCATTGCCAGCGTCGCCACGGTGGCCCTCATGCTCGAATGGTTCACGGTCAGCCACGTGGCCCTGCTGGGCATCAGCTGTATCGTCGGATGGTCAGGAGCCGGGGTGCTGACGACCCTGGGTATCGCCCTCGAACATGGCCTGGGCGTCGATGATACCCGCACAAAACCCCGTCACAAGCGTGGGCCCTAACATGGTCCGGGCCACACCCGGCAGTGGGCGCGCAGGTTACCGGGATTCCGGGCGCGCGGCCCCCGGCGGCCGCGCCGCACCCCGGGCCAAAGAAGACTGCTGCGCAGTCTGATCGCGCTCAAGTCCCTCAAAAAATCCGGAAGTGCTGAACACGCCAAGTGCGGCCTCCACCACCTGCGGGTCGAACTGCGCACCTTTTTGTTTCATCAGCTCGTCAAGCGCCGCCTGATGGGTCCAGGCCGGTTTGTAGGTGCGGGCGTGGGTCAGTGCGTCGAACACGTCGGCCACGGCCACGATGCGGCCGGGCAGCGGAATGGCTTCATCGGCCAAGCCGTGCGGATATCCCTGGCCGTCCCAGCGTTCGTGATGGGTCCAGGCGATCACCTCGGCCAGCTGCAACAGGGTCGAGCGGCTGCCCGACAGGAGACGTGCGCCAATGATCGTGTGGGTCTTCATGCGCTCGTATTCTTCAGGAGTGAACTTGCCCGGCTTGAGCAAGATCGCGTCGGGAATGCCGATCTTGCCCACGTCGTGCAGGCGGGCCGCGACACCCAGGAGATCCACCTGCTCGTCGGGCAGGCCCATTGCCCGTGCAATGGACGCCGTGTACTGGCCTACACGCCAGGTATGCTGACCGGTTTCGTCGTCACGGTATTCACCGGCCAGCGCCAGTCGTGTAAAAGCTTCCAGTTGCGAGTGTTCCAGCTCCAGCGTGCGGTCACGCACCTGACCTTCCGCTTCTGCGCGTGCCTGCCGCGCGGCCTCGGTGCGCAGGCGGTAGACCTCGGCATCGTGTCGGGCCCGTTCAAGTTCAAGCGCATCGGTGAGGCGCGAGGCGCGACGTGTGGTGTATCCGTCGAACCGTTGCTGATCAAGCACGTGAAAGTGGCGGTGATGCGCGAGGGCCGCCTGAAAATCGCCCAGAAGAGCGCAGGTGTGGGCGAGCAGCTCGTGGATTTCCAGCGGTGCGGTTTTCCAAGCGGGGTCGCCGACCAGCGCGAGCGCGCGCTGCAGGACGCCGTGCGCGCTGTGCACCTGCTGTAAGGACAAATGTACACGCGCCAGGTCGAGCAGTGCGCTCGCTTCACCAGCAGCGTCGGTCACCCCCCGGGCCACCTCGGCCGCTTCCCGGTGCGCAGCGGCAGCCTCCATCAGATCACCCCGAAGGGCGTGAAGCTTCCCCAGCCCGCCGAGCGCCGCGAACTCCTGGGCGCGCAAAGCGTGCAGCCGCGCAAGCGCAAGACCACGCTGCAGCGACACCTGGGCCTGCTCCGGCGCATTCAGCGCCAACTGCAGCTGTCCCAGTTCCAGCGTGGCCACGGTCTCATGCGATACCATCTCATGCGACCGGTTCTGGCCGCCCTGACTCAGCGTCAGTGCTTCCTGCAGCGCTGCTTGGGAGCGCTGCAGGTCGCCCAGCTTTCGGTACAGACCACCAAGGCGGATCAGCAGTGCCGCCTTCAAGGACGAATCGTCACACGACTCGTCACTTTGCCCTTCACGCACCAACCGTTCAGCCTCAAGCAGATGAGAGAGGGCCGGTGCATCGTCACCCAGGGCATTCAGGGTGTCGCCCAGCTTTCCCAGACACCGCACTTGTGTGGGTACATCACCGCTCGACCGGTACAAGGTCAGGGCGCGCTCCAGCAGGCGCCACGCGTCTTGTGACCGGTCCTGTCGCTGCCGAATGTGGGCCAGCAGCTCGAGCGCCTCGGCCTGCACCTTCGGATCACCATCCTGCTCGGCGAACACCAGTGCCATCTCAGCCGCCTCCACAGCCGTCTCGTACTGTTCGGATGCTGAGCGCCAACCTCCCAGGCTCAGCTGTACCCGAGCTGCGTCCAGCCACCTTCCGACCACCCGGAAAAGTTCGAAGGAAGACTCCATCGCTTCAGTCGCGCGCATTACGGCACCTTGTCGCCACGCGGCCTGACCGGCCACAAACAGTGCCCACGCCGCCTCTCCCAGCAAGTCATGCGTGACCGCCACTTCCCGTGCGGCCAGCGCCAAGCGCTCTGCTTCCCGTGAATCACGGTCGAGTGCCTCAGCTGCCTCAGCCAGCAAGACACGGCATGCTCCGTCGGCATCATGCTTGGCACTACAGTCTCGATCAGAGGGCATGTCCAGGTACCATCCTGATGATACGCCCAATACTTTGCGGACAAAAGGAAAATTTTACCGAGGCAGCTACAATCTTTTCACAGACTCATGATGAATGCCTGCGGAGGGGGCACACAAAATGATCACCACTCAGTCTGAGGGTGCAGCAGGCCGGGAAGGTACCTCGACTGACGAAAGCAGCAAACGGCGAAATGGCAGGGCGATCCGAATCGGATCGCCCTGCCATTTCGCGAGGCCTGTTCAGATGACCTGAATGTTTTCCGGCAGGCGGCGCAACGCCTTGGTCGAGAGCCAAACGCGCTTGACTTCACCGTCGACGATGACGGTCTTCTTTTGCAAGTTGGCCTTCTGACGGTGTTTGGTGACGCCGGTCACCTTGCGCCCCACGCCGCCCTGCGCCTTGGCCTTACCACGACGGATGACGCTGTTGACGACCATCCCACTCTTTCCTGTTACAAAGCACTTCTTCGCCATGATGTTCTCCTCACGTCCCCACGCGTTTGCAGGGTTTATATGCACGGGGTTCATAACCCTTAGGGCAACCAGTCAAGGATTATACCGCATCCGGGGCCAGTTTGGGCAAGCGCTGCTTCCACGCTCTACTGTTGCCTGCCGCGCCGTACCGCTTTTCTCGACGCCTGCACCCGCTTGAACACGAGGTCGCCTGAGTTCCGTCAAGACTGACGGCATCGTTCAGTTAAGCTAAACGGTCTTCTGTGATGTTTGATCGCACCAGTTCCCCCGCCCAAATCATGCTTCGACAGCGCCTTGATGAGCGTCGGTGAGGGCCCTCTTTAAGTGTTGTGAGGGGCCCGATCAGCTTCCTCACTTATCGTGGGCGCATGCACTTTCGGGGAATACATCACAGGCAGGCCCTTCGGCTGGCTTGGTCACTCGGGGCCGCCAGCGGCGCGATTGTGGCGCTGCTTGCACCTCATGCCGCGCTGATTCTTGGCGCAGTCTTGTTACTCCTGACGCCTTACGCGTTTGGCTTCGGGCCGCTCAGCCGCCGTTTATGGACCGGAGCAGCCATCTTTGCGGTGCTGATCGGATTGCCGCTGATGTGGCGATCGGCCAGCGACAGTGCTACTTTCCTTTGGCTCAGCGGCGGCTTCCTGCTGTCAGTCGGGGTATTGTTCAGCACCAACACCTGGCGGCTGACGGGTGCTTCCGTCGCGGGCCGCTGGGGTGCTGGGCTCGTTCCTGTCGGCCTGACGCTGCTGAGTGCCGCTTATCTCGCACCCGCCGGGATACGGATTTTCAGCGCTCCCCAACAGGTCGGCATGGCCACCCTGTTCGAGCCCGATCCCGCCATCCTGCCCGAAGCGCCGCAGGAAGTGCCCGCCATGCCGCCCGCAACCAAGCATGAAGCGGACCTGCCCGTCATCCCCAGTTTGCCGGTCACCAGCACAGCCCCTGCAGCGCGCCCTGGAGCCAAAGCCCCCGAGGTCAGACGGAAGCAGGCAAAGCCCAGCACCCGGCCTGCAACTCCAGCGTCCAGTCCAACCAAGAAGCCGGTCCGGCCAACGGCCACCGCTCAACGGGCGGCCATACCGCCCAAGAGTGCCAGCAAGCCAGCTCCGGTGTACAGCACGCCAGCCAAGGTACCGGCTGTTCCAGCTGTCCGGGCCTCGTCGGCTGCTGTCGTCCGTACGCCCGTCAAGGTGCCCGTCAAGGTTGCCGCCCCGACCAGGTCGGGTCTTTCCAACAGCAAACCGATTCGGTCGGTGACCGTCAAACCATCTCCCACACAGACTCGCATTACAAAACCGGCCTCACCTGTCGCACCGAAAGCGCCCAAATCCGCCTCACCCTCCACCGCAACTCGCCCGATCACCGCTCCAGCTCTTCCTGCGCCCGTACCCACAAGCCCCATCAGGCGAGAATTCCGGAATCCCCGCAGCGTAGCCGCGGTCGGGACACCCGCTCCAAGTACGGCACGTCCACGTCGTGTGACGGTCCGTTCACCGCGGCAGATCGATCTCTCATCCTCACGTGAAAAGCAGGCAACCCTG